>NZ_JBIBVY010000028.1:0-87730 GCF_043080665.1 Streptomyces sp. NPDC014991
ACATGCACAACCTCGCCCTCGCCGCATGACCCGACAAGCCCAGCCTCTCGCTTCCGGCTGCTTGATCACGGCCTTGTGCAACACCCTTTAGGGTCTGTTGCGAAAGTGGATCTTGTTCGTTGATGATCCGGTCCTGTGGGACGTGGGGATCTGACGAACGGCCAGTGGGCCCGGCTTGAGCCCCTGCTGCCGACGGGCATCAAGCCGGGTCGGCCGCAGGTGTGGACGCGGCGGCAGTTGATAGACGGCATACGGTGGCGGACGCGGACCGGTGCTCCCTGGCGGGACGTGCCCGAACGTTATGGGCCGTGGGACCGGGTGTATGACCTGTTCCGGCGCTGGCAGCGGGACGGCACCTGGGCGAGGATCCTCACCCGGCTCCAGACCGAGGCGGACGCGGAGGGTCTGATCACCTGGGATGTCAACGTCGACTCCACCGTCTGCCGGGCCCACCAGCACGCCGCCGGAGCGGTGAAAAGGGGGACCTGCAGAAGGAACCGCCCGGCGGGATCTTCGTCGAGCCGGCCGACCACGGCCTCGGACGCTCCCGCGGCGGACTGACCAGCAAGATCCACCTCGCGGTCGAGCAGGGGCAGAAGCCCTTGTCCGTCGTGATCACGGCCGGGCAGCGGGGCGACTCCCCGCAGTTCGAGGTGGTCCTGGAAGCCATCCGGGTTCCCCGGTTGGGGCTCGGCAGGCCGCGCAAGCGCCCGGACCGGGTCCGGGCCGACAAGGCTGCGACTCCCGTGGCAATCGCTCCTACCTGCGCAGACGAGGGATCAAGGCCACCATCCCGGTTCCGGCGGATCGGGTCCGCAACCGCCTCAAGCGCGGATCGTATGGGGGGCGTCCACCGGCGTTCGACAAGGACGACTACAAGCAGCGGCACGCGGTCGAGTGCGGGATCAACCGGCTCAAGCGTCACCGGGCCGTCGCCACCCGGTACGACAAACTCGCCGTCCGCTACGAAGCGACCGTGCTGGTCCCAGCCATCAACGAGTGGCTGTGACCAGCACTTTCACAACAGACCCTAGACCTTGGCGCCGCCCCGGACCCGCCTTCCCAGGGATACCTGATAAGAGGCCCGAGCACGTTAACTGCGTTCCGGGTCCGGGAAACAGCATGCTCGGGGAGACCTTGGACGGATATCCTCGGGGCCTCGCCGGGGGATGCGCGCTTCAGTGCCACTGCCGATGACCCCGCGGAGAGCCACCTCAACCCACTAAGACCGTGTCCTACGTGGTGAGGCGGACGAGGCGCTTGTAGCAGCACAGGGCGGCGGCGAGACCGAGAAGGGCCAGGTACTTGCGGGGATCGCGCTCGTAGCGAGGGCTGAGACGGCGGTAGCCGGACAGCCAGGACATCGTCCGCTCGACGACCCACCTCCGGCGTCCCAATCGCTCGCTGGATTCGATTCCCTTGCGGGCGATCCGCACGCCGATGCGCTTCCCTCGCAGCCATCTGCGCAGGTCGGCCTGGTCATACGCTTTGTCGGCATGGAGGCGCTGGGGCTTGAAGTGGCGGCCTCGGTGGGGTCGTGTCTCGTTTGGTGACCCTCCACCATCGGCTTCAGTCCTTCGCTGTCGTGGACGTTGCCGGCGGAGACGCCGACAAGGACGGGCAGGCCGTTCGCGTCCGACAGGATGTGCATCTTGGAACCCGGCTTGCCCCGGTCCACGGGACTCGGACCTGTGTGTTCGCCCCCTTTTTAGCCCTGACGTGGGCGGTGTCGAGAATGACGCGCGAGACGTCCAAGAGGCCGGCATCGTCGAGACGATGCAGTACGGCTTCGTGCAGCCGCCCCCAGACGCCGGCCCTGGACCAGATCAGAAACCGGCGGTGGACGGTCGACTTTGATATCCCGAAGCAGGGCGGCAGCGACCGCCAGGCGCACCCGCTGACGAGCACGTAGACGATGGCTGCGAACACCGTCTCATCAGGTGTGTTCTGCGTTCCACCGCCCTGCGGCCGCGTCCGTTGCTTCGGAATCAGCGGCTTGGCGATCTCCCACAAGCCGTCCGGCACGATCCATCCCCACGTTCCCCGCCCCATACCGGGACAACGTCCGCCTCACCACGTAGGACACGGTCTAAAGGACAAGAATGCGTCCTCCTCGCTGACGCGGGGGTGCTCCAGTGGTCGACCACATCGCGCGCCAGCTATGCACGTCTTCCCCGCCGACGCGGAAGTGTTTCGGTCTCCGCGGGCTCGAAGCTCAAAGATGCGTCCTCTCCGCCGAGGCGGCGGTGTTCCGCCCGCCGAGTCTTGAAGCGGCGCGCCGCCCAGGTCCTCCCCGCCGGCGCGGGGGTGCTGGGCCCGCGCTTACGCGTCCAAGGGACAACCACACTTCGTCCGGGAGCGCGATGTCCACGAAGGCACCGGCGTCGTCGAGCGCGCCGGGCGGCAGCCCGGCCGCGAGGGCGGGCCCGCCACCAAGCGCTCGCCGCGTCCAGCGCGGCGCGGAGGGCCAGGGCGCGGGCGACGTCGTCCTGACCCGGGGCGGCACCTGAGTACTGTGGACCCCGGCTCGCGTCTGGCCGGATCGGGAATCGAAAAGGGATGAGGCCCCCGCGAGTGGCTCTCGCGCGGCATAGTGCGGGGGTGACCGCGACAGCGGACCGTGGGCCCTGCCCGCCCGCCGATGCCGCCACGCGCGGCTGCTCGCCGCCCTGATCACGCTGATCGGTGTCTGCGCCGACGCGGCGGGCGCTGTGCATCAGCCGATCGCCGCCGTCCCGCCCGGCAAGGAGGCCGTTGAGGTGGCCGTCTTGCCGTGCGTCCAGGTCAGCTTCACTGCCGGCACTCTGCTGGACCTGGCTCGCGCCGAAGACGGCTGCCCGGTCGCCTGCCGTCGTGGCGTAGGAGCGGGAGGAGGCACGGCGGAGGTACGCCGTGCGGTGCGCCGCGGCGGAGGCCCAGGATTTCGCGGAGCCGGCCGGCCTGCCAGGTGAGCACGGTGTGCCGCTACCGACGGTGCGACAATCCGCCGCGACGGGCCTGGCGAGCGCCGGCGGCGAGTTCGCTGCGGACGAGGTCCTCGACGAGGCGGTCGACTCCGCGGTGCCTTGGCCCAAGCGCACATTGCCCGCCGAGCAGCGGCCCATCAGGGGCGTACGGGGTGGCGGCAGGCGGTCATCGCGTCGCTTCCCGCCTATGCGCCATCGGCGGCTTCTCGGTAGATGCCGTCGTCGTCGGCGTCGCGGGACCACTCACGGAAATCGGTGTTTCCCAGATCCATGTTGACCACGAAGCTTTCCAGGTACTGCCGCGGGATACGGAAGGACGGTGCGGGTTCACCGGGCGGGTTGTCGACGGCGAGCAGGGGCAGACCGGGTGAGGCGAGGGCCTGCTGGTCGGCGACGAGAAGGACACTGTGATGGGGCCAGTCGTTGTCGTCACGGTCGATCAGGGTGCGCAGTTGGTCGTCGGTCAGGCTGTCGTAGGCGGAGTTGTCGATGGGGGTGACGTCGATGCAGCCGCCGTCCTCACCACCGTGGTCGATGAAGTCCAAGAGGTTGTGCCACGCCTGGGGGGCGGTGAAGCACGTGCGGAGGAGGACGATGCCGCCGCCCTCGGCGTGGATTTTGGGGGCGTCGACGGCCGGCTGGTAGGGCGAGGCGTTGGGGCCGGTGTAGTGGGCTGCGGGCAGGGTGGTGTGGCTGCTGCTCTTGTGGATCTGCTCGGGGGCGGTCGGGGCCTTCCACACCTGAACGAGGTACGTCTCGAGTGGCGGGCTGGTCTTCGAGGGGCGGGGCTTGCGGGGCAGAGCGGCGTCCTTGGCATCGGCGCGGCCGCGTGCGTGGGTGCGAATCCGGTAGGTTCCGGGACCGTCGAATGCGAGGTTGGTGGTGAACGCCTTGTCATAGCTGGCGACGAAGGCCTGGCCCCGGATGAAGTCGGCGGAGATGTCCAGGACGTCGTCCCAGCTCTCGATGTCCAGCGCGGGCTGTTCGTCACGGATTTCGACGGTGACGCGGGCATAGCCGCGTGCGAAGCCGGTCAGGATGGTGCCGAAGTCCTTGTGGAAGCCGATGAGGCTGTTGGTGATGCTGGAGTGTTCGGGGAACTCCATGACGCCTTGCAGCATGGGGTCGATGAGAAGATCATGGTCTTCGACGTAGAGGTCCTTGGTTTCGGTGGTCACGCCGTCTTCAACTCCGTCTCGTCTTTCCCCGTGTACGGCGCTGGGTGCTGCTCCCCAGCCGGTGGGGAGCAGCACCCAGATCATCGATGAGCTGCGGCGGTGCTATTTGATGTGCACATAGTAGGCGTCGCCGTTGAGGACGCGCTGGCTCTTGTAGAAGCCGCCCAGCCGGGCGCCGGCGGTGCGGTTGTCGCTGGCGGAGATGATGCGTGTGCTGCCGCGCCGGGGGTTTCCGCCTTCCTTGGTGGCTGCGAACGGGTACTCGTCGCAGTCCTTGCCGCTGGGGGCGTGAATCCTGCCGCACATGGCGGTGCGGTGCTTGTCGATGGTGGTCTTGTCGGTGATGCGGTGCAGCGGTGTGGAGGCGCCGGGGTGCCCCGTGATGGCCCGCTGGGCGTCGGCGATGTGCCTGGCGGACTCCTTCACCTTGGAGTCGGTGTGGGAGAGGGTGAAGGTGGGAGCGAAGCCGGGAAAGATGCAGCCCGGGTTCTTCACGCGTGTGCGGTTGTTGCGTGCCCAGAAGGTGTCGTCGCAGCGGAACTTGGCGGAGGCGTAGGTGATGTCTCCGCCGGTGTAGCCGGGCTTGGTGAAGGTGAAGCGGTAGGACGCCGGAGTGGTCAGCGTCTTTTTCTTCTTCACCGTGGCTGTGTAGCTGACGGTGCCTTTGCGGACGGGTCCCAGGGTGGATCCCTGGGGGTACTTGACGCTGGTCTTCACGGCTCTGCCGGCACCGACGGAGACGTTGACCTGGATGCCGGAGGCATTGACGAGCGTGGCCTTGCCGACGGTGAAGCTTTCGCCCCACTTCAGCTTGCTCGACTTCAGGCCCATGGAATGCTTGATCTCGAAGCTGGCGGAGCCGACGGGCCTGCCGTTGAGGAGCAGGTCCACGCGGGCGGCGACGTCGAGGCACATACTGGTGCGGGTGATGGTGATGTAACCGATGCGGCAACTCGCCCCGGAGGCGTTGACCTGGACGGTCTTGACGGAGCCCAGCTGCGCTACGCGCAGGGTGTGCTTCACCGGTGTCGGCTCGGCCGCGGCCTCACCCGCCATGCCCCCGGCCAGTACACAGCCTGCGAATGCACCTGCTAACAGCCGCTTTGTTGTCTGCTTCAAGGAAACGGTCCCCCTTCCCTGCCGCTATTCACGGCCGCACCGTGTTGCAAACCGCTGCGGCGGCAGGCATCGCCACCCTAGGACTTTCTCGCCTCAACCTGCCAGCCATTAAAGGCTGTTGACTTGAACGCGACTCGCCACAGGCGGACACGCCGTCACCATCAAAAGCTTTGCAATTCCTCCTGCGGGGGTTACCGCCGACCCACCCGCAGGCCCCGGTCACAAGGCCGGCGCCTTGCAATACCAGGTGAGGCGGTCAGTGGCCGTGCCCAGCGCGGTGGTCACCGCCATGACGCTCCGGGTCTCGTTCCTTTTCTTGTCCAGCGGACGGGCCGCGCCGCAGGCCGACCCGGGGTACAGCTACGCGCTGCGCGGCCAGCGACCCGGTGACTTCTTCGCCGCGGCCTTCTTGGCCGGCTGCTTCTTCGCGGCCGTCTTCTTCTGCGTCTGCAGCAGCTCGTGCACTCGTGCCGGGCCCGCGTCCCCGGTGCGGGAGGCCTTGGCGCTTCTGTACCGACTCCTACAGCGCCGCCATCAGGTGGAGCACCTGCGCCGGCTCCTCCGGCTCTGGGGCCTGCGGGAAGGGAGGCGCTGTCGGCGGCAGGCGTGGACGGGACATCGCCACTCTGACGGTGCCACCACTGGGCGCGAGAGGTGGTGGAGGGAGAGGCAGTATGCAGCGGCGGCCGGACCACGGTGGTACGGCCCTCCGCTACCAGTGGGCTGGTGCGGTGCGAATGCGTGGTCCCAGCCTTCGTCTTGCTGACGACCTCCGGGCTGCCGATCTTCTCGATGTGGTCGATGACGTAGAAGACGTTGCCGATGGAGCCGCGCTCGTCGGTGATGGTTCCGTCGCCGATCTGCTTGGCGTGGCCGCCTTGAAGGAGTTGCTGTTCCCATTGGTCGCGGACATCGCGGCGATCTCGGCGGTGACCGACCTGTCCGCCGAACAGGCCACCCCCGCCGAGATCGCCGCCTGGGCCCGTGACCACTGGACCATTGAGAACTCCGTCCATTGAATTCGCGACGTCGCCTTCGGCGAGGACGCCCGCACGATCCGCACCCGCAACACCCCCGCCGTCATAGCCGTCCTGGGCGACATCGTCCGTGGCACGCTACGGGCCGTCGGCTGGGCCAACACCGTCAGCCCCAGACGCGCCCACACCACTCCCGCCACCATCCTCAAGCTTCACGGCATCACATGACCAAACGGACGTTCCCGCAATACTCTGCGCCGTGTCCGGGACCCTGCCGAAGAGTCTGCTGACAAGGAAATATGAGCGCCGTGAACGACACAGTCGCGGTTGCCCTGATCACGTCCCTGTCCACGCTGAGCGCTGCGGGGTTGGCAGGCGTCGCTTCGGCATGGGTGACCGGCCGGCAGCTACGGCACCAGAGTGCCCTGGCCCGTGAGGAACGGGCCGAGCGGCGAGAGATCGACCATCGGGAGATACGCCGTGCGGCGTATGAGAAGTTCCTGTCCCAGGCTGACCCGGCCTACCGCGTCCTGGACGACGGATGGTTCGCACAGCCGTTCACGGAACTGCGCCACTGGTAAGCGGGATTCGCTGCGCGCAGGGCGCGCTGCATGAAGCGTACATCCGGGTTCGGCTGGTAGGCCCAGACGACGTCGCGGAGCGAGGAGCTGAAGTTCTCCGCAGCATAGGTGACGAATTCCGGCTGCATGCGCCCATCGTGAACGACAGTCCAGACACAGCTGGCAGCGCCGCCGAACTCGATCCCCCAGCTCGCTCAGCAGCTCTCCGTGCCCGGGTCGCCAGCAGCACGGAATTCGTTACCGTGGCCGGGCGAGCACTGGGAAGCCATACCGCAGACGGGCCGCGACTCAGCCGAGCAGGACGAACTTGTTTGACTCCCTGCCGACCGTCTCAAACCACGGCATCACGTGATCAAACCAGATGTTCTGGGAACACTCCGGGGCCCTGCCGTCCGGCAGGCTGTCGTAAACGATCTCCGTCACGCCCCGCAGCCCCTGCTTGGTCGACTCGACAGGGAAGAAGCGGGGCTCCTTCCTCCCGGAAATTCGATCAAGACGTGCGAGGTACTTCTCAACGCGACTGGCCATGTGTCCAGCCTGCTACCCGCAATTGTCCGGCCGGAGCGAGTAGACCTTCGCCCGCGTGAGTGTGGTACGCCTAAGCACCTGAGCCCGGATGAGCCGGACTGTGGGCGGGATCGGCAGAGTGACGGGGGTGCGGCTCCACCGAAGCCACAGCGCCAGGTGGCCAAGCTCGGCAGCCCGGACGAGCTTTTCGAGGGACCACTCCTTCGTACCCCGATCCACCTCGATGCTGATCAGCCGCCCCTTACCCGAACGGTGCCGCAGTTGCAGGTCGAGGCGCCCAGTCCGGTTCTGCCGAGTGGCGGTGGGCAGCCCTACCTCCCGCTGGACTTCATATCCCTGGCCGATCGCCCAGGCGGCCACCGAGTCGGTGAAAAAGGCGGTCACCTCGGGGGTAGACAGGTCACTGAACTGCTGTCGATTGAGCCAGGCCCGCAGGGAGCGGGCGGCCGCATCGAGCCCGGCTTCTGTCATGAGCGACAGTCTGCCCGGCGGGCCTGACAGCTCAACGCACCCTCGGCTGTTCCTCGCCCTGGCCGTCCGGTGGATGGGTACACGAGGTGCCTCCCGTTCTCCTGAACATCAACCACGGCCCGGACGGGGCGCCTCCCGGAGCGGTGCACATCTGCTGCCAGAACAGAATTCGTGAACAAAACCACCTGCGCGACGGATGACCGCCGCCTTCCTCGTGGCCGGTCAAGGGCTCGTCAATGAGCCTTTTCAGCACGGCCACTGATCGGGTGATGCTGGCGGTGTGCGCAACGCACGAGGCTCCCGTGCCGTTGGGGGAGGTGTTCGAAGTCTCAACCCACAGGCACAGGAGCCGCGTTGGTTCCCCATCCTGCCGCACTCGACCTGCCCCACGCCCTGGTCGAGTGGGTCACCATGCTCATCGTCACCCGCGAGGGTGACCGCCGATGCAAGCTCCCGCCGCACCAGCGTGCGCTGGTCGGCCTGGTGTACCTGCGCAGGCACGACACCCTCACCCAGATCGCCGTCGGCTTCGGTATCTCGGTGGGCACCGCCCACGCCTACACCACTGCGGTGATCAGCCTGCTCGCGGAACGCGCACCGGGCCTGCTCAAGGTGCTGCGCGAGACCGATCCCGACTACGTCCTGCTCGACGGCACTCTCGCGGAGTGCGATCGGGTCGGTGACGGCCGGGCCGACTATTCCCACAAGCACCGCCGACACGGTGTGAACGTGCAGCTGGTGACCGATCCGGCCGGACGTCTGCTGTGGATCTCACCCGCACTGCCCGGACGCGCGCACGACCTGACCGCGGCCCGCACCCACCGGATCATCCGGATTTGCGAACGCCAGGGCATTCCAGTCCTCGTCGACCGCGCCTACATAGGAGCCGGCCCGTGGGTGACGACACCGCTCAAACGCCCACCGGGCCGGGAGCTCACACCAACCCAGCAAACCGTCAACCGCGCGCTGTCGGCGGCACGGGCGCCGGTGGAGCGTGGCGTCGCACGACTGAAGTCGTGGCGGGTCTTCCGCAGGGCCCGGTGCAGCCCGAATCGAATGTCGTCAATCGCCGCGGCCGTGCTCACCCTTGAGCGGCAACGCTGAAAGGGCTCAATGCAGGCTCAGTCGCTGTGGGGCGTAGTCTCCGACCTTTCGCGAGTGCGGGGCCGTTCCGACTCGTCCTCTTCATCGGCCAGGTCGGCTTGGTCCGGAGCGCCACTGCTCCACGCGACGGGCGGTGTCGGCGCCGTGATCGTCTGCGGTTCGTCGGAACCCGGGTGGACGCTCGGCTGGGATCCCGGTGCGTGGGACGTCTGCGCTTCATCATCGGAGTTCGTCATGGAGTCTGTGTTCCCATCGTTCTCATTCCAATCCCCCTGATCGAGTTCAGCCGGTGTCATGGTCGTACCGAGAGCGCCCCGGGCTACGGCGGGCTGCCTCGTGTGGGGCCGTGACGACGCCTTGCGACGAAGCAGCCGGGCCCTGCCTGTGGTGACCGCCTGGAAGAAGAAAGTCAGGGTCTGCGGGGCTCTCGCGGTCGCGCAGGTCCGGCACCATCCGCAGCATGCGCGGCCAGTCGCCGTCCGCGGGGGCCGGGCCGCCGTCCATGAGGTGGTGCAGTGCCACCCGTAAGCGGGTCGCAAGAATCTGGTTGTTCACCTCCGCCTTGCCCATCTCGAGCGAGTGCACGAGCGTGGGCCGGCCGCTGTCCGCATCGGCCAACGCCACGCCCAGGGTGAGCGCACTTTTGCCCATGGCGCGCTTCACCACCGCATCGAGGTCCCGCAGGCCGGCCTGCGATTGACTACGGGCGAGCGTCCTTGAGCTGCGTCCGCGTGAGCCGGACCGGTTGCCCGCCCGGGGTGTACAGGCGCTTGATGAAGATCTGGAACCCGAGTTCCCTGATCCTGACTTCGGCCTCATTGGTGTTGTGCGGTTCGGCGCCAAGGGCAGCGCGCACCAACGGGATCACCGGGATGAGACGGCCGCCGATGTCGGCGACGACCCAGACGTCATTGGGGGCGTAGGCGGCGTAGTTGGGTTCCGTGCGGGATGCCTCCATGACGGCGGCGCGCGTCAGGGGGCGGTCCCGCCCGTCTTCGTCCTGACGGTCGTGGTGCTGGCTGCCGTATTCACGGCTCGGGCCTTCCGGGTTGACAGTTGCTGTACGCGAGCGGCCCGCGCTTGCGATCCGTCTGCGAACCCGGCGCCGGGCACGGCGCACTCGCGGGCGCCGGGCCCGGCACGCAGGGAACATTACGCCGGAGCGCACCCAGCGCCGGCGTCGGCCGTGAGCCGCGCCAGCAGGGCGCGGACGCGGGCGGCGTCGGCGGCGGCGATGGTCCGCTGGAACTGGGGCCAGGACAGCGGGCCCGGGGCCGAAGTCCTCGGCGACATCACCGGGCTCTGTGTCGGCGACCTGGGCGCCGGCTCGGCCCGGCACCCCGCTCACCTGGCCGTCCATCACCAGCCCGCCCGCATCATCGCCGTCGACGCCTCACCCGCCCAGCACAGCATGGCTCAAGACCTGTACGGTCACCTCACACCCCGGCTGCGCCTGGTCCACCGCGACGTATCCCGGCATCTGTACGCCACGGCAGGCGCCTACGACGTGCTCTACAGCGTCTTCGGCGCCGTCGACTTCACCGATCCCCGCGCACTGCTGCCCGCGGCGGCCGCCGCGCTGCGCCCCGGCAGACGGCTGGTGTTCTCCACCCTCGGCCACCACCTCGGCGGCGACCCCGCTCACCCCGACGTGCAGCACACCGAGATCGGGGCGAAGACCTCGGACGGTGAGGCGGCCACCATGCGGCGCTGGGTCCTCCAGGAACAGGTGTGGACCAAGCTCCTCGACGAGGCCGGATTCACCCAGATCACCACCGAGACCCTGCCTGCTGGGGACGGGCCGCGCGCCGCCGACACGCTCCTGGTGACCGCGCTTCGACACTGACGCGCAAGCCCTGCTCCTGCCCGCGAACCTGCTCGCCCGCCCCGCCTCCGCGTACGCCGATCGACAATCTGCCCGGCATCCACCCCCGGACGTTGCCGAGCTGCGCGCCCGCGGAGTCCTCGGAGCCCACACAAAGACCCCTCCCGCACCGCGGCGGGCCCTCGGCGCCGGCGGCCGCGCCGACGAGGCACCGCCGCCGTGACGACAAACGGCCCCTGACCGGCCGCCTTGGACATATCGGGTTTATCACGGTGCAACTGATTGCACCCGCGCATGCGTTCGGAGTTGCTGAAGTGCGGACATGACCACACAGGGTTCCAGGGATCAGGCGCGTACAGCGCAACTGCACCGCATTGCCGGCCGGTCGCACCGAAACCGGCAGCCAGAGCCCGCGACGGGCACGGCCGAGCATGGTCGGTGGTGGACCCGATTAGAACGGTCGGTTTCGCTGCTGGTGAGCATCTCCACGCTGGTAGCGGCCGGTACCGCCCTGGTGACGGTGCGCCAGGCCAGTGGCGAGCAGCACTTGACCCGCGACGGCCAGGTCACCGATCGCTACACTGCGGCCGTCGCCAACCTCGGCGATGAGGCAGAGGAGGTGCGGATCGGCGGCCTGTACGCGTTGCAGCGCATAGCCCAGGACTCTCCCCGCGACGCTCCCACCGTCGTCCAGGTCATCTCCGCCTACGTCCGCAGCCACGCCCCCCTGCCGAAGAAGGGCACCAACGGTCCGCAACACCCGGTCAACGACGTGGCCGCCGCCCTGGCCATCCTCGTCGCCCCATTAACCAAAGACAGGAACACACACGCGGATCTGCACGGAGCGAACCTGGCCGATGCACACCTGACCTTTGCGCACATGAACGGCGCGCACCTGGAAGGCGCGCACCTGAAAGGCGCGGACTTGCGCCGTGCGGACTTGCGCCGTGCGGACCTGCGCCGTGCGGACCTGCACCGTGCGCACCTGCGCTACGCGCGTCTGGACGGCGCGAACCTGAAGGGCGCGAACCTGAACGGCGCGGACCTGCGCTACGCGCACCTGAACGGCGCGGACCTGAGGGACGCAGACCTGAGCGGCGCGTACCTGAGCAGCGCGGACCTGAGCGGCGCGAACCTGCTCGACGCGCACCTGCTCGACGCGCACCTGAGCAGCGAGGACCTCAGCGAGGACCTGTTCAGCGATCCCACGCACCTGAGCGGCCCGAACCTGCACGGCGCGAACCTGATCGGCGCGAACCTGATCGGCGTGGACCTGGAGGGCGCGGACCTTGAGGGCGCGCACCTGGACGGCGCGGACCTGGAGGGCGCGGACCTGGAGCTCGTGAACCTGTTGGACGCGCTCCTGAACGGCGCGGACCTGAGCGGCGCGAACCTGCATAGCGCGGCCCTGGAGAGCGCGACCTTGGCGGGCGCGGACCTGAGCGGCGCGGACCTGAGTGACGCGAACTTGTACGCCGCGGACCTGCACGGCGCGAACCTGCACGGCGCGGACCTGGAGGGCGCGGACCTGCGCCATTCCCGGGGGTGAGCTCTCCGGACGGGGCTGGGACGGGGCCTTGCATTCAGGCTGCTAGGACGTCCCGCAGCTCGCGTACGGCACCCTCGCGGTGGTGGTGCGCGGGGAGCGAACGGTACAGGTTCAGGGCGCGGCGCTGGGAGAGCCCGGTGCAGTAGGCGTCCGGGAGCCCGTCCAGCACGGCGGCCGTGCGACGGCACGCCTGCTCGGTGTCGCCGTCATGGTGGATGCGGGCGGCCGCGTTGATGGTCAGCGGGGAGCGGGTGATGGTGGAGGTCGGCGTCGAGGTGGCGCTGGAGGTAGGCGGTGAGGGTGCCGACCAGGAGGTGGTTGTGGGCGAGGGCGTCGGTCAGGGCGCACAGGCCAGGCGCTGCCACTGCTTCATGTTGTTGTCGCCGTGCAGGGTCTGGTAGGTGCTGGGCGCGGGCGAGGTAGGCGTTGATGCGGCGGCAGTGGTGGGTCGCCACGCCAGCAGTTCCGGTGGCATCTCCTCGCCTACCGGGCGCGGGGCGGGCTCGACGGTGCCGGGGGCGGGGCGGGCGGCAGGGTGTCGCGGATCTGCTGGCCCGTGTCCTGCTGAGGGCCGTGGGGGATCTCGCTGGGCGGCGTGACCACCGCGGGTGGGGCGCCTTGAGCGACGCGGCGCGTCTGGGGGCCTACCTGTCCAGGTCGGTCGTGGGCTGGCGGGGCACTCGGCCGGGCGCCGTCACAGCGCGGGCAGGGGGCGGCACCGGGCTGGAAAGTCCCGCTGAACCGTTCACGGACCTGGGCACGGGTGATCAGAGTGGCCCAGCCGGATTGTCAGTGCCGGGCGCGATGATGCCCGTATGACAATCACCATGCGCAACTATGGACTGACCTGGACCGATGCCGACGGCGTGGCGCACGCTTCGGCTGTCGCCTACGACAAGCCCAGCGGGGAGAGACAGAAACAGACCCTCCAGGACGCGGGGTGCACGGATGTGAAGCGGTCAAGCCGGGAACACTGCCGGATCCGCAGTCGTGAAGCCCTCGCCGGCCCGCACCGATTCCGCGCCCGGCCGTTGATGGCGATTCGTGAAAACGGCCAGGGTCGCTCCTCGCCTCACTTGGTTGGTTCTTGATTTATGTGGGGAGGTTGGGGAGCGAAGAGCGGGCCTTGATCATCGGTGGCTAAGTTGGGGCCATGACTGGTGACTGGCGGATGGATCGGATTGGGGCTGCTCTGCGAGGTGAGAACCCGACCGTGCTGCGGCGGCTTGAGTCGGGGTTCGCGGTGATCGGCGACGTTCAGTTCTTGCCGGGTTACTCGGTTCTCCTCGTGGACGAGCCAGGTGTTCAGCGGCTGTCTGATCTGCCGAGGGCGAGGCGGCTGTCGTTTCTGTCCGACATGGACCGGCTCGGAGAAGCCGTTGAGCGCGTCTGCCGGCGCCTGGACCCCGACTTCCGCCGGGTCAACCTGGAGATTCTGGGGAACACCGACCCGTTCTTGCATGCCCATGTCTGGCCGCGGTTCGAGTGGGAGCCGGCCGATCTGATGGGCAAGCCTGTGTGGCTGTATCCGGGCGACCGGTGGAGTGACGAGGGCTTCAGGCTGGGTCCGCAGCATGACGTGCTGCGGGACGGGATCGGGAGCGAACTGGATCGGTTGCGTTCGAGGGGCTGACGGCGTGGCGGGCTCGGTGATCAGTGACGGTCAGTGGACGACGGTCACTGAGTCCTTCGCAGCGGAACTATGTCGGGGCTGGCGGTGGGGATGGAAGGGCGGGCGGCTTCGGGGGTCGCGAGAAGCGCGACGATGGTGAGCGGTGCCGTCGACCACGCCCGGACCGCGCCCGGGTCGACGCCGGCGATATGGTCGAGGAACGGAGCGGCCGGCCACCGCCCGCCGGCAACCCGGTCCGGGAGCAGCAGGTGCGGCGCGTACTCCTGCAGCACACCCAGCCACACCGGCGCCGGCCCGGAACGGAAGAAGAAGTCGACGGCTCGCAGGTCCCACCAGCGGGCCAGCTCGGCGGCCCCGGCCGCACCCGGGCCCTCAAGCGCGGCGAGCTCAAGGGCACGGGCCGCGCGCTCCGGCAGCGGCACCAGCAACTCGCGCGCCGCCCCCAGGAGTTCGGTGTAGAGGAGGACAGCGTCACCGGGACCGGCCGCCCGGCCGTGCAAGATGCCCGACGCCAGCCCGTAGACCGACCCCCACACATCCAGCGCCCGCTCCCGCACCCCGCCCAGCACGGTGCCCGTCAGCCGCTCAACGATCCCGCGGGCCCGCCCCCGGTGATACCCACCCGGACGCTCCAACTCCCCGCGCAACACCTCCGCCGCCCACGCCACCCGCTCCCACCCCGCACCCGACACACCCCGCGGACGCGGACGAGCTGCGGCCCGTCCGGCTCCCGACGGTTGGCGGTGGGCTGGCGGTCGGTCTGGGCCATCAGAACCTTTCCCATGCGGCTGTCGTGCAGTTGTCGCACAACGATCCCGGGAAGTCGGTGGGCAGGAGCCAGCCGCACCCGCCCTCGCAGGAATCCAGCTTGGTGTCGGTGTGGTCGGTCCCGCATCCCAGGCACAGCCGGACGGTGTCCGGCTGTGCCGCGACGGTGGCGGCCTCGAGCATCAGGGCCTCTTCCTCGCAGGACGGGCAGAGCTGGACCGGGCGGAGTCCCTCGACCCGGTCGTCAGGAGTCTGGCCGCGCACGATCCAGGCGTAGTCGCGCGCCGCCGCGGCCGGGTCCTGCCAGGCGACCAGGCAGAAGCGGCAGGCCGGTTGCCCGCCGCCGGCGACGAGGGCGGGCTGGGCACACTCCGGGCATTCCACGGTGACGGCGGTGAGCGGGGCCAGGACGGAGCGGATGTCGTCGGTGCGCTTGTCCACGTAGGCGGTGATCCCGCGCAGCTGGGAACGCACCAGGTTCATGGTGGTCTCCGCCTCGGCGGTCTCGGCCGCGCTCAGGCCCGGCAGCAGGTGAGTGTCGAGGAAGACCAGCAGGAAGTCGAGCACGGCGGCCGCGCGGGCCTCGATCGCGGCGGCGTTCGAGGTCAGGCCCCAGTGGGCCAGCGCGTTGCGGTCGCGTGCCAGCCTCTTGACCGCTGCGACGCCTTTGGCCGGCAGCGCCAGCCCGGCGATCTTTTGAAGGCGACCCATGGTCTCGGTCAGGGTGCAGGTGACGAAGTCGCCCTGGTCATACTGGGCGCGACTGGCGCCGTCGGGCTTGGCGAACACCAGCGCCCAGTGCTCCTGCCGGAGTCGGGCCTTGAGCAGGGTCTCGGTGACGTCCTGCAAGCTGCGCACCGCGTACTTCAGGTCCCGTGGGGTGGGGTCCACGCCCGGGGGTGTCGTGAGTCGGTTGGTGACGTCGACCAGGTAGTCCAGGCCGTTCTCGACCGGAGGGAAGCGCAGCTCGAGTCGCTGCGGGGTGGCGCTCATGCGTCATCCTCCGGCCAGCTGCCGGTGAACTCGGTGATCTCCGTGCCGGACCCGTCGGTGCGCACGGTCTCCTCGAAGTCGATGCCCGCCGCGGTGAGCAGGTTCCGGACCCGGGCGGCGGGACTGGTGTTCTCGCGGCCGGCGCTGCCGAACACGGGCGTGCCTCCGGGGAGGGCGGTGTCCGCCTGCGGGAGAGCCCGGCGCAGCGAGGTGCCGCGCGGGGCGATGTCGACCGTAGGGCGGCGACGGCTGGTGGCGGCGAGTTGGCCGACCAGTTGTGCGGCGGTGATGCCGCCCCGGGCGGCCTCGGCCTCCATGAGGCCGCGGGCCGTGGCGAGCGGCTCGCGGCCCGCGTGCCCCTCGGGGCTGGGAGGTCCCCCGGCCGCCTCACGGTGGTTCACGCGAGGCCCTCCCGCAGTCCGAGGGCGTCGTAGGCGGCGCGGGCGTAGTCACGCGGGGTGGCGGCGGCGCCGTGCACGGCGGCCATCGCGGTGAGCAGCCGGGTGTAGCGCGGGTCGGCGGCCACGGCGTCGGACTCCTCCAGCAGTTCGAACTTGCGGGGATTGCCGAGGTTGCCGACGTGGATGGGGGTGATGCGTCCGACGGGTCGGCCGTCCAGGTGCAGGTCGTGCTCGACCACGTACGCGGCGCGGCCGTCGGGGCCGACGGGGCCCACGCGCAGCCGCCGATCCCGGTCGGCCATGTACCGGTCCAGATCGCGGTACAGCTGCCCCTCCTCCACCGTGCGCCCCGTGCTCGGCGGGATCTTCCCCGTCATCTTCTCCCCCTGTGCTCCCGGTCCGTCCTGGCCAAGTCCTTGCGCATGCGCCGGAGAGTGTCGGGAATCAACCAATCTCCGCAGCTCGACGGCTCCAGCGCCATGGCGGGCACATGGCAATGAAGCGCTCATAGGGCGCACATTTGGCGCACCGACCACGTGCGGAAGGTGTGCCCTCGCCCCCGGGGCATGAGGCGTCTCTGGGCATACCGGCGAACCACGCTGCCGTCTGGGTGCGCTTCCTCTACCTGCGGTAGAGGAACGCGGTAGAGTCGGGGTATGGCAGCAGACGAGACGAGCATCAAGGTGAGCACGGCCGCGCGGGACCGGCTCGCCCAGCTGGCGGCCGAGCACGGCACCACCATTCGCAGCCTGGTGGAGGACCTCGCGCAGGGCACCCCGACGCAGGGGGAGTACGCGGAGCGGGCCGAGCTGGCCCGTGCCGAGCTCGCCTCCGCCCTCGGCAGCGCGCCGAGCCCGGAGGCCGAGGCGAAGGCCAAGGCCCTGCTGGAGCGTCTGGGCGGCGCCGCGCACAGCTCGCGGGCGGCTGCGTAGTGGCGGGGATCGCGGTCGTCCTGGACCACACGACCGCGGGCGCGCTGTACGACCCGAAGGACACCTTTAACGAGGCGGTCGCCGCTTTCTACGTCCAGGCCTCCGGCGGACTCGGCGACCTCTACGCGCCGGTGCTGTCGCTGACGGCCGGCGACGCCGAACGGCCCGGCCTGCTCGGCTACATCAAGGGACTGCGGTTCATCCGGATCGAGGCGCTCGACACCGACGCCGCTGTCACCGCCACCGAACTGCTGCGGTTCGGACACTCCTGGGCCGCCGTCCACGCCATCCACGCCGCCCGCCCCTCCCCCACCCACCCCACCGGCCGGTACCTGCTCACCCTCACCCCCAAGGCCTACGCCGGCACCGGCATCCAAGCCGTCCACCCCGACCAGTAACCGCCAGCCGCCCGGCGGCAGATCGACACGATCGTCGCGTTGCTCCGGCTGCACCCGCTCCTGACTGTCCAGGGGCGGCTGGGGCTTCGTGTACCCGGTGTCCCCCGTGACCGCGTGGAGTCCGCTCACCGGCTCGCCTGGTGGCTTGACCGCCGCCGCCGGTAGAGCCCGTGGGAAGAACGTCAACGTCCTCCTGCCCACTGCTCTGCTCGCTCTGCGCCGCATCGCCGGTGAGATGGAAACGGCGCCCTGGTCGAGCCGTCGCCGGATCTCCCGGTGGTCAAGCCAGCCCTCCCAGTCGACACCGCCCTCCCAGCCGTCCCCCGGTCCCGTCCCCAACTCCTCGCACCCCGCCACGAGTTCGGCCACCGGAGCCAGGTTGCCCTCCATCGCGAACACCCCGTCCGTGGCGACCAAGGAAGAGGCCGTCGGCGCCGCCGCCAGCTGACGGGCCAGATCATCGGGATCGTTGTGCGCGAACCCGCGCACCACCGCGCCGGAGGCTGCCGCCAGCCGGGCGCCGTCGATCAGCGAGGCATGCGCCTTCTCATCCAGGAACACCTGGTCGCCGCGCCCGGCCAGGGCGGACACGACGCCCAGGTTGGTCATGTAGCCCGTGCTGAAGATGAGGGCCGCCTCGTAGCCGAAGAAGTCGGCGAGGTCCGCCTCGAGATTCGGGATCCGGTCGCGGACGTCCCGTACAGGGCGATCGCGTCCTGCGCGGCACCGATCACCTGCGCATTCTCGCTCAGCGCACGATAGTTGTTGCTGCCGAGCATGCAGACCTCGGCGCCGTCCAGCACCGCCTGACCGCCCTCGGACGGGCCCTGAAAGGCCGGGTAGAACGGATAGAGCCCAACATCGCGTGCCTCATCAGCCCGGGCATAGGCACGACACTTCTCCAGCAGGTCCATCAAGAGGGTCCGATCTCTATCGCGGGGCGGCCGAGTTCCGCCCCACCCTCACCCCGCCGCACGCCGGACAGGCTCGCCAGAGGAGAACGTCCCACGCCCTGGCCTTGCGATCGCACCCGTCGTTCCGCCCCGCGGGACACAGCCACCGGACCACGGATGCGACCGACCCCCGCGCCACGCGGCCGACAGCCGGACCACGGTGCCACCCCGCTGGACACCCAAGGCACGGCCCATGCCACAGAACCGACATGAAGATCATCTCCCGCCGACGTCGGCCAGACCGGCACCGAGAGCTGGCACGTCCTGGCCGACCCGGAGGGCAACGAGTTCTGCCTCCTGCGCAGCCGCCTGAAACCCCTCTGACTCCGGACCCGGACGGAGCGTGGTGGTCTGCGTGGTCAGCCGAACAGCTGGTAACCGAGCGGGTGTTGCCGGTCGAAGCCGGGCAGGATCAGGAACGTCGCGCTGGCGGTCGTGGTGGTGAAGGGCAGCAGCGCGTCGGAGGTCTCCATGTGGGTGAGGGTGGCGGTGAAGGTGCGCAGGTCGTTCTGGAAGCTGATGAAGAGCAGGCCGGGGGCGGGCTCGTCGGTGCTGTAGGAGCGGCGGAGCATGAGCCCGACCCCGACCGCGGTGGCGTGCGCTCTGCGCACGTGGGCGTCCGCGGGGACGAGATAGCGCCCGTCCGGGGTCTTGGCTCCGAGGTCCGGGCCCAGGGCGGCGGCTCCGCCGGAGAGGGGGACGCCGCTGGCCCGGCGCCGTCCGAACACCGCCTCCTGTTCGGCCACGGACAGGGCGGCGAACCGCGGCAGGTCGAGTTCCATGCGCCGCAGTACGGCAAGGGTGCCGCCGGCGACCGCGGGGGGCCCCGCCAGCCACAGGTCGCGTCGTTGTTCGGCGGTCGTGTGCGGGCCCACGATGCCGTCGATGAAACCGAGCGGGTTGCGCGGCGCGGTGAGGCCGTTGCCGACGGACACGTTCGCACCGCGGTGGGCGGACTGGCGCCAGCGTTCGCGGACGCGGTCACCGGCCTGGTCCAGAAGCGCGGCGGCGACGACCGGTAGGAGCAGCGCGTCGCTGGCGCAGATCTGTATCAGCAGGTCACCACCGCGTGCTCGCGGGGCGATCCGCTCGCGGGAGAACCGCGGGAGGTCGGCCGCGCCGGGCAGCGAGGCACCGGCCCGGCGCACCAGCCGGGGGCCCACGCCGACGGTCACGGTGAGGTCGCCCGGCGGCAGGCCCAGCAGCCGTCTGTCGGTCCCCGCCGTGAGGGTGCGGATGGCCTGGCCGAGTTCGGCCAGCAGCCGGCCGGGAGCCACGGTGGCATCGAGGTCGGCCACGACGGCGAGCAGGTTGGCCTGGGCGGACTGGGGCAGCGTGATGCCCGCCTGACGGCGGCCCGTCGCCGGCACCGGCATCGGCGTGGTCCCCGGGGCAGGGGCGTGCCGGCCCGGCCGGGCGGAGTCCGGTGTGCACCCGGCGGTCAGGCCGGCGGCCATCATGGCGCCGGTGACCTCCAGGAACGTACGGCGTGACGGGTGGCGGTCGGCTCGGCGCATGGGGTGCAGAGTGCCACACCGGAATCGCGTGTGCCGCTCAACCTGGCCTTTCTGGCGTGGAATTGGGTGCCATGCCAGACTGGGATCATGCCTCGATTAGCTCTTCGCGTGTTGGCGGCGGTAGTGGGCGCGCTGACACTGGTGGCAGGCTGCGGCGACGGCGGATCGGGCAAGGGCCGGCGTCCGGCCGGTGCGCACGTGACGATCCGGGTACCTGCCGATGCCCCGACGATCTCGGACGCGGTGTCCCTGGCCCGGCCCGGTGACCTGGTCCTGGTCGCGCCGGGCGTGTACCACGAGTCGGTGAGGATCGGCACGGCGCGCGTCACGCTTCGCGGTGTGTCCCGGGACAAGGTCGTCATCGACGGGCGGTTGCAGCAGCCGAACGGTGTCGTCGTCTCGGCGCCGGGGGTGGCCGTGGAGAACCTGACCGTGGAGAACAACACGCAGAACGGGATCCTGGTCACCGGTTCGGCGAAGGCGGCCGCCGGCATGCCGGGGGCGAACGGCGGCTACGACACCGGCGACGAGCCCGTCACCTTCCTGAAGTCGTTCCTGGTCTCCCACGTGACCGCGACCCGCAACGGCCTGTACGGCATCTACGCGTTCTCCGCCCAGAACGGTGTCATCGAGCACTCGTACGCGTCGGGCGGCGCCGACTCGGGAATCTACGTCGGCCAGTGCAAGCCGTGCAACATCGTGGTGCGGGACAACGTCGCCGAACTCAACGCGGTCGGTTACGAGGGCACCAACGCCAGCGAGGACATGTACGTGGTCGGCAACCGCCTGGTCGGCAACCGGGTCGGACTCACCACCAACTCCGACCACCAGGAGAAACTGCTCCCGCAGCAGGGCTCCGTCATCGCGGGCAACCTGATCGCCGCCAACCAGCAGACGGCCACCCCGGAGCAGGCCGACGGCGGGTGGGGCATCGGCGTCGGCATCGACGGCGGCAGCGGCAACCGGTTCGTCCGCAACCGTATCGTCGGCAACCACAGCGCCGGACTGCTGATCACCGCGACCGCCGACCTGCCTCCGGTCGGCAACCAGATCGTGGACAACACGTTCACCGGCAACGGCGTCGACGTCGGCTGGACGTTCCCCACCGCCACGCGGGGACGGGGCAACTGCCTGCGGGGCAACGATCTGCGCACCACCGTGCCCGCCCGGCTCGCGAAGAGGGCGGCCTGCCCGCGTCCGGCCGCGTCGTCCTCGCCGGCCGGCACGTGGACGGCGCCGAAGGCACCCGGCGGCATCCCGTTCACCGAGGTCGCGGCGCCTGCTCCGCAGCCGCAGTTCCCCGACGCCGCCACCGCGGGCGCCACCGTCGTCCCGGCCGTCCCGGCCCTGCCGAAGACGGAGGGCGTCCGGCTGCCGCCGGCGTCCCTGCTCTCCGCGAACGCACGGGTGCAGACGTCCTGAACAGCGGCTACCGGGCCGGGGTGGTTCCGGGCAGCGGCTCGACCGGAACGTACGTGTGGGTGTCGAAGTCGATGACCACCGGTTCCGGCTGCGAACCCACGCTGGCGCGGACCCGGAACATGGTGCCGTCGGAGCCGATCCAGTAGCGCACGTTGCCCGCCGTACCGGAACGGCCGGGGGAGGACGGTCCGGTCATGACGTCCACCCGGTGGCCGTGCGCCCGGTCCCGTCCCCACCAGGCGGCGCCGTTCTGCGGGAGCAGTTCGGCGTTGTCCGGCCGGTCGCCGCCGAGACCGAGCACGATGGACAGGGAGGTGTCCAGCGCGCTGCCGGACGACAGCAGCGGACGGTCGTACCAGCCCGAACGGGGCGGCGACGCGGGTGCGTGCGCCGGGGCGTCCGACATCGGGAGGACGTGCACCGAGGTGGGCGTCCACTGGACCAGCCCGTCGCTGGACTTGTCGCGCCCGGTGCCGTGCACCACGCCGTAACCGACCTTGCGCCGGTAGTCGACGGACCCGGTGACGGTCAGCCCGCCGGCCGTGCCCGGCACGGTGATCGTCACCGCGCGGCCGTGCGCCTGGTAGTTACGGAATCGCGTGATGGCCAGCCGGTTCGCCTCCTCCGTCGTCAGCGCGCGCCGGCCGCCGGCGCCGGAGCCACCGTCGACGGCCAGGAACGCGGCCACCGCGACGACCACGATGCCGATGACGGTCGCGGCCCGGCGCGACCGCGGCCATCGGCGCCGGCCGGCCGGACGGCCCGGTGGGGCTTGCCGGATTCTCGCGCCCCGCAGGCGGTTTGACGCTGACACGCTCCGCTTCATCCTTTCGATCTCCACACCGTCCGGCCGCAGCGGGCTCTCGGCGGCACTCGGCACTCCGGTGGCGGACCACGCCGGGCCGGCCCTCGTGGACCGGCCGAGGCGTGATCCGCCCGTCCGCGCCGTCCGGATCACGGACGGGCGGATCACCGTTGTGCGGTTCGTTCAGTGCTGCCGGGCTCGACGGTTCCGGGTCACGAACGCGATGACCAGGCCCGCACCCACCAGCAGACCGACGAGGCCGATCATCTCCGCCAGCCCGGACATGCCGGTGCTCGCAAGGGAACCCCCGCCTCCACCGGCCGGGGCCGGGTGGTTCGCGGACGGCGCGGGCGACGGCGGCGTCGAGGCCCCGGGCGGCGTCGGCGTCGACGACGGAGTCGGTGTCGGCGTGGGAGTCGGCGTCGGGGTCGGGGTCGGCGTCTCCTTCGGGATGTACACCCCGGCGTCGATCGTGTGGTCGACCCCGCCCGGCTTGTCCGGCGCCGTGACGGGCGCGTAGCCGTTGCACAAAGGCCCGGTGGTCGGCGGAGTCACATTGGAGTCGTGCGCACGGTTGGCGCCGGCCCGCGGGAGCGTGAACCTCAGCTCGCTCGCCGGGGGCTGCTCGGGCACCTGGCTGGTGTCCGCGGTGCACACGTCGAACTGCACCGTGTACTTCGCGCCGGGCGTGAGCTGGTATGCGGCGCTGACACCGCCGAAGTAGTACTCGCCGGCGGCGTTGGTCCTGGTCGTGGCGACCTGTTTGCCGTCCGCGTCCAGCAGGTTGATCGTGGCCCCCGGCAGCAGCACGTGCCCCGGGTCCTGGATCCCGTTGTGGTCGCCGTCGAACCACACGACGTTGCCGATCTGGATCGGCGCGTTCGCCGCCGCGTACGCGATGTCACCGAGCCCACCGGCCTTGCCGAACCCACCCTGTTCCCGGCTGACGAACTGGAACCCGTTGGCGGTCGGGTTGTTGCCCGGGCCCTCACCGGTCGTGATGTTGTGGTACCCGGTCCCCGAGGTCGCGACGTTGACGACCGGGTCGAACTCCGTGCTGACGACCCACTGCTGCTGCGGGATGTAGGCCACCGACCCCAGCGCGGTCTCGTGGTGCGCGCTGGCGAAGGAGTCGCCCGGGAAGTATTCGACGACATCGGCGGCCTGGCCGCCACTGTTGGCGGGGGTGGCGTGGTTGGGGCAGCTCCCGGTGCCTTCCCACTGGTATTCGCCGGTGGGAGTGGCGCAGACCATGGTGATGTCACCACCGGACATGCCGTTCTCCGGGGTGTCGTTCCCCGGGCGGGGGTCCAGCCCTCCCCAACTGAGCACGTCCATGAACCGGTCGCGGAAACCGAGGATCATCGAGCCGTCGCGGGCGAAGGCGAGGGAGGACAGCTCCGGCTGCGGATCGATGAAGGGGTTGCCCGTCTGCCGGTCGTCCCACGTGTCCAGGCTGGTGTTCCACGGGTTCCAGTGGGTGGCCTTGTCACCGGAACCGATGACGCTGCCGCGTTCGTACGTGAGCGGGTGGCTCAGCACCGTGGTGAACCGCTTGCCGTCGTAGGTGGAGACGAAGGCTTTCAGGTCCGCGCGCTGCTGTGTGCTCTCCGCGCTGCACACGCCGCCGACGTACAGCGTGTTGTTGTGGGTCTGGAGACCGAACGGCCGCCAGTCCTCGGGGCTCGCGCACCCCGGGTCCGGGATCGGGACCGTCGACTTGGGCGCCGCGGCGGTGGCCCCTGTCGCGTCGAAGCTCACCAGGCTGCGGGTCCGCAGGTTCACCGCGTACAGCGTGGATCCGTCCTCCGACAGGGCCAGGCCGCCGATGCTCTCCTTGCCCGGCACGTCGGTGAACCCGGGGTCCTTGATCAGGTTGGCGGTGTCGTGCCGCGTCACTGCGGCGTCCGGCACCCGCGCGAACAGCTGGGGCGCACCCGAGCCGTTGACCGGCACCGTGTAGATGGCGTCCCCGCCCTGCGGTCCGTACGGGGCGTACCGGCGGGCGAACGCGCTCTGGAACAGCCGGGTCCGGGCCGTGTCGTACGCCAACCCGAACGTCGTGCCCACCTGGGCCTGCGTGGCCAGCGTGGTCGGGCACGCCACATCGGTGGGACACGTGCCCCGGACGTTCGTCCCGAACGCCACCAGCGCCCGGTTGTCGGTGCCGTTGGCGCCGTTGTGGACCGGCACGAAGTACCGGGAGTCCGGCAGCGCGTAGTCGGCTGCATCCCACACCCCGGTCACCACCGAGGCGTTCTTTCCGCCCGACACGTCCACGAACGACGTGAAGCTGTCGAAGTGGTTCTGCGCCGTCGACGCGGGCGCCGCCTGCAGATAGCCGTTGTACGGCGCCGGGACGCTGACGTCGACGCGGTACCGGCCGCCGCTCAGCTCGGTCGACGGCGACACCACGACCTTTCCGGTGGCGTCCGTGACGCCGCCGACGACGTGTCCGGCGGGGTCGGAGATCTTCACCTTCATGCCGCGTTGCGGCACGTCCATCGTCGCGTTGATGACGCCGGTGCCGAAGAAGTCGCGCAGCACCTCGACCGTCAGCGTGCCGTCGTCGGTCGAAGCGGAGGCCGGTCCGGCCGTCGCTCCCACGGCGCCGCCCGCCAGCAGAAGAACAGATAACGCGATGCGCGCCGGCGGCTCCGCAAGCCTCCAGGGTAACCGGCGCGCTTCTCTGCCAAGTCGGTTCATGGCATCACACTCCACACTTCTCTTGTCGTGAAATCCCGGATGCCGGCCGCGAACATCCAGGAAATTGAAAAACGGCCCACCGCTGTTACGTGGACCGCTTCATGGTGATCATATGAGGATGTTGCGGGTGAGTTGTAAGCGCCGCAGGCTAGGAAAGGCCGACGCGCGTTCACGACCCCGGGCAGGACCGCCCTGGGTCGTGTGTCTTTGCAGCTCAATCACGGTGCCTTCGCCCCACCCCGACCTCGCCGACCGCCATCGCGAGCAGCGCGCGACATCTTATCCCCCCTCGCCGCCGCCGGCCTCCTCGAACTGAAGCGGCGCATCGACACCACCCCCACCGTGCCCGAGCCCGACGCCGTGGACCTGGGCCTCGCGCCAGGCCGTACGTGATGGTTGCCCGGCTAAGACCGTGTCCTACATGGCCAGTTACTGACCTTCAAAGCGTGGTGTCGGTAGGGCTGACGGTCCATGATCCCTGCGGTATGCCGACTGCATGAGGTATGCGCAAGGGGGCGGGTTGACCGATGAACGGCGGTCTTCCGCGAGAAGTTGCGGTTGGAGGCGGCCGAGCGGTTCCGGCAGGGTGACGAGAACGTGGTCATCGCTCACGACCTGCGGGTCAGCGTCCGGTCGGTACAGCGCTGGCGCAAGGCTTGGTCGCAGGGCGGGCCGAAAGCCTTGGCCTCGAAGGGGCCGGCGTCGCTGCCACTGCTCAGCGACGAACTCTTCGCCGCCCTCGAGCGGGAGCTGCTCAAGGGCCCGGTCGCGCATGGCTGGCCCGACCAGACCTGGACGCTGTCGAGGATCAAGACCCTGATCGGGCGGCGGTTCCACAAGAGCTACACGGTCCAGGGCGTCGCCGCGCTGCTCAGACGGCATGGCTGGACCTGCCAGGTCCCCGCCCGCCGTGCCATCGAGCGAGACGAGGCGGCGGTGGCCGGCTGGATGAAGGAGACCTGGCCCCAGGTGGAAGGACCGTGGCGGCGCTCGACGCCTGGCTCGTCTTCGAGGACGAGGCCGGCTTCTCGATGACGCCGCCGACCACCCGCACCTGGTCCCGCCGCGGCCACACCCCGTGGTCCGCGTGCACGGCCGCTCCCGCCGACGCTTATCGGTGGCCGCCCTGACCTGCTACAAGACCGGCGAACCCTCACGGCTGATCTACCGGCCCTGCCCGGACGCCCGGCCCGATGGCCGCAAAAGCTTCTCTTGGAGGGACTACCGCGACCTGATCCAGACCGCCCACCAGCAGCTTGGCGGCCCCATCGTGCTGGTCTGGGACAATCTGAACACCCACCTCACCGCCAGCATGCGCCGCTACATCGCCGACCGGGACTGGCTCACTGTCTTCCAACTGCCGCCCTACGCACCCGACCTCAACCCGGTCGAGGGCATCTGGTCCGTCCTACGACGCACCACCGTGGCCAACCGCGCCTTCGCCGACCCCGGCGACCTGATCACTGCCGTCCGACGCGGCCCCCGCCAGCTCCAATACCGCCACGACGTCCTCGACGGCTGCCTCACCTGCACCGGCCTCCTACGCCAGCCACCATGACGACATCACGCATGCAAGCTCAGTAGGGTTCCGGTATGGGAGAGCGGCCCGGCGCGGCGAACGCGCCCGAACTCCTCCTCGAAACCGACACAGGTACGACGGTGCTCAGTCCGGGTCGGGAATACCTTGTCGGCCGGGACCCGCTTAGCGATGTCGTTCTCGACGATGCACGCGTTTCCTGGCATCACGCATTGCTGCGTGCCAGGGCGGGCCGCTGGACTATCGAGGACCAGGGCAGCAAGAACGGCACCTTCGCCAACCGACGCCAAGTCCACACGGCGGTTCTCTGGCCGGGCAACGTCATCCGCCTCGACAACATTGACGACGGACCACGCATGGTCGTCACCGCCCGGCCGCGCTCTGGCATGACGGGCTACTCGCCGGAGGGTCCTTCGGGGGTGCTCATGCCCGCCGCAACGGGGACTTTCCGCGAACCGACTACTGTCCAGCCTATGCCCGCACGGACCGTGCGCATCGGCCGCAGCAGCGAAAACGACCTCGTTATCGACGATCTGGTCGTCTCACGCCGGCATGCCGAGTTGCGTGCGCACAATGATGGCACCTATGAGCTCATAACACGATCACGATCCGGGCTTCTTGAGGTGTGTTCACGCACACGCGGGTCGTTGGCGGTGCGCGCTCCGAAGGCGCGATGTCCTTCGGAGCGCGCGGCAGGGGTTCGGGTTCAGGCGTTGTAGCCGCCGTGGGCGTCCAGCACTGCGCCCGTGACGTACGACGCGGCGGGGCTCGCCAGGAAGGCGATCGCCGCGGCGATTTCGTCGGGGTGCCCCATGCGTTGCAGGGACAGCGAGCTGACCAGGGCCTTGAGGGTCTCGGGGTCCGGCGGTTGCATGCCGCCCTCCATCAGTCCGGCCTCCACGACGTTGGCCGTGATGTTCCGGGGCCCGAGGTCGCGTGCGACGCCCATGGTGTACCTCTCGATCCCGGACTTGGTCGCCGAGTAGTCGGCAAGGCCGGGGGCGCCGACCCGGGAGCCTAGTCCGGAACTCACTGTGATGATGCGGCCGCCCGCGCGCAGCACTCGGGAGGCGGCCCGGATGACGGCGATCACGCCGAGGTAGTTGGTGGCGTGCATCCGGTCCAGTGCGGCGGTGTCGGCATCCGGGTCGTCCACCGTGCCAGCCACGGAGATCGCCGCGTTGTTGACGAGGATGTCCAGGCCGCCGAAGTGCGCGACCACGTCGTCGATCAGCGCCGGCGCCCGGCTCGTGTCCGCCTGGTCCGACTGGAAGGCGACGGCCTTGGCTCCCTTGCCGTGCACCTCGTCGACGACGGCCTGCGCCTGTTTCTCGGAGCTGACGTAGGTGAAGGCGACGTCGGCGCCCTGCTCGGCCAGCAGTCGTACGGTCGCGGCTCCCAGTCCGCGCGACCCCCCGGTGACCAGGGCGACTTTGCCCGTGAGTGGCTTGCTCATTCTTCTCACCTCGTTGATTGACCCTTCCCGGCAGTCGCAACGTTAATTGTTACGACAGGCTGTTGCAACCTTCACTGTTACGACTGCCGTAACATGAAGCGTTGCGGCCGAGAGGAGGAGTCCATGAGCGCCAACAGCAGGCTGACCATCGCCGCCCACGCGCTGGCCTGGATCGGCCTCTACCAGCGCCAGGGCCATGAGGTCGCCACCTCCGAGCAGATCGCGACCAGCGCGAACACCAACCCAGTGGTGATCAGACGGCTGCTCGGCGAGCTACGCAGGGCCGGGCTCGTGGAGTCCCGGCGGGGCGTGGGCGCGGGCTGGTCGTTGGCACGCGAGCTGGAGTCGATGACCCTGCTCGACGTGTACGAGGCAGTGGAACCCGGCCCGCTGTTCGCAATGCACCGCACCACCCCGGATCAGGGATGCGTGGTGGGTCACGGCATCCAGCCGGCGATGCAGAGCATCTACGAGGGCATCGAGAAGACCCTGAGAAACGAGCTGGCCCGCGTCACGCTCGCGAACGTACTCCGGGACGTACTCGCGGCACCTCGCTAGCCTCCCCGTTACGCCCTGACATCACCAAGATCCCCATCCATGCCCAGGCCGGCGAACAGCCTGGCAACCAGTCACGCCGAAGACCGTTGCGGTATCAGACCGTGTCCTACGAGCTCGTAACTTGATCTTGTTGTAGTGCCCTTGTCCGGCGTGACCGATGTGACGATTCCGCCGTTCGGGAGGATGTGAGCACCCGGCCATGGATCGTGGACGATGACTTGTGGGCGCTGATCGAGCCGCTGCTGCCGCCCTGGCCAGAGAAGTCGCCGGGCCCACGGCCGGTACCGGACCGGCTGTGTCTGCAGGGCATCCTGTACGTCCTCTACAACGACATAGCCTGGCAACTCCTGCCGCTAGAGCTGGGATTCGGCTCGGGACAGACCTGCTGGCGGCGCCTGGACCGCTGGCAGCAGGCCGGAGTCTTCGACCAACTGCACCGCATCCTGCTCGCCGAGCTGAACGCAGCCGGCGAACTCGATTGGTCCCGCGCGTGCGTGGACGGCTCCCACATCCGCGCGAAAAAGGGGGCGCCGACACCGGTCCGTCGCCGGTCGACCGCCGCAAGACGGGCAGCAAACACCACCTGATCTGCGACGGACGCGGCACCCCGCTCAAGGTCATCACCACCGCGGCCAACGTCAACGACGTCACCCAGACCCTCCCCCTGGTCGATGGCATCCCGCCCGTGGCCGGACGGCCCGGGCGGCCACGCCGCCGCCCCGACTCGCTCCTCGGTGACAAGGGCTACGACTCCAACCCCGCCCGCCGAAAGTTGCGCAAGCGGCGGATCCTGCCGGTCATCTCCCGCAAGGGCGCCCCGAACATCAAGGGCCTGGGCAAACTCCGTTACGTCGTGGAGCAGACCCTCGCCCTGCTCCACCAGTTCAAACGCCTTGCCGTCCGTTGGGAACGCCGAACCGAACTCCACAACGCCTTCGTCTCGTTGGCCTGCAGCCTCATCTGCTGGAGACGCCTCAAGAAGGCCCACCCATGATCGTGTTACGAGCTCTATGAGATTGCCGATCTCGGCAGCCACAATGGCACCTTCCTCAATGGCCAGCCTGTTGACCGCGCTCTGGTTACCCAGGGCGACATCATAGGTATCGGTCACTCTGCGTTCTGTATCGTCGGCAACGACCTCCAGGAGTACGTCGACACCGGCGAGATCGCCCTCGACGTGCAGAATCTCACGGTCGTCGTCGATACCGACCGCGTGCTCCTGGACGAGGTGTCCTTTCCTGTCAGTCACAAATGCCTGCTGGCGATCGTGGGCCTCAGCGGCGCCGGAAAATCTACCCTTCTCAACGCGCTTACCGGTCTGCGGCCGGCCGACCAAGGCGCCGTGCTGTATGACGGGCGCGATCTCTACCGTGACTACGCAGAGCTCCGTCAGCGCCTTGGACTGGTCCCGCAGGACGACATCCTGCACACGCAACTCACCGTGCGCCGTGCCCTCAGTTACGCGGCCGAATTGCGGTTTCCACAGGACACAGCCTTGGCAGAGCGGGAGGCCCGGGTGGATGAGGTCACCCGGGAGCTGGGCCTTCAGGCGCGCGCCGAGCAGCCGATTCACAGCCTCTCCGGCGGCCAGCGCAAACGCGTCAGTGTGGCGCTTGAGCTGCTAACCAAGCCGTCCCTGCTCTTCTTGGACGAGCCCACCTCGGGGCTCGACCCCGGCATGGACCGCTCCGTGATGCGCATGCTGCGCGACCTCGCCGACGGCGGACGCACGGTCATCGTCGTCACGCACAGCGTGCTCAGCCTCAAACTGTGTGACCGATTGCTCGTACTGGCGCCGGGGGACGAGGTCGCCTACTACGGGCCTCCGGAGGAAGCCCTGCCCTTCTTCGGCTTCGACGACTGGCCGGAGGCATTCGAGGCATTCGAGGCGGACAGCGCCCGAGCGTGGGCGCAGGAATACCGGTGCTCGCCCCAGAACCAGCGGTACATCACGAGTCTGAACATGCAGTCGCCCGTGTGCCGGCCCGAGCCGAACCTGGCGGGCCCCTCTCCACGGCGCCAGAGCTGGGGAGCGCAGTTGGGGACGCTGGTGCGGCGATACGCCGCCGTTCTCAGTTCCGACCGGATCTTCCGGGATGTGATGATCGCGCTCCCGATCCTTATGGGCTTCATGACCCGGCTTGGTGTCGGCAGTCGGCTGGCGCCCGGTAACGCGTTGAATGCGCCGCTCCTTCTGTGCATCGGCGCAGTAATGACGGGGGCCGCCAACGGGGTGCGCGAGCTGGTTAAGGAACGTGTGATCTACCAGCGGGAGCGAGCCGTCGGTCTCTCCCGATCGGCGTATGTGGTGTCTAAGATTTTCGTGCTCGGAGTCATCACGGTCATCCAGGCCGCCGTACTCACGCTGGTGGCTCTCCTCGGCGTCGATCTGCGCGCGCCGGGGGGCCACGGAGCCCTCATGCCTCCGCTGGCGGAAGTCACGCTGGCCGTCATGCTGCTGGCCTTCACGGCTATGCTGCTCGGCCTCCTCGTTTCCGAGCTCGTGCGCAACGAGGAGGTGATCATGCCCCTGCTTGTGTTCCTCGTAGTCGTCCAACTGGTGTTATGCGGCGGCTTCATGTCGCTGGGCAGTACGCCTGTGGTCGAGTACCTGGCGTGGCTGGCACCCTCCCGGTGGGGATTCGCCGCGATCGCGGGAACGGTACAGCTCGGCTCGCTCATCCCGGGCGACCAGAAGTTCACCGATCCGCTTTTCTAGCACTCTTCTGCCGTGTGGCTGCGGAACATGGGCATGCTGCTCGCGGTCGTCTTCGCCATCACGGTGGGCCGTCTGCTGCGGCAGCAGGAGCCTGCCACGATGAGGAAGTAAGAGAAGGTTTGACGGCGATTGCTGGCTTGCCTCTGGCTGGGGCACTGCCTACGAGGGGCCGCGTGCCCTGGAGGACAGCGCCACCTGACCGAGCGGGCGGCCGCCGGACGCGTGAATGCCTTCCTCCGTACGGCGTGCTCCAGCCGTTCCGAACGATCACATGGATAGTCATGTCTCCAGATGCCCGAGCCTTCGCGTAGAACATGCCCGGCCACTGAACCTGCCCGACCAGGCTGCTGCACCGTCTGCACGAAGCTCGGATAGCCGACACCCTGCCGAAAGCTTGTCAGGACCCGGTCGCGAAGGCCCGCAGCACTCCAGACCACCGGTTGCGCTTTCCCTGGGGTCGAACGAGACGGAAGGGTGGCATGGTGGGAACAAGTGACGCCGCCGGCCGAGTGATCGCCGGACGCTACCGGCTGCTGCGCAGCTTGGGAGCCGGCGGCATGGGCCGTGTCTGGCTCGCCCACGACCAGGAGCTCGCATGCGACGTCGCCCTCAAGGAAATCGCCGTGCCGCCGGAGCTTCCAGAACCGGCGCTGAACGCACGCATCGCCAGAGCCCGCAGCGAGGCACGGCATGCCGCCCGCCTCCGCGGGAACCCCCACGTGGTCACGGTCTATGACAGCGTCATCGACCACGGCCTGCCATGGCTCGTCATGGAATACGTGCCCGGTGCCCGAGACCTTGAAGCGGTCGTCCGCGACGACGGGCCACTACCACCAGCCGACACTGCCAGGATGGGCCTAGCACTGCTCGACGCCCTCGCCGCAGGTCATCAATTGGGCATCCTGCACAGAGACGTCAAACCCTCTAATGTCCTGCTGACCAGCACCACGCCCCAAGAACCCCACGACACAGCATTCGGCCGTGTACTGCTCGGCGACTACGGCATCTCAGTCAAACAAGACGTCGACGAACCACGCCTCACCACCGCCTCCGGCATCGTGGGAACCCCTGGCTACCTGGCCCCGGAGCGTGCCCGCGGCGCAGAACCAACTCCCGCATCGGACCTGTTCTCACTCGGTGCAACCCTCTATTACGCCGCTGAAGGCCAGAGCCCTTTCGACCGCGGCTCCTACGCCGCCACCCTCACCGCGCTCCTCACCGAGGAACCCACACCACCCCGCCGCGCTGGCAACCTGACCAGCGTCCTCCTCAGCCTTTTGGCCAAAGACCCAGCTCAAAGACTGGACACCGACACCGCAACCTACTTGCTCACCAAACTCACCGCCGAAAGCCCGCGATCGCAAAAGGTAACTATCACACAGCCCGTCAAGCCATCATCGCGCCCACAGCCCCCCACCCCGAAGCCAGGCCCACAACGATCGCACAGTCCCGGAACTCCGAAGAAAACCCGGAGCCACAGGTGGGAGCCCCGCCTGCCCCATCGCGCACCTGGTCAACAGAAAACTTCCACGAAACGCCGCATCATTCCCCTCACCGCCGCTGGACTCCTGCTCACAGGAGGCGGAACCTGGGCAGTGGTGACAGGTCTTAACGGTCCACACAGACCCTCGCCCAGGACGACCCCGAGCGGCCGCGTGATGCCGTACGGAGAGGCCGTCGGGCTCAATGACGAACTGAACCTAGGCGTCTGTGTCAACGCTTCCTGGACCTCGGAAAAATTCAATGGGCTGCCATATCTGGGAATCACTAATTGCACCGGCCCTCACGACGGGCAGGTACTCAATTACGATCCCTCGAGCTCTCTAGACGACGCACAGAAGGGCGGCGACAGCAGATGCAAAATGCTGCTGGCAGAGACAGTGGGCGCGATGGCCGATGCCCGTTCGTACGCAATCCCACCCAGCAAACAAGGCTGGTACCACGGCGTCCAAAACACTGTCTGCCTGATCTTCAACAAAACAGTGCCACTCGCGGACAACGTTAGCCAATTCCGTAAGTTTGGCCAGCCTGACGACATTAGCATCACGACAATCGGCGACTGCTGGAGAAATATAAATTCAAACGCGATCCTAACTCAATGCGGCACTACACACGACGGGCAGACTGTCGGATTCGTCAGAGCACCCAACGGAATGACATACAAGTCAGCCACCACGAAAGAAGACATTCTCTGCCAGAATAAATACGGTTCCACCTACGCGCACGGAAATTACAGCATCAATGGGTCTACACCCGCCGAGGAAGACTGGAAGGCAGGTTTCCGTTACATACAATGTGACGTGGTCTCAACAGACGGCAAGCCGCTCACCTTCAGTGTCGTCACTTCACCGCCGTCAACCCAGCCCTCGAGGTAAGGGCTGTCCCGTAAGAGCGTTCCGTGGTTGCTGGGCCTCAGAGGAACGCCAGCGGGACGTCCTTCTCGATGCAGAGCCGCAGGACGTCCGTCAGCTGGCGGGCGTCCTCGATGTGCTGCTGGAGGAGCTGGTCACTGTCCTCCCGTGCCCACTCGTCCTTGATCGCCTCCAGCCGGACCAGCATCGACGCGCACTCGGCAGGCGAGAGGTCGTCACCGCCGTCATCCGGATGATCGAGGAGTGGCTTCAGAGCGGTGGACACCTCCTCGCTCCACGGGCGCTCGCCGTCGAAGCCCCGCATCTCGGAGAGAACGACCCCTTCGGTCTCGGCCAGACGCCGCCGGAACGCGGCAAAGCCGCTGTAGGACCAGGAGACATCCGGACTGCTGTTGTCTCCGTCGCCTGGGAAAAGAATCAGCCCCATGTGCCCTCCCCGCTTGCCGAACACACAGGATCGAGGACATGGGGCAGCGTCTGCAACTGAGATGATCTTGTTGTGGCTGGTGTGATCACGGCGTCGGAACTGTCCTGGATAACCCCGTTCAGCGGGCTGAGCCCGAGGCAGTTCGGGAAGCTGGTGACCCTTCTGCGGCGCCAGGGTGCGGACGCCGTTCGCAAGGGCCGGCCGTGGAGCCTTCCCCTGGAGGACCGTGCCCTGCTGGTCGCGGCCTACTGGCGCATGAACCTGACCATGCGGCAGCTCGCCCCGCTGTTCGGGGTCTCGAAGTCCGCGGCGGACCGGATCATCGACCACCTGGGGCCGATGATCGCCCTTCAGCCCCGCAAGCGGTTCGCCAAGGACACCGTGCTCATCGTGGACGGCACCCTGGTCCCCACCCGGGCCTGGAAGATCCTCCGCGACTGCCGCCTCAAAGGCGACGGCGTCCACCACGCCATGCTTGGCATAGCCCGAATGTACAACCTCGCCCTCGCCGGATAGATCAGCGGGCCATACGGCGGCCAGCCCTGCCCAAGGCGATTCAGAGATCATTTACGGGACACCTCTTACGAGCTCGTGCACGGTAGGCAGGAAGGTGTCGAGGATGTCGGCGGGGCTTGGTGTTCACCTCTGCCGTGCCGATGTCAGGTCCGCGGTCTGTTGGTGGGACAGCAGTCCGGCGACGGCCTGAACGGTGTCGCTCATGTGCTCGCGGCGGCCGAGGTGGCGGGCCAGGGCCCGCCAGTTTTTCAGGTGGGCGATGCCGTGCTCGACGCGGATGCGGCGTGAGGAGTGGGCTTTGCGCTGTCGTGCGTGTATCTCCTCGTACCAGTCCGGGGCATTCTTCTTGAACTTGCGGTGCTGGTGTGATTACCCGGCCGCCGGTCTGGGCGCCCAAGCCTTGGTAGCCGGCGTCGGCGAGGATCTCCACCGCGGGTCCGTCGGCCAGGAGCTTGACCAGCCCTAACTGGCGGGCGTGGGTAATGTCCGCGCAGCTGCCGGGCTTGGTCGCACTGCAGAAGAGCACGCGGCCGCCCCCGTCCGTGACGACCATGGTCTTGACCGCGTTCCGCTTGTTCTTGCCGGAGATGAACTTGTCCCGGTCCTTGCGTCCGGCGGCCGGCCGGCGGACCCGGATCTCGGTGCCGTCGATGATGCCGGTCTTCCTGTCGGCACCGAGGTGGTCGATGACCTCGGCCAGAGTCCGCAGCCGCACCCCCGGGCTGACGGTGCACCCTCGCTCGGCGAGCATGGGCCGCATCTCTCCGATGGCCCGAGTGATGGTGGAGCGGTCGACCCCGAACCAGCAGGCGAGCACGTCGTGCGTGGTGGCATGCCGGAGGTGCACGAGCGTGGCCAGGAGCCGGTCGACGAACACCAACCGGTGCTTAGAGGGCATCTCATTTGGCTGAGTAGGCTGTCGGCTGTGGTGGGGATCATTGAGCGGCTAGTGCCGGACGAGCTGTGGGAACTGTTCCAGCGGGTCGTGCCGGAGGCGCCATCGCGGCCTCAAGGTGGCGGCCGACGCCGGCACGGCGACCGTGAGGTGCTGGCGGCGATCGTGTTCGTGGCGACGTCGGGCTGCACGTGGCAGCAGTTGCCGAAGTCGTCGTTCGGACCGTCCGGAGCGACAGCGCACCGCCGGTTCACCGAGTGGACGAAGACTCGCGTGTGGGCCAAGCTGCACCGCCTGGTCCTCGACGAACTCGGGTCCCGCGGCAACTTGGACTGGTCTCGCTGTGCGATCGACTCGGTGAACATGCGGGCCCTGAAAAAGGGGAGTTGACGGGTCCGAATCCTGTCGACCGGGGCAAGTACGGCTCGAAGATCCACCTGATCACTGAGCGGACCGGTCTGCCCCTGTCTGTAGGCATCTCCGGTGCCAACGTCCACGACAGCCAGGCCCTGATCCCGCTCGTGAAGGGCATACCGCCGATCCGATCCCGGCGAGGTCCCCGTCGACGCAAGCCCGGCAAACTGCACGCCGACAAGGGATACGACTACTCCCACCTGCGGCGATGGTTATCCCAGCGGGGCATCCGGCACCGCATAGCCCGCAAGGGAGTCGAGGCCTCGCAGCGGCTCGGCCGGCACCGCTGGACCATCGAACGCACGATGGCCTGGCTCGCCGGATGCCGTCGTCTCCATCGTCGCTACGAGCGCAAAGCCGAGCACTTCCTCGCCTTCACGAGCCTGGCATGCACTCTGATCTGCTACCGCAGGCTCGCCAAATGAGATGGCCTCTTAGCCCTCGCGCCCACAGCACGCTTCCGCGGCCGGGACGCAAGCTCGGCCTGGTGTCGTTCGTGCCACACCGGGCCCAGCTCTGCGACGAGTTCAGCGATCACGTTGGCCGACAGCCCCGTGATCCTCCGGTCGCTGATGATCGCTGCACGAGACGCGTTCCCCACCACATGACCATGATCGACGATCAGAAGCTTGACGCCTCACCGCCTACCGTGCACGAGCTCGTTAGCCAGGCACCAAGCTGATCGCCTCCGTGAAGGAACTTGGCGTCGAGGAGCCCATCAGCGTCCGCCCCTTGTCACACTAGGAGCGTGTCGAAGGTCGTTTCACTGGTTCCGTGCCTGACGTTGTAACCCTTAAGAATGGCCTTCTTCAGGATGTCAATACGGACGTCAGGCGCTGCGCGCGGAGATATGACGCCAGGCGTATTTTCGTAGTTGAAGACGATGACGTCGATGAATATCGGCCCCTTTAGCTTCCTGCCTCCCATGAGCCCGAACAGGGCCGACGCAATTGCGGGGTATGGGGTGAATTGCGGATCTTCGAGCCACTGCTTGAGCTCGTCACGCGGCACACTGAAATCGACATTGATTGATCGAAGCGCTCTGATACTGTCATCCGACGAGAGGGGTGACAGGGGCTGGGTGATAGTACCCGTCGGACCTTCCGCTGTGCTGACATCAGTCGGACCATGCCAGGTCATGGAATCGTCACGCCAGAAAAAGTCGAAACCTTTCTGTCCGTGATGCCGTGCCACCATTTCCAGAGGGCCGTGCTCCGCATCGCCGAAGTTGCTCTGGAGGAGCGAAACCTCATCGTATATCGCCGCCCCTATCTTTCCACCGTAATTCCAGCCATCCTGAAGCTTTCGCGAGTCCCCTACATCGCCGTTATCTCTCCAGAAATGGAGGATTCCACCATCTTTTGCGGGAGCTACTAGCTCCAAATTTCCGTAATGGACGGAATCGAACGGGAGCCAGTCATCTTCGTTGAGGTCATAGTCGCCCTGCAGAAGGCAGGGCCTGCCGCGAAATGGGCGTAGCACATGCCCGAATTCGGTGGGCTGGGTGATCGTGAGACCCTCATTCCACCCCCAATTGCCGTCGGCTAGAAAGTCCACACCCGCGGAGAAAGTAACCCTGGCCCAGGTGTAAATGTGAAGTGCGCCCTGATCCGAGACGGTCGTGATCATTACTTGACCACGGCCCACCAGGGGAGTCCAATTTTCGCGCATCTCCTTCCAGCTGGCCTGTCCGGTTGGGTTGTATAGCGTTGTGTGAGCAAGTCCCGCTCCCACAAAGTTACGGTCGACGAGAATAGTGCCCCCGAATGTCTCGTTCGAACCAGGACCGGAAATTCGACTCCATGACGGTACAGCGGTATTTCCACTTGCCGGGTTCTTGCGCTTCAGCATTACAAATCCGCCACCGGCCAGTGGCGCCACGATATAGAATTCGTTTTCCAGGTGCGACTCAAGGTCTATGCCTAAAACGCCTTCGGCGAACTCTGCACCGGAATATGAGATGCCCGCTGCTCCAGCCGCACCGGTCAGCACTGTTCCGAAGTTTGACCAGACAAGTGCTCCCCCGTTCTCGCGCGACCAATGCTCGACCACACCGTCTTCCCTGGTAGCGGCCACTTCAAGGTTGTTCCGCGGATCACTCATGAATGCTACGTTGTCTGACTCGATCAGCGACGCTCCGATGTATCGGGTGCCTTGTGCGAAGATTGTCGGACCATGCCACACCAGAGCCGGGGATTCGTTGTTTCGCCAATAATGAGCCAGGCCGCCGTCGGGCCAGGGAATGACGACTTCGAAGTTTCCTGTCTCGCCAGTCCGTAGTTGGATGAAAAATCCACTATTCGGTGAGACCGCTGGCCTCTCGCGCCAATCCAATGTCATGGTGCACCGCTTTCGGCGTGCAGGGAATCCCAAAGTCGGGCATGCTGGCAGCCTTCGTCTGCTGGCTGGGGATCCTTCGGTTGAATCAGCAATCTTCTAGTGCCTGACCCATAGCTCCGCTGACCGGCTTTGAAGATATCTTCCTCCGGATAAGCCTTCCAGTCATCTCGATCAACTGAACGCGAACTAGAGATCGTCCGCAGGACCCCGGTCAGTGGAGTGTCCAGGTCCAGCCCAAGTGGTGGGCGATCGAGCGGACCTTCTCCTGGCTGACCACTCACCGTCGCCTGGCCCGCCACTATGCGCACCATCCCGCCCATGCCGAGACCATGATCCGCTGGGCCATGATCGGCATCATGGAGGCGACCGGCGCTGGCCCAGCGACGGGGTGTCTCGATGTGCCTCGGCACGAAGGTGGGCGCGCGGCCCGGCGCGTGAACGCCACGCCCGCGGACGGTCGCGAGGGGGGAACCGTCTTCTCATGGGCGGGGCTTGGTTGTCGGGTCTGAGCCGCCCTGCCACCCGGACAGCCCCGCTAAACGGACATATGCCCGTGGAATGCGTAGAGGTGTCTACATGTGGACCGTTCGTGAGACGGATCCGCCGATCAGGAGGGACACGGAATGGCCGACAACAAGAGTAACAACGTAGGCGGCACGATTATCCGCGGCGAGGACGGGTCGCTCTATTTCCTGCGCGACGAGATGCTGGAGGCTTGCAAGGTAACCGAGCCCGATATGGCGCAGTTCTGTGCGAATCTGCTCGACGCGGTGCAGGTGGCCGGCGGCGAGGAGATCACGGGCAACGGCTTCCGGATGGGCACGGGCAAGGCGGCCCAGGCGCAGTCGTTCGTGGGGCCCTTCCAGCGGGCCGACCTGGCCGAGGACGTGAACTGGAAGGCCTCAGGAACGGTCATGTGCCCGGGCACGATGGGCCTGGCCAAGTTCAGGGTCAATCCGGGCACGGTCTCGCGCTGACCTGACCGCCACTCCCACCGTCCTCCCCCTGTCGTTTGGCCCCTGGAGACCGCCCTCGTGCATGCAGTACTCCTGTTCCCACCGGCAGCCGACCCCCGCAGCCCGCACCTGGCCCTTCCATCCCTCACATCCCATCTGCGCCGCAATGGCGTCGAGGTGACCCAGCGGGACCTCGATGTGGAGGCGGTTGACGCGCTGCTGCGCCCCGCCGCGCTGGAGCGGGCGGCCGGAGTCTGTCGCGACCGCCGGTCTCGACAGGCCCCGGCCAGCGAGCGGGACCGGCTCGACCGGGTCCTGGCCATGACCGAACGGACGTTGGAGCTCGCTCCGGGGGCCGCCGATACACTCCGCGACCCATCGGCCTTTTACCATCCGCTCGCCCTCGCCGAAGCGCGTGAGGCGCTGTCCCACGGACTGCGCATGGTGGGGGCCGCTCACGGTGTGGACTGGGACATCGCGCCTGTGACCTACGCGGTCGACGCTGTCGACACCGCCCGGATGGCGGATTTGGATCGGGTGACCGCTGACCCCGCGGTCAACGTCTTCGAGCACCACTGGGAGCACGGGATCCTCGCCGATCTGGCGGCCGTGCGTCCGGATGTGGTCGGCATCTCTATCGTCAACCACCAGCAGGTAGTTCCAGGCCTGACGCTCGCGCGGCGGTGCAAGAGCGCGGGCCACACCGTCGTGATCGGCGGCACCGTCTACGCGAAGTTCGCGTCGGCACTCCTGCGGCGGCCCCACTTCTTCACGCTGTTCTGCGACGCGCTGGTGCCGTACGAAGGGGAGACCGCCCTGCTGGGCATCATGGAGCGTCTCGCGGACGGCCGGGACCTGGGCGGAGTGCCCAATACCCTCGCACTCGACGCGTCCGGGGCTCCGGTTGCGGGGCGGGTGGTGGCCGAGGACGTGGCGGCCCTGCCGACCCCCGACTACGACGGCCTTCCCCTCGACCGCTACCTCACCCCGGCCCCGGTCCTGCCGATTCTCACGGGCAAGGGTTGCTACTTCAACAAGTGCCGGTTCTGCGACATCCCGCACATCAACCGTGTCGCCCCGCGGCCGTACCGTACGCGCCCGCCAGCTGTCGTCGCCGAGGACATCGCCCGGTTGACGGAACGCCATGGCTGTCGGCACTACGAGATCACCGACGAGGCGCTTTCTCCCCGCTTCCTCCTCAGACTAGGCGAGGCCTTGGCCGAGCGGGACCTGGACGTGTCGCTGGTCGGCTACGCCCGGCTGGAGCCCGGCTTCGACGCCGCCACGTGTAAACGCCTAGCCGCCATGGGGATGCGCAAGTTGTTCTTCGGCCTGGAGTCGGGTTCCCAGCGCATGCTCGACCACATGGACAAGGGCGTCCGCCTGCCCGTCGCCTCCCAGGTCCTGCGCGCGGTCCACGAGGCCGGGATCTCTCTGCACCTGTTCAGCATGGTCGGATTCCCTCAAGAGACAGAGCAGGATGCCCAGCGAACGCTGTCATTCCTGCTTGACCACTCCGATGTGCTCGCCGACCCCCGGCACAGCTTCGACGTGCACGGCTTCAGCCTCGACGTGCGGACCGACTATTTCGAGCAGGCGGACCGCTTCGGCATCGAGATGGACGCGGAGGAACTGGCCGGTGCCGACTTTCCGCTATCGGTGCAGTCGTGGACATCGGCCGGAGGGCTGTCCACGCAACGGGCGCAGCAGCTTATCGCCGACTTCCACGCCGTCCTGCGGGCCCAGTTCCCGGTGCACCGGCAGTTCCCCGCGCACCTGTGGCCGAGTTTCGAGGAGTACGCCATCTTGTATGCCGAGCGTTACGGCACTGACCGGTTCCCCTGGCAGTTGTGCCTGCCACCTCTCGGGGACCCGCTGCGGTTTCGGCTGGAGTGGCCACGCAGCACGCACTTTCGGCCCGCCAGCGACGGTTTCGCCGCCGAGTCGTTCACAGGGCGGGTGTGCACGCCAAGGCAGTTGTTGCAATTGCTTGCCCGGCCCGCCGAACCGTGCACGGTCGACGACCTGCTCACCACGCTCGCCTCCCGGGTCGCTCCGGGTGGCGACCACGACGCCCACGACCGGGCGGTGATCGCCAAGGAACTGCAAGGCATGATCGACGAGTTGCTGGCCGCCGGCGTGCTGTGGCTTGTGCCCGACGCCTACACCAAGATCGGAGCCGCCGCGTGAGCAGCGTCAATACCGCCCTGCGGGACCTGCTCGCGGCGGGCTCGGCCCCTGTCCCCAAGCTCTTCAAGGGCGGGACCCACCGCTGTGTCCCTCCGGAGGACACCGTCCGCCGCGTAAGCTCCCTCTTCGACGTGATGGGCATCACCCGCGTTGCGGACGTCACCGGGCTCGACCAGATCGGCATCCCGGTCGTCGTGGTCACCCGGCCGAACTCCCGTTCGCTGTCGGTCTCGCAGGGCAAGGGCGTAGATCTCGCCGCCGCGCGGGCCTCCGCGGTCATGGAGTCCGTTGAGGCCTGGCACGCCGAGCGGATCGCCGCGCCGGTGAAGCTGGCCACTTACGAGGAACTGCGCTGGGGGCACACCACGGCCGATGTCACCGCGCTGCCCGTCGACGCCGGGTCGGGGTTCCATCCGCATCTGGACCTGCTGTGGACGGAGAGCTGGGACTTGCTCGGGCAGACCGCGACCTGGGTGCCGTACGAATTGGTCCACACTCGCTTCACTCTGCCCCGGCCCACTGGTGCGGGTTGCTTTCTGGCCTCGTCCAACGGACTGGCCTCGGGCAACCATGTGATCGAGGCCGTGATCCACGGCATCTGCGAGGTGATCGAGCGCGACGCCACCACCCTGTGGCATCTGCTAGACCCGGACGCGGCCGCCACCACCCGCATCGATCTGGCGACGGTGAGGGACCCGGACGCACGGACCGTGCTCGACTCGTACGAGCGGGCCGGTGTGGACGTGGCGGTGTGGGAGACGACGACCGCCGACATCGGCGTGCCTTCCTTCTACTGCGTCGTCACCGAGGACGACGATCCCTTCCGCCGTATGCACTCGGCAGCAGGCATGGGCTGTCATCCGGTGCGTACGGTGGCGCTGCTGCGGGCGCTGACCGAGGCGGCACAGAGCCGGCTCACCATCACCGCCGGGTCGAGGGAGGACGTGGCCCGCGACGACTACGACCGGGTGCGCAACCCCGATGTGCTGGCCCGGGAGCGGGCGCTGTTGCAGGGAACCCCCGCCCAGTCCTTCGACTCCGGTCCAAGCTTTGACGCCGACACCTTCGACGCAGACCTGGCCTGGCTGCTGGAACGACTGAAGAACGCCGGCATCACCCAGGTCCTCGCCATCGACCTGACCCTGCCGCATCTACGCATCCCGGTCGTGCGGGTGGTTGTCCCCGGGCTGGAGTCGGCGAGCATGCTGGATGGCTGGGTCCCCGGGCCACGGGCCCGGGCACTGCGCGGCGGCGTCGCCACCCCGTCCCCCACCGCCTCCGAGCAGGAAGCGGACGCCCGATGAGCCAGCTGCATGGCACCGTCTGTGTCTTCGTGGGGCCCACGCTGCCGGCGCAGGCTGTTACCGATGCCCTCCCGGACGCCATCGTGCTGCCGCCGGCTGCGCAGGGGGACGTGTACCGCGCGGCCAGGGAACGACCGCGGGCTCTGGCCGTCGTGGACGGCTACTTCGAGCGGGTGCCCTCGGTGTGGCACAAGGAGATCCTCTGGGCCCTACACGAGGGCATCCCCGTCTACGGCGCCTCCAGCATGGGAGCGCTGCGGGCCGCGGAGCTGCGGGCCTTCGGTATGGTCGGGGTCGGCTGGATCTTCGAGCAGTTCGCCGCCGGCACGCTCACCGACGACGACGAGGTCGCGGTGGCTCACACCGAACAGGCTCTCGGCTACAGGGCGGCGTCCGAGGCGATGGTCAACATCCGCCGCACCTTGCAGGCGGCGGCAGGCGCAGGAATCATCGGCGGCTACGACGCCGACATCCTCGCAGCGCTCGCCAAACGGCGCTTCTACCCTGAGCGATCCTGGCCCGCCCTCCTCGGGGAGGCGAGCGAGCGCGGCCTCGCCGACAGCGCCGCCGCACTGCGCGCCTGGCTTCCGCACGGCCGGGTGGACCAGAAGCGGCAGGATGCGCTGGCACTGATGGACCTGCTACGCACCAGTCCGCCGGAACCCGTCAGCGTCCCCTGGGCCTTCCAGCACACCCTGTGGTGGGACGACCTCGTAAGGAGCGCCGGCCCAGCCCCCGCCACCGGCGACCATGGCGCGCTCACCATGCACCTGATCCTGGAGGAACTGCTCCTGGAGCCGGAGGAATTCACCGACGCCTACCGCGGGGCCCTCATCCGCGCCCTCACCTCCGCCGAGGCGGAACGCTGCGCACTGCGGCCCGACGTCGCAGCAGTACGCGAGTACGCCAACGACCTATGCGCCGCCCTCGGACTGACCGACCAGGCAGCATTCGACGCCTGGCTGGTGCACAACCACCTCGACCTGGACGGTTTCAACGCCATGGTCAGGACCGACGCGGCAGCCGCGCTGGTCGCCACGCGTGCCGGGGCGGATGTCCTCGCTCACCTGCCCGACCAGCTCCGAGTCACAGGCCGCTTCGGCCGGCTTGCGGCACGGGCCGAGGACAAGCAGCGCACGCTCGCCACCGCCGGTCTGGAGAACCCCTCGGCCGAAGCGGCCGAAGGCGGCACGCGGGAGCTGTACCGGGAGTGGTTCGATCGGCACGGCCTCCCCGTCCCGTCCCATGTCGACCGGTGGGCCAAGACCGCTGGCCACCGCGATGAGGACGCCTTTCGGCGGATGCTGGCCCGCGAAGCGGTGTACCGGAGCCTGAAGGAAAACGCATGAAACGGACGTGGCTGCGTGCCGATGTGAGCATCAACGTCACCTACGAGGACCGGACACGCTTCGGCAGCCCGGTCACAGCCAATCCGGAACTCGCTGTGCGCCGGCTGTACGCACCCCTCGCCGAGCACGCCGAAACCCATGGCCACGCCTCGCTGGTCGCGGCAGCCCCCGCGCTGCTGGCTGAGGTGGTACGGGGAGAAGCGTTCCGGGCGGTCGCCGACGTGGCGGCCGACGGCGACTGGCACCTACACGAGGACGTCCGCCACCCTGACCCTGCGCTGGCCCGGCCGCGCCTGCTCACGCTGAGCCGCGAGGACCTGGCAGACGGCGAGGCACTCGTCAGGCTCCGCCTGCCGGACAGTCACTGGGCGCCGGCCCACGCGCTCATCGCCGATCTGAGCAACGACGGCGTGACCGAGGCGGCCGCCCGAGAGCTGCACCCCGACATGCGCACCCTGCTGGCCGGTCTGCGAGAACAGGGTCTGGTTGCCACGGTGCCACCCGGCTGCCGCGCTCCAGAACTGGACGACGCGGACGTCACCTTCTGCGGCCACAACACCGTCCTGTCGCAGGGGCACCAGGCGCGGGTGCTGGTCGACCCCTGGCTCCCCGCCCGCCGCGCCGTCTACCCGGAGACCTATCAGCCGATGCAGCCCGCCGACCTCGGCCGTGTCGATGCGGTCCTGCTGACGCACAGTCACCCGGACCATTTCGACCCCGCGTCGTTGCTCCGGCTGCCGCCGGACACGCCCGTCGTCGTCCCCGTGGTCGAACGGGAGAGCATCCTGACCGCCGACCTGGCCCTGCGCCTGACCGAGCTCGGCTTCACCACGGTCGTACCACTCGCCTGGCACACGTCATGGCAGGTCGGTGATATCACGGTGACCGCCCTGCCCTTCTACGGGGAACAGCCCACCGACGCCAAGAGACTGCACCCGGAAATCACCAACGTCGGGAACACCTATCTGGTCGAAACACCGCGCTCCCGCTCCGTCTTCCTCGCCGACGCGGGGCGTGACAACCGCGGGGACATGCGCGATGTGGCACTTGAGGCACGTACCCGGCTGGGCGGTCCCGACCTGGTCTTCGCCGGCTACCGCGGCTGGCGGATGTACCCGGTGCAGTTGCTGTTCTCCTCCATCGCCCGCTATCTGCCCTTCGTGCCACCGGAGCTGTGGGCTTGCCGCATGCAGCTGATGACCGACGCGGACGGTGCGCTGGACCTGGCCGAGCGCTGGGGCGCGCGGGCTGTCGTCCCATACGCCGACGGCGGAGCGCCGTGGCACTGGAACATGGGTCTGGGACCGAGGCTGGACGGACACGGGAAAGAGATCGCTGGAATCGACCCGTTCCCCGAGTGCGTGGCGCGGACGGCGCGGTGCCGCTCGTCGCTGCTCGACGGTCAGGTGAGCTCCACCGGCGTGGAGGTGTGTCTTCTGCGCCCCGGCGACTCCCTGGCGCAGGTGCGCGGCCAGCGCCGCCTGGTGCGGGTGCCCGGCCACAGATGGCCCTGGCCGGAGGAGGTACCGGAGTCGGCGGATGTCCACTGACCGCGGACGGACCGGGACATGGACGTGAGAGTGATCGGCGCGCCGGTCCTCCGAGTCGCGGGCTGGCCGATCGACCTGCTCGACTCCTTCGCCGCCTACGCTCTCGCCCGCCGGGCCGACCAGCTCCTCGCGCTGCGCGAGGAGATCACCACCCGCAGCGGTGAGCTCACCGACGCCCTGTTCCCGGTGGTGCCCAATCTGCCGCGGCGCGAACGCCACGCCGTGCTGGCCCTACGCCGCGCCCTGCACGCCAGCGCGGAGCCCGTAAGCTGCGACACGTCGGTGACCACGCTCCTGGACACCCACGGCGACGTGGGCCAGCGGATCCGGGACGACCTGGAGCAGCGACGACGCCTGGCCGCCCTAACTGAGGAGTTCGCCGCCGCCTGGACGGCCGAGGACAGCCGGCAGCGCGCCCTGCTGCGGCGGATCGCCCGCTCCGACCGGTTCCTGACCGCTCTGGCAGCGGGCAGCCCCTCCGTCTATGACGCCTGGGAACGGTCGCGGCGCGGCGACGACGGCCCGGCCAGACGCAGACGGCTGGAGCACACCCTCTGGCGGCTTCTGAGCCGGGCCTGCGCCCGCCCCACACCGCAGGGCCTGTGGTCCGGGGTGGTCTACCCGCATCGCGCAGAACGCCCGGAAAGGACCCGCTACGAGGTCGGGGTGCGCCTGGCACCCTTCCGCGCCGCCGCCGAGACACTCGCCCACCGGGACCCCCTGCGCGGCAGGCTGCGCCGCGACCCGAGCGTCCACCGCGAGGGGGACGCCTGGTGGTGGCTATCATTCGGGCCGGACGGCCCGGAGTGGAGCCGCGTCGAGGGACAGCCGCTGATGGACGCCGTCCTGACCGCCTGCGACGGCGGCCGGACCGTCGACCCCGGGGACCTGCTCGCCGCTTTGGCCGGGGACGACACCGCGGCGCGGCCTCCACTCGAACGTGTCCTACGGGCCCTGGTGGCGCGCGGGCTCCTTCAACCATGCGCGGGACTCCCCGGCACTGCGGAGAACGTGTGGCAGGCCCTGGAGGCCGTCACCCCCGGACTCGGGGCCGAGGACGCGGAGATTTGGGAGCTGTCGGTAAAGCGGATCCGGGCGCTGTGCGAAGAGTTGGCACTCGGCCTGGCCGAGTGGTCCCCACGACGGGTGCGGGAACGGGTGCGGGCCTGTGACAGGGAGGCCGCCAAGCTGTTCGCGTTCGCGGACGTCCCCGCGCCGAAGGGCACGGTCGTCACCGTCGACTGGGAGCCAGGAGCCGCATTCCGCCTGTCCTGGACGGCGGCCGACGACCGCGCCGCCGAGGAGACGATCGCCGAGGCGCTGGCGAACGCGGGGGCCGACGCGACCGCCGAACGGTACCGGCTCGCGTCGGTCGGGGAACTGGCCGAGGCGCTCGCGGGCCTGCCGCCCGTACCGCTCGGAGAGGCGATGCGCCGCTGGGACGCCATACAGGCCGCACGGCACCACCCCGGCGGACGGCCCGCTACCGCCGACAGCCCGGACACCCGCCCTGGCGTCCTCGACCTACGGTTCGGCCCGCGGCCGTTCACCGCCCTGGGGGTGCAGGAGGATTGCGACCTGTGGGAGGAACGTCTGCTCGCCGACCGGGGTCGCCCCGTCCACACGCTCGCCGCGATGCCCCGCCCGACGAGCGGCGGGCAGGGCGCGGCCGTGCTTACCGCGGACGGCAGGGGGCGCCTTGCCTTCCTGTGGGGACGTCCCCAGCCCGCTGTCTTCCACTCCCGGCACCGGCCGGGAGCGGCGGAGCGGACGGCGTTCCGTGCGGCGCTGCTCGGCCGGGCGGTGGAGGTCGTCGGCCGCGACTGCGCCGAGCCGGGCACGGCCGTCCGCCCCGACCTGACCGGCGCGCGGCTCGACCTGACGGCCGCCGGGCAGGCCTCGGCCGACCGGTGGATGCTCACAGTGGACGACGACGGCCGCGTCTGGTGCGTGGACGCCCAGGAGCCATCCCGACGCTTGATGCCGGTCTACAACGCGGCGGCCGAGACGGGCCACCGGGATCCGCTCAGCCATCTGCTGTGGACGGCCGCCATGAGCCACGGCTGGGAATGGCTGTCGCTCGGGCTGCCAGCACTGCCAGCCGAACGCGAGGTCTGGCGGCACCACCCCGAAGTCAGGACACGTGGCGGCATCCGCATCGGTACCCGCCGTTGGACCGTCCCCCCGACTGCGGTGGCCGGGCTGATCCGCCTCTCCGGTCCTGCCCGCTACCTCGCCTGGAGACAGGCGGTACGGCACATGGGGCTGCCCGCCCTGGTGCAGGTCCGTCCAGAGCACCCGGCCGCCACCCCCCTGGCCATGCCGCCGTCGAGCCCCCTTGCCCTGGACGCCCTCATGCCCTTGGTGACCCCGGCCGACCCCGGACCGCTAGTCATCACCCCTGTGTCCGGCCGGAAGGACCCCCGGCGCCAGCTGGTCGATGGCGAACGACGCGAACACCTATGGGAGGCGGCCGTGGCATGGAGTACGTTCGAAGCGCCCGCCGGGCACCGCCCCGACGCGGGCAAGCGGCCCATGCTCGATCCGTACCTCGCGCTGTGCGGGCCGGAAAACCTGCGGGCAGCGGGCGATCCCTGGGTGCAGTGCGACTGCGCTCTGCCAGCCGACCGGGCCGGGTGGTCCCGGCTGCGGGAGGGCGTCGCGCGCTGGGAGGACGAAGGGCTTGTCTCCCGCTGGTGGTTCCTGCACAAGCCTCCGGGGATCCGGCTGCGGCTGGAGTCTCCGGATCCCGGCTCGCTGCGCCGCGCGATGGCGGACACGACGCCGCCCGCCCGGCTCCCGGGGCTGCGGACGACCGGCGTGTACGAACCCGAGACGTATCGCTTCGGCGGACCGGCCGGTCTCGATCTGGCGCACACCCACTGCGCGGCCGACAGCCGCCTCGCCGCATCGTGGCACACCTGCTCGGATGGCGGAGGAACCTCGCTCGTCCCTTTGGTGGGCCTCGTCACCGCGCAGACGCTGCTGTCCAGGATCGCCGATGACGCGGACGAGCTCCGGGACCTCTGGCTGCGTCTCGACCACGCCCTGCGCACGGTCTGCGGTCCAGACGTCGCCCCCGACAGCCCGCCGTACGTGGACCCCGCTGTAGCGAGCTCGCTTCTGGCGGGGCGAGTGCCGGTCACTGGTGACGCGGTGGCCGACACCTACCTGGTCCGTGCCCGGCGGTGGGCGGCACGCACGGGCGACGCCGCCGCCCTGCTCCGGCGCGCGCAGGGTTTCCCAGTACGGGCCTGGGCGACAGCGCTGGTGCTCTTCCACTGGAACCGATGGGCGCTCACCCCCGAGCGTCTCCTTCCGGTGGTGCGGGCCGGACTCTCCCCGTGCGAGGACTCCGCCTACCGCCAAGAGTACGGCTCACAAGTACCAGGGGGCGAGAACGCGTGACGCTTTCCCGTACCCGGCAGACCCAGCCCTCCTGGCCAGGCTGGCACGCCTGGCGGGTCCGGTGCGCGTCGGCGTCCGCGCGGGGGCGGCTGCTGGCCCTAGTCGCCAGTGCGGCGCGAACCCCGTGGTTCTGGGTCGACCTGCTCGACGGAGGCGCCTCGATGGAGGTCGCCGTCCCCATCGCCGAACCCCTCGACGCCCAACTGAATTGGATCATCGACGCCTTGCGGGGCGGACTCGTCACCGCCGCGCAGCCCCGTCCCTGTGCGGCGGTATGCAGTCTCGGCATGTTCCCCTATAGCCGCCCGCCTCTCGTCTGGGGCGATCTGCTGGCGGCGACCAGCACCCGTGCGCACAGCCTCCTGACGTCCGGCTCCGGTGGCCCGAGCGGGTACGCGCCGCAGAACGTGATCGCCAGCGAAATGACGAGCCTCTACTCCTGGCTGGCTCCGGAGCGCCACCGGTCCGCCGCGGCAGACTGGCACCTTGCCTGGCTCGAAGCCACCGTCGGCCACCGTGCTTCCGGCACTCCCACGCCCTCACAGCCGCCCGCCGCTGCGGTCTTCCCCCAACTTCCCGGGCCTAGCCTGCCCGTCGAACTCGCGATGGGCCTGCACACCTGGTCCTCCTGCGTCGCCCGTCTGGCCGGCGTCCCGGCCGAGGAAGTGTGGACGCCGGTGGTGGCCAGGCTCTGCCACATCCAGGCCGTCCGCCTCGGCGGTACGGACGCCGGGCGCCGCGCGGAGACGGTAGCTCTGCTCGCGTTGCCACGGAGGTGACCGGCGGGGCCGGGAGGCCAGCCACCTTCGCGGGCAGCCGGACGTGCAGCTTGCCGTACTCGCCAGGTCGAGCCGCCAGTCGCGGATGGCGAACATCCCGGTCTCGTCTCGCCGATCCCCAGCCCGGCGCGCCGCCACAGCGACGCGGCAACGTAGTCCCAGGCGGCCGGCAAGCATTTGCGCGCCGACGGCAGCGAGGTCCGCCAGGCCGAGAACAGACGTGGGCCTCCGAGGAAGACGGCGGAATGCGCGGCAAACCGTAGTCGGCCATGGCCTGGCGGTTGAACTCGTCGATTGGTTGGGGTCAGCGCATGCACATCGCCTTGGTATCGAGCCAGGCCTCTTTGGGACGGCGCACCCCATACCTGATGGGGTGATAGCGCCACACCTGTTGCAGGCGGTAACCTCCTTCGCACTGCTGCTGAGCTGCACTGATCCTCACCGGATCACGCTGCACGACGGTTGCCCCAGCTAGAAGCGACGATGTCGCCGTGGTCAGCGCTGTCCTGCCGTCGTACGGTCACGATGTCGCCGTCGTAGATCGTCGCGTCGCTCATGGAGTCACCGGCCACGGGAAACCGACGGGTTCGGGCAATCCGGCTGCACTTCGAGAACAAACCCGCGGGACATTGTGCCCAGCTCTGCAGGAGTGCCCGGGGGGTTCGTCACATGCCGAAGGATCGCGAGCTTCCCCAACACGAAGAGTTGCCCGATCTGGCTGAGCGGCCCGCGATATGTGGGCTCGCCATTCAATCAGCGCGGATGCCCATGAGAACCATTAGGTTAGACGTCGTGCACAGAGCGAGCGGAGACGACCGCCACCGTCTGCCCCGCTTCCACGGGCTGCACGGCCGCCGTCAACCACCCGGGGGCAACCGCCAACAACCCGGCTTTCGGGCGGATACTGAACTGTCGTCCCCACGGCAGCCCGGGCGACGCCGTCATGGCGCTGCCGGATCGCGGATCGTAGATTGCAATGGTGCCGGACTCTTCGTGCCGAGGGGCCGTTGCGGCCAGGACGGCCCAGCCCATCCAGTCGCTGCCGGAGGAGATCACCGGCAGCTCATATCCACTACGCCAGACCTCCAAGGTGAGGTCCACCGCGAGGACGGGTCGGGACGCGAGGCCGGAGTCGGCGGCCCGGTCGTGCAACAACCGCATGCTTTTGAGCAGTGCATCGCGCAGGATGGCCTCGTTGCCGACTAGATGATCGATTCCATGGGGTGGTTGGCTACGGGTGAGCGATCAGCCTTGCTGATCCTGTGACTGGTGACCTCCGTGGTGACGGTCAGGTCGGGTTGACGGCCCGCGTCTGGGGACAGCCGACGGGAGTAGATACTGGCCCTGCATGCATGCAGGCACCGATAAGGAGCATGGCCAGTGACCAGCGACAGTCGCATAGGACCGCCCAGTTTCGGAAGCGAACGTGACACGCTGCGGGCTTTCCTCGACTACCACCGCGCGACCCTCGCCATGAAGTGCGAAGGGCTTACCGACGAGGAGCTGCGACAGCAGTCGATGCCGCCGTCCACGCTTTCACTGCTCGGTTTGGTGCGACACATGGCGGAGGTGGAGCGTGCTTGGTTCCGTCGAGTGTTCGAGGACAACGACGTGCCCCTGGTCTGGTCCGACAAGATCGACTTCCAGGCGGCGTACGACGCGAGCGCGTCGACCAGGGACGAGGCGTTCACAGCCTGGGAGGCCGAGGTGGAGAACTCGCGCCGCATCGAGCGGGAGGCTGAATCCCTGGACCAGGCCGGGTATCAGCCACGATGGGGCGAGGAGGTCTCGCTGCGGATGGTGATGGTGCACGTGCTCCTGGAGTACGGCCGTCACAACGGGCACGCAGACTTTCTGCGTGAGGGTGTCGACGGGACCGTGGGCGCCTGAGTCCGCAGGAGCGTGCCGATCTTTTCCGGAGAATCGCCTGCGCGGCTGGAAAAAGGGGGCCCAACGTCAGTGTGTGAAGACAGAGTTGGACTCCCTCGCCACCGCACTCTAAGTGAAGGCCGACGATCTGCTGAAGGAATCGCCACAGTGGGCCCCGTGGCGGCCGGCCGTGGGCATCGCGCCGCGGCTCAGCGACGCGGAGCTGGTGACGCTGGCGATGATGCAAGCCATGTCGGGCTTCACCTCCGAGGCCCGGTGGCTGCGGCACGCCCACGCTCACCTGCGTCATTTGTTTCCCTACCTGCCCCAGCAGCCCGGCAACAACAAGCGGTTGCGTAAGGCGGCTGATCTGATCCGGCGCCTTACCCGCACGCCGGCTCGCGACACCACGCTGTGGACCGACGATGTGTGGGTGGTGGACTCCACGCCGGTCGAATGCGGCCGCTCCCGCGAGACCGTCAAACGCTCCGACCTGGCGGGATGGGCCCAGTACGGGTATTGCGCCAGCCACTCGCGCTACTTCTGGGGACTACGGCTGCACCTGGTGTGCACCCTGCACGGCCTGCCGATCGCCTTCGCGCTGACTGGAGCCAAGGCCGATGAGCGCGAGACGCTGCTGGACCTGCTCGCCGTCGAATCACAGCTCACCGACGAACGGCCAGGACAGACCGTGATCGGCGCCAAGAACTACTTCGGTCGCGACTTCGAGCAGCACCTGACCCATCTGGGCATCCGGCTGCTGCGGCCTACCCGCAAGAGCGAGGCCGAGCGGCCCGGATCACATCTGTTCAAGCCGCTGCGGCAGGTCATCGAGTCGGTCAACGAGACCCTTCAAGGGCCAGCTCGACCTCGAACGACATCGCGGCCGCACCCCCGGCGGCGTGGCCGTCCGCGTCCTGCAGCGCATCCTCGCTCTCACCGCCGCCATCAGGCACAACGACCACACCGGCCAAACGGCCAGACGCGCACTCACCGCCTATGACCACCGAACACCTTGGAATCGATCATCTAGCCACGACGGGATGGGACCATCCCCGCGGGCGCGGGAAGCACCCCCGGGCAGGAGTGCACCGGGGCTTTCTCGCGGGACCATCCCCGCGGGCGCGGGGAGCACAAGCCGGGGTGTCAGCGCTGTGCCGCCATGGCGGGACCATCCCCTCGGGCGCGAGGAGCACCCATTGATCAGCCACGCGCCGAGTTCGTTCGTGGGACCATCCCCGCGGGCGCGGGGAGCACTACGCCCGCACTTCGGCCGCCCTGGCGGCCGAGAGGACCATCCCCGCGGGCGCGGGGAGCACGGCTGGAAGCTGACGACCCCGTACCCGGACGCGGGACCATCCCCGCGGGTGCGGGGAGCACGCCACCGAGGCGTACGTCTTGCTGGCGCCGAAGGGACCATCCCCGCGGGCGCGGGGAGCACGAAGAGATCCGTTACCGATTACCGCCGGGGGGTGGACCATCCCCGCGGGCGCGGGGAGCACCGAGTGTGGCCGAGGTGGGCCTGATCGCGCTTGGGACCATCCCCGCGGGCGCGGGGAGCACGTGGAGGAAGCGCTCGCGGACCGGGGCGACTGGGGACCATCCCCGCGGGCGCGGGGAGCACTCTTCGTGACCTGCGGGTTTGTCATACAGGCAGGTTGCCGTGAACCACTTCACCGATTCCGGCGAAGCTCTATAAAAACCGAGAATCGGGCATTTTCACTTGCCGTATCGCCGCCGTTTGGAGGCGTTGCTCCAGCCTTTCCGAGGCGTGGTCGTGGTGCTGGACGGGTTCTGGGTGGGTCGGCGGATCAGGGTGAGGCCTTCTTGGTCGACTGGATGCCAGGCGTGATCGTGGGTGCGGAAGGTGAAGCCCTGTTCGTTGTTGGTCGTGTGGGCGAGGAGGGCGCGGCCTTGGCCGGCGTACTGCTGGACTTCGTTCCAGAGCAGGTCGCGGATGCGTGCGGAGGGGTTGCCGATGAAGACGCCGGCGGAGATTTCGAGGAGCCATCGGGTGAGGAAGCCTCGTAGGCCGGGCGGGCAGTTGGTGAGGACGATGACGGTCACCAGGTGAGGTCCGGGTAGTCGTGGACATCGTGAGGGTCGGTTCCGTCGCTGTAGTTGCGGCCGGCGGGGATGGTGCGGCCGCCGTCGCTGTGGAGGGTGACGACGTCGTGGTCGTCGTTCGTGGTCTCCGCAGGGGCTGTTTCCGGCAGCAAGAGGCGTTTGATGTCGTTGACGCAGCGGTCGAGCAGGGCGGTTTCGTTGATGCGGTCCCGCAGGGCGCGGCGGGTGCGGGGGCCGATGTCTTGTTCGTCCTGGGCGGCGATGTCGAAGGCGAGGGGGATGCCGATTTCGGTTTTGTACAGGTCGGCGATGTCGAGGACGATGGAGAGTTCGTGGCCGGAGTGGATGAAGCCGAGGGCGGGGCTGCAGCCGAGGGAGGCGACGACGGCGTGGGCGATGCCGTACATGCACTGGGCGGCGGCGGTGATGGCCTGGTTGACCGGGTCGCCGCTGGTGAAGTCGCCGGGGGTGTAGCGGCGGCCGCGCCAGGGGATGCCGGTGCGGGCGGACTGGGCGCGGTAGCAGGTTTTGAGGCGGCTGCCTTCGTGGCCGAGGAGTTCTTTGCGGGTGAGGCCGATGGGGTCCTCGTCGGGGAAGCGCAGTCGGTACATGGCGCGGGCGACGGCGAGGCGGTTGCGGGGGTTGGCCCATTGCATAGCTTGTGCTTCGGCGAGTGTGGAGGAGCGGGTCAGGGCGCGGCCGCCGGCGTAGTAGCGCACGCCTTGTTCTCCTACCCAGCAGACGGCGGCGCCGGTTTCGCCGAGGACGCTCATGGCTTGGTGGGTGATGCGGGTGCCGGGGCCGAGGAGGAGGGTGCTGATGGTTGCTGCGGGGATGTGGGTGGTGCCGTCGGCGTCTTCGGCGGTGATGGCGTTGGCGTCGCGGTGGACGGTGCAGCGTTCGAGGTAGATGAAGGAGAGCCGTTCGCCGGTGCGGGTGAGGTGGCGTGGGGTGAGTGCGGGGCGTCGGGAGACGGTGGTCACCGGTTCACCTCGCCGTGGGCAGCGGGGCGAGGGTGAGCAGGCCGCAGCCGTAGGCCTTGGCCTTGCCGATGCCTTGGGTCAGGGCGCGGCGCAGCAGGTGGGGGTCGGTGACTTCGAGGTGGCCGTCGAAGGTGACGGTGACGAGGCTGACGGGCGGTCGGCGGCTGCTGGTGCGGCGGGTGAAGCGGGCCGAGGCCCCCCAGGCTTGCAGGGGGCCGGCCAGGAGGAGAGTCAGCACGCTCATGCGGGCTTCTCCAGGCGTTCGGTGACGGCCTGGCCCACGGCGGCGAGGAGTTCGGTGAGATTCGCCGCCTCGGTGCCCAGGCCGGCGAGCTTGTGGGTGTTGGGGCCGACGCGGAGCACCCAGGTGAGCGTGGTGGTTTCATCGCCGTAGGCGCGTTCGATGTCGGGGATGTACTGGGCCAGGCGCTCGGAGGCCTCGCGGACGTAGCCGCCCGTCTCGCCGCGTACCGGGTCTTCGAAGGCGGCGACGAAGCTGACGGGCCGGGTGGTGCGCAGTTTGACGATCACGGCGTCGGGCAGCGTGTGGTGCCCGAAGGTGTTGATCTTGCCGGTGGGCAGGGAGGCGACGAAGCCGTGGACGAAGGCCTCCACGGCCCGGCGGACCGGGTCGGTACGCGGCTCGTCCTCACGCAGGCCCTTACCGAGGTTGGCGGCGAGCTGGTGCACGCCTAGGGCGGCGTAGCGGTAGAGGGTGGCGGAGTTGAAGTCGACGGTGCCGATCATGCCGGCGCCGGTCTCCTCGCCGGTGTTCTTGTCGTCGACGGCCGTGTAGTAGTCGGACTCGTTGTCCACGCGGTGGACGCTGAGGGCGTGGGCGACCTGGACGGCGGCGTCGACGTTGATGTCGGCGGCGTCGGCTACCATGCGGCCGAACAGGGCGATGTCGACCGAGTGGTGTCTGTCGGCGAGCTGCTTGGCCTTGCCCTTGTTCTTCTTGTCCCCCCAAGTAGGCCGTGATGTCGGCGGCGCCGTCGACGGCGAGGCGGGCCAGGGCGTCGAGCTGGCGGGCGCTGAGGAACACCAGGTATTTCGACTGCGGCGCCGGATCCGGCTCACCGTCCATGGCGGCGCTCGTCTTGCGCTTGGGGACCTCGGTCTTCAGGCCGGCGGCCTTGACCGTCTCGTCCGCGATGCGCAGCGCGTCCTGCTCGGACAGGGAGGCGTCCAGATCGGTGATCCGGGCGGCGACCGCCTCCACGATCTTCTTCGTCCGCACACCGAGCTCGCTCGCGTCCAACAGGTGCTCGTCCTCGAAGTAGGTGCGGGTGGCCCGCTTCCACGCCTGACTGGAGACACGGGCGCGCGGCACTCCCCCGTACACCGCGCGCTTGGGGGCGCCGGTGTCGTCACGGTTGAGGTTGCTGGGCGGGACGGTCTGCAGGGCGTGCACGTCGAGGAAGATGCGGTTCACGAGGCGTCCTTGTCGGTGTCCGTGGTGCGGGCGGGCATGTTGCGGTCGACGGGGGCCGGGGCCGGGGGTGCATCGTCTGCGCTGTTGTGCCAGGCGTGGAAGGAGCGGCCCCACTCCCTGCGGACGGTGTCCGCGCCGCCGGGCCACTGCCAGGTGTAGAGCTGTCCGGCGAGCAGCGCGTGGTCGAGGGCGATGTCGTTCTGGCGCAGCAGGACGACGATGTCGCGCAGCCGCTGGGCGCAGGTGGCCAGGTCGGCGGCGGTGCCTGCGCGGACCAGGCGCTTGTGCACGGGCGTGTCGATCTCGCCGGGCTTCATCATCCGCCGCACAGCAGCCCCCAGCCCGCGGCGGCTGTCAGGTCGGTCGGGCTGGTACATGCCGGTACGGCGGGACTGCTGGTGCAGCGCGTAGAGGGTGAGGGCGACGTGCAGGGCGTCCTCGGCCCGCTCCAGCTCGTGCTCGCTCAGCGGTCGGGCGCCGTCGGGGGTGTGGTGCAGCGGGCCGGTGTCGATCAGTGCCCACAGGTCGGGCAGCTGGCCGGCCTGGCGTCCGGCGCCGCGCCGGAGCCGGGCGAGGGAGGCGACAGCATGGGACTGGTCGGCGAGATAGCCGCGCTGCAGAGTGGTGAGGTGGGCGGCGGCGAGCCGGGTCACCCGTTCGCGGGCGGTGACAGTGGCGGGTGCGGATTCGGTGGTCATGCGGGTGCCTTCGCGGTGGTGGGTGCCGGGCTTGCGTCCGTCTCACGCGGCAGGTCATCCAGGCCGGGGCGTCCCAGGCCTTTGTGCAGGGCGGCGCGGAACCACTTGCCGGCGAGGGAGGAGTTGAGCCACTCGGTGCCGTTCTTGAGCTGGACGGTCCGGCCCTGCCAGGCCGCGTTCCTGGCCGCGGCCATCAGCTGGTCGCCGGTGCGGCCGGCGATGGCGTACACCTGCTGCTGCCAGGCGGTGCGCTGCGCGTAGGGGTCGTCGGTGTCGGCGAGATGGGCCAGCCAGGTGCGGTAAGGGGCCTCGAGGAGGCCGTAGGTGAGATCCCGTGCGGTGGAGCGGGGGCCCTCCGTCTCCGTGCCGGCCGCGCGGGCCAGGTTCGTGGCGAGGTCACCGAGAGCGTTGACCGCGAGGTCGGCGTCACCGACGGCGGCGACGGCCTGCTCGGCATAGCGCCGGTCCTGCTAATGCAGCAGGACGACGGCCATGGCCACGTGGTCGTCGACGATCTCATCGATGACGGACTGCTGCGTGCCGTAGCGTGCGCCGACGATCCGGGCCCGGATCATGAAGCCTGAGTCCAGTTCGCCTTCCGTCACCAGGCGGGCCACCCACTCCAGGATTCCCGGCCGCAGGTAGTCGGCAGGCTCCGGACCCTCGGCGGTTGCGGCTTGGTCGGCGACCAGGGCGCCGATCCCGCGCCAGGCGGACCGCTCGGGCGCGTGCTCGCGCGGCAGGTAGACGGGAGCCGTCTTCAGCTTCTTCTCCTGGGCCCGGCTGCGCCGCCAGGCGGTCATCGGCTCCCGGTGCTGACGGTCCCGCGGGCCCAGCGGGTCGCCGTAGCCGAGGACGACGCCGTGCACCCCGGCCTCATCGAAGTGCAGGCGCAGACGCCGCGACTGCCATGTGTACAGGTCCCGCACACCCGTCGGGGCACGCTCGGCGCCACCCGGGGCGCACGGCGGCCTGCGCCACGCCGGAGCGTCCGCGTCGTCGATCTCAAGGTTGGCGGTGTCGGCCGCGATCAGGTTCAGCAGCAGCGTCTCGCGCAGGGTGCGGCCCTCGACGAACACCCCGCCGAGGTTGCCGGCCCAGCCGACACCGAGCGGATAGACCTTGCCTCCCTTGGCACGCGCATCGCCCTCCACACCGGTCTTGATGCCGGAGGTGTTATAGGCATGGGCGTGAACGAGCCAGCGGGCTGCCTCGGCGAAGGTGAGCCGCTCGACGGTGGGCATCCGGGCGGTGAAGAACGGCTCCCCGTTGGGGACGTCGGCCACGATCCGGTTGAGAGAGAACACCTCGCCCTGCGCCGTGCGCAGGCCGGCGGTCTGGAAGAACGGCACCTCGGCGTTAAGCAGGTCGAACCGTGCCCGGTGCCGGTCGAGGTACGCCCCGACCGGCGAGAAGCAGCCGTCATCCGCCCACAAATCCGCCCAGTCGTCGATGTCGCGGGGCCCCCCGAGCGCGTCGTGCGCGACGGCCCGCAACAGGCGGACCAGGGCGAACTCCTGGGTGGGCAGGTCACCAACGATGCGCCGCAGACCATGGGCCTGTTCGAACACCTCGCGCAGCGACACCTCCCGCTGACTGCCGTCCCGACCAAGTGCGGGAATCCACGGGCGGGCGGTGAGGTCGAACGACAGCACTCCCCCACCACCACCGATGCTGTTCGGTTCGGTTTCAGGCACGGGTCACCTCAAGACCGTCACTGGGGCTGTACCGGAGGGAGAAGCCTGCCAGGCGGGTCTGACAGTCCTCGTCGAGCGGCAGGATCAGCTGGCCGGCGAGCCAGTGGCTGTCTTTCACCTGCCAGGCGGAAATGTGGAGTTCCTCGAGTTCGTCGATCGCCTGGTCCATCACGTCGGCGTAGCTGAACTGGATGGGCAGGCGCAGCCCGCAGCTGGCCGCGGTGCGGGCCGCGAGCGTGGTCGGCACCTGGTCGGTGGGCAGGGGCAGCCCGGCCAGCGGGCGGCCCTTGCGGTCCGGCTTGAGCCACGGCAGCGTCGCCAGTGTGCCGTCGGCGCGCCGCTGGACGACCACGACCTCCAGGCTCTCGCGGCTGTCGCGTACCTGGGCCCGACCCTGGTGGGTGTCGTCCGCGTCACCGACGCCGGCTGCGACCCAGCCGAACAGCGGCCGGCCGGGGCGGGCCGCAGCGTCGAGCCGGAACGTCGCGCCTCGCTCGGCCTGGTCCGCGCGGTGCTCCTCGTGGCGTGTGCGGGCAGCCTTAAGCGCCTCCTCCCAGCCGGCCGGGCCGTCGAAGGTGTCGGCGTAGGTGTGCTGCACCAGGGGGCTGATATCCGCCGGCAGCCGCACCGGGCGCTGCCGGCCGCCGTCGAGGTGGGGCAGCAGGGCGGCGGCGGAGCGCAGCAGCGCATGCGCCCCGTACACGGCGAGCGAACCGCGTACCGGTGCGGGCACGGGGGCGGTCCAGTCAGCACCGGTGATCAGGCAGCGTGCCTGGCGCAGCCGCGCGGGCCGCTCGGTCTGCTCCTGGCCGCCGCGCAGGTGGCGGTGCAGGCGTCCCATGCGCTGCAGCAGGAGATCGACCGGGGCCAGGTCGGTGACCAGCAGGTCGAAGTCGACGTCCAGGGACTGCTCAGCGACCTGGCTGGCGACGACGATGTGCGCCCTCGGCGGGCGGTCCGTCTTCGCGGTTGGCGGCCCGAACCGGCTCAGGAGCGCGGCGTCCTTCGCGGCACGGTCGACGTCGACGAAGCACGAGTGGGCGACGGTGACGTTGTCGGTCCCGAAGCGCTCTCGCAGCACAGCCGCCGCCTGAAGGACCCGGCGTACGGTGTTGCGCACGACCAGAACGCAGCCGCCCTGGGCGAGTTCCCTCTCCAGCCGGTCCGCCAGGACGTGCACGTCGTCATCGAGCCGCTCCACTTCGACGTCCGTGCCGCGGCCCGAACCGGTGGGGTACCGCACCAGCGGCGCGCCGCCGGGGGTGACCGCCGTCAGCAGCGGATAGTCGCCGGCCCGGGCAACAGCATGGAAGGGGGCTTGGTCCGCGACGGCTGTCTTGCCCGCGTATGCCTCGGCCAGCTGCCTGCGGCGGTCGGTGGGCAGCGTCGCGGACAGCACCACCACCGGCACCCGGTAGGCACCCAGCCAGGACAGCACCCGGTCGAGATAGACGCTCATATAGGTGTCGTAGGCGTGGGCCTCGTCGATCACGACGACCTTGCCCGCGATCGCCAGGTGACGCAACGCCAGATGGCGGCTCTTGAGCCCGGCGAACAGCAGCTGGTCGATGGTGCCCGCCACGAACGACGACAGCATGGCCTTCTTCCGCCCCCGCAGCCACGCATGAGCGACGAGTTCGGCCGCAGCGGCACGGCCGGGATCCGACGGCCGCCACTGCTGCGTGTCGTAGCCGTCCACGTCGATGGCGGCGAGACGCCAGCCGCCGCCCATCAGGTCGACGAAGTCGTCGTTGAGGGCGGCCTTGGAGTGGGCGAGCAGCACCGAGTAACGCGCGGCGGGCGGGGCCGGCAGACGATCGAGCCAGTGCAGCAGGCGGGGGAACATCGCGTTACCGGTGGCCATCGTCGGCAGCGCGAAGAACACCCCACCCGCCCCCGACCGCGTGGCGAAGATCTCCGCCACGGCGAGCGCGGCTTCCGTCTTCCCCTCCCCCATCGGCGCCTCGATCACCATCAGCCCCGGCTCGTCCATCTCCCGCGCCAGCGCGACAGCCGCTTCCTGCACCGGGCGGACCCGCGCTCCCGGCGGCAGATCGAACCGGGAGGCGAACAACTCCTCCACGTCCCCGGCCGGCTCCTCAGCCCGCCAGGGACCGGGCAGGTCCAGCCCCCGCCAGGCGGCCGCGACGCGCTCCGCCCCCGTGCGGGGCACGTCCTGGGGGAAGTAGGGGAACAGGTCGCTGTTACTGGCGATCCAGTCGCAGACGATGACCACAGCGGACAGCAGCACCTGCACCGGCTGCGGCAGTTTCACCGTCTTCCAGGCCGCCATGCGCTCACGGACACCGAACTCCTGCGCGCAGGCCTCCAGCAGCTCGTCCTGCACCTGCTTCCACAGCTCCCGGCTCACACCCTGCGTGCGCAGCAGATCCGGGTGACGCTGCAACGCCTGGATCTGGCCGTGCTCGGGCGGCACCCCGTGATGCCCGCCCACCACCACCGTGAACTGCCCGGTCTGCTTGACCGTCCAGCCATGGCGCTCCTCCAGCCACCAGCCCAGCAGCACCTGCCCCGCCAGTCCGTGCGGCGCGAGCCGGCGATCCGCGCCCATCGCCTCCCGCGAACGCATCTCCAACCCGTGACCGCGCATGACCTGCGCCAACGCATCCACCTGACAGGCGAACGCGGGCGTCGCCTTCCCGATGTCATGCACACCAGCCAGCCACACCACCAGCCGGCGGGCATCGGCCTGCCCACCCGGCAATACACCGGCGATCAGCCTGCGCACCGACAACGGCAGCCACTCATCCCACAACCGCCCCGCCACAGCGGCACAGTCCTCCATATGCCGCCACAACGGCAGCCAACCATCCCCATCACGGTCGTGCTTGGCCCACACACTCAGCACCGGCCCACCCAACCGGACACGAAGCCCCGCCCGACCGCCCCCCTCACCTGTCATGCCAGATGAATACAACACCCACACCCAGCGTGAAGCCGGTTGAAGAAAACGAACAGAAACCGCCGCCAGAACTGATCAACCAGCAGACACCCCTACCCCAGCACCCCTAAAATCAGACCACCCACCACAATCACAATGTCCCCATATATGCCCTTCGTCGGAAACTGTGGAACTCGCCGAAACCACCATCCCCAGCCCGTAAAACCACAGGTCACAAAGAGTGCTCCCCGCGCCCGCGGGGATGGTCCCCCCGTCTTCTGGACCAACGCGAAGTACGAGCAGTGCTCCCCGCGCCCGCGGGGATGGTCCCGTCATCGAGGTGACCGGGCTGGGACGGCCCCCGTGCTCCCCGCGCCCGCGGGGATGGTCCCGGCACCACTGCCGTCTCCGGCACCGGCGCCGGGTGCTCCCCGCGCCCGCGGGGATGGTCCCCTTCGTCCACACCAGGGTGACCGCGGTCGCCTGTGCTCCCCGCGCCCGCGGGGATGGTCCCGTGGCTGCCGTCCAGGTCAGTGTCCGACCAGTGTGCTCCCCGCGCCCGCGGGGATGGTCCCGAGATCACGCAGCGGGACGCCGAGCGCAGCTGGTGCTCCCCGCGCCCGCGGGGATGGTCCCCCGACCGCCCTTCTCCAGGTTGCAGTTGACGAGTGCTCCCCGCGCCCGCGGGGATGGTCCCGCGTTCTCCGCGGCGAACTCGTGGCAGCCGAAGTGCTCCCCGCGCCCGCGGGGATGGTCCCCAGGTCCAGGCGTACTCGTCCATGGGTGTCCGGTGCTCCCCGCGCCCGCGGGGATGGTCCCCCGCGCAGCACGCCGAGCCCGGCGGCCATGCGGTGCTCCCCGCGCCCGCGGGGATGGTCCCACAAGATCCCCCTCGCTGGCGGACGCGGCCGGGTGCTCCCCGCGCCCGCGGGGATGGTCCCGAGCCCGAGGGGGCGCCCGTATGACCGAGCAGGTGCTCCCCGCGCCCGCGGGGATGGTCCCCAGTCCCGGACGGCGTCGTCGCGCCCGGCCGGGTGCTCCCCGCGCCCGCGGGAATGGTCCCGTCACGGCGGTGGGGACGAGGGCGAGGACGAAGTGCTCCCCGCGCCCGCGGGGATGGTCCCCAGTCCCGGACGGCGTCGTCGCGCCCGGCCGGGTGCTCCCCGCGCCCGCGGGAATGGTCCCACCCGGTCGTCGGCGTCGGGGAGGTGGGGTTCGTGCTCCCCGCGCCCGCGGGGATGGTCCCGGCGCGACCAGGTAGGGGACGAGGCCCTTCCCGTGCTCCCCGCGCCCGCGGGGATGTTCCCATCGGCTACGAGCTGGACGCCCGGCACCCGCTGTGCTCCCCGCGCCCGCGGGGATGGTCCCGCTGTGTTCAAGGCCTCTCCCCCTTGCGCTTCGTGCTCCCCGCGCCCGCAGGGATGGTCGCGTCATCGAAGTCGCCTCGAATGGGGATCCGTGCTGCTGGCGGTTACAGCAGGGAGGTGAGCTGCCGTAGCTGGCCGATCAGGGAGAAGGTGGGCAGGGGCACGGTGCCGATCTCCGGATGGTGCTGGTGGACGATGTGGGAGTGGATGGGGTCCATATTGGGCGGGCTAAGTACGGGGGCGGTGGTCCGGTCGCCGCACAGCAGGTCGGGTGCGAACTGGTGGTGCAGGAGTTCGGTGCGCCAGTGGTCGGCGTCGTCGTACTCGCCGCTGTGGGCGTGTTCGAGGAAGAGGCAGTACTCGGCGAGGGGGTGGCCGAAGCCTGCGGCGAAGCGCCACCAGAAGCGGGCACCGCTGCTGTCGCCGCTGAGGTGGAGCAGGCAGGCGAAGACGAGTGCGCCGGCCTTGTCGGCGTAGCGGCTGGTGATGAACGCGGCGAGTTGTTTGTCGGCGTCGGGGCCGAGGGTGAGCAGGCAGACGGCGTTGAGGTCCCACCAGGCGCGGTCGGCGTCCGGGGTGCTTTCGTCCTCGGGGGTGGTCCATGTGGTGTGCAGGGGGGCGGTGTCGGCGGTGCGTTGGCGTGGTGGGCGGTGACGGGCGGTCTGGCGGGCGCGCAGCCGGGCTTCTGCTGCGGCCATGTCGTAGGTGGCGTAGCGGTTGCGGGTGCGGGCGGAGGCGAGCAGGTCGTCGATGGTGCGGTCGTCGTCGGGCAGCACGGTCATGAGCGGTTCTTCCCGTCGGGGTGCTCCGGGCAGCGGAGTTTGAGCAGAGTGGTCAGGCGTCGGCGGCCGGTGCGCAGCTGGGAGCGGACGGTGGATTCCTGGTTGCCCATCACTTCGGCGGCTTCGGCGGCGGTGAAGCCCATGCCGTAGTGCAGCAGGATCGCGTCGCGCTGGCGTTCGCTGAGGACGCTGACCGCCGCATAGAGGGTGATGGCGTCGGTCAGCGTGTCGTAGGGGTCGTCCACGTGGTCGGCGAGCGCGGCCTCGAAGGCGGCGGTCTCCATCAGGTCCGGGCGGCGCCGGCGCTTGCGGTGCATGTCGATGATGCGGCGCTTGAGGATTGTCCAGGCGTAGCCCTCCAGGTTCTCCATCTCCAGCATGCGAAGCCAGTGGTCCATGATCCGGTCGAAGGTCAGGTCGACGGCTTCCTCGGCATCGGCGTCGGAGCCGAGCTGGAGGTAGGCGTAGCGCATGTAGTCCACGCGGCGCTGCTCGTGGAACCCCCAGTACGACATCTGCGCGGCGACGGGCCACTGATCGATGGGCACCGCGCGCGGGGTGCCCACCACGCCGCCGGTGTCCTCCGTGCCCTGCTCGCCGCTCACGATGCCTCCCGGTCCGGCTCGGTGGAACGGACCGGAGTGCGGGCACCGGTCAGCTGAGTGATGCCGATACGGACACCGGCGGTCAGCAGCCGCCGGCAACCGCGGATCACGTCCGGGCCGAACACCCTGAGGGCGAGCGCGATTTCGAACAACCACGCGGCAGCAGTGTGCTGCACGGGTCCTCCCCTGTACCTGTTCCATTTCCAGGTGCCGCACCCTCCCCCACCCCGGCACCAGAGGTGACAAACACCTCCACCCCATCAGCGCCTGGACAGGCCGAAACGTGCAGCCGATCCCCCAAAAAAGTTACGTTCAGTATCGGAACGATTGCAGCAAGTTCAATCATCAAGCGATTTTCAAGCTGACGACCACCGCCCGCCGCTGGCGCGCCGGGCGTCTCGCGACGCGCAGGGAAGTGACCAACAGTCAGCGGCCGGAGTGACGGTGACGGGCACGTCCGGGCAACGGCTGAGGACGTCCGTGAGCGCGGCCCGTTCGACGGCGTCGACGCTCAGGCCCCAGCGCATTTTGTCGGCCGCCCAGTCGGTGACGTACTGACAGCAACAGCCGACGGAGGGCGGCATCCGTATATTCGACGCCGGTGCAGGGGCGGCGCCACGGCGACTGGCGAGGCCGCCGCCATGAGAGGACGGCGACCGTCACGATGGCCCCGCTGTCGGACCGTGGATCACCCCCAGCCGACTCTCTTCCACGCCGAAGTCATCACGGGTGGGCCAGGGAGGGCACCCCCGAGGCCCGCTCCACGTCAGTCAGTGCCATCGGCGGTAGGAGGAGAGCGCCGGACGTCACCGGCCGTAGCCCGGAGGCTGAGGCGGAGCACACCGTTCGGCTCCGCTGCTCACGCAGGGGTGTGCGGGCATCAGGGCCCACACGTGTCGTCCTTCGGCGGTCGTCTCGATTCCGCAGCTGTCGGCGCCGAGATCACGCAAGCCGATGAGCAGGTCCGCTGCCTCTCCGGTATCGGCGTGCCGGTGGCTGAGGCAGAGGACGAGAGCCATGCCGTTCTGCTCGGACAGGTGAATGCTGATACGGCGGCCGCCGTCGGCGATGACCGTGGCAGTCAGCAGACGCACCACCTGGTCGAGGGATGTGGCTGCGGTCAGGCCCCAGTCGGCCAATCGGGCCGTCACGTTGCTGGCGGCTCTGGCCGGCGCCCATGGGGCGGTGTCCAGCGTCCATGACGCGCCGCGTCGGTTCCTCATGACAGGGTGTCCGGTGCGGCCGGCGCGCCGCGGTACGGGCAACCCCGCCAGGAGGTGGCTACGGGACGGGGCGGGAGGCGGCGGGCTCGGCGGCTTCTTCGGGGGCGGCGGGGTCTTCGGCGGGTAGTCGGGCCGGGGCTTGATCGCGTCGGGCCCGGCGGGCGGATCCTCCATGCGGCCTCTCCTGTCGACGCGTTCATCGTAGGGGCGCAGAGGGCTGACGGTGACGCGTTCTCATGTACCAGCTCCGGCATGGGCCTGGGGCCAGGACGAGCTGGTGTGAAGGGCATTGGCGACAGCCACCGCCGCTGCTCAGGTTCCAGCGACAGAACGGCCGGCGGCAGACGGGCGAGCTGGAGCCGGGCGAGGGCGGAGGCTGGAGTGCCCCGGACCACGGCCCGGGCACCGCAGCACGACCGGACGGCGGGCACGGACGGCCCGACGGGAGGCCTCCCCCGGCAGCTCGACGACAGAACCGTGCAACAGCGCGGCGGTCACACACATGTAGCCAGGTGGGAGGGACAGCCGGTTCGGTGGACGGCCGCGGGGAGGGCGCCGCCCCTCTGCATCGTGGTGACACGCAAGGCCCCCGTGCCGCCCTCCGCGCGCGGTCACGGACGATGCCGACCGTGACAAGGACGCCGGCGGCGATGGCGCTACCGACCAGCACATGGGGCCGCGCGGCGCCGCCCGCCGGGCCGGATCAGGGGGGAGGTCACCGGCGGACGGGCCCGGATCAGCGTGCCGGGGTAACGGTGATGGGGGCGTTCGGGCAGCGGCCGAGCACGTCCGCGAGCGCGGCGTGCTCGACGGCATCGATGCTCAGTCGCCAGCGGGTCTTGTCGGCCACCCAGTCGGTGACGTACTGGCAGCGGTAGCCGGCGGTCGGCGGCAGCCACGTGCTGGGGTCCTGGTCGGCCTTGGACCGGTTCGAGGCAGCCGACACGGCGATCAGCGCGCGGTCGTCACCGAGGTCGTTGGCGTAGGCCTCCCGCTCCTTCGCCGTCCAGGTGGAAGCACCGGAGTCCCAGGCCTCGGCGAGCGGGACCAGGTGGTCGATGTCCACACCGCTGCGCCCCTGGATGTAGCGGTCGTCGTAGGGCGAGTACCACTCACCCCCGCTCAGAGCGCAGCGCGGGCCCTGAGTTGGGGCGATGACGGCTTCGGCCTTGAGTACTTCGGCGCGGGTGTTGCAGCCGTCCCCGTCGGCGTCGACCCAGTGCCGGAACTTGGTGCGCTCGTAGCCGGTGCGGTCCTCGGTGCGCACCGACAACTGGGCGAAGGCGTCTTGTACGGGCAGGGTGACGGAGTCGGCGGGCGCGGCGGCAGCCGGGACGGCGTGCGCGGTCGTCGGGAGGAGGAGGGCGGCGAGCACGGCGGCCGCGGCGGCGGGGCGGGCGAAGCGCACGAGCGGGAGTCCTCTCGAAGAACACGGAAAGGCCGTGATCTTCGTAGCGGCTCTCGTAGGCGACCCGCCCGGAAACCGGCAGTGGCTCTACCCGATCGGGGGTTAAGTCGGATCGTCGGCACATACCGCGGGCGGCTTAGGATCCGTGGCCGTGGCAGAGGTCCCCGATGAGCTAATCGAGCTGGAACGATCCGCCGAGGGCGAGCGCGTCAAGCTCGCCGCCCTCGCCGGTGGGGAGTACGACGCCCAGTGGCGCCGCTGGCGTGAGGCGTCCGAGACGGTCCAGGCGGCCGTGACCGCGCACGCCGAGACGGCCGGGGCCAATCGGTACGAGGTGGAGCAGGCCGTGAAGAAGGCCGCCCGGCACACCCAGGAGAACCCGGGCGTCGAATAGCCGGGCGTTCTGCGCTACCGCGGGTCGGGCCAGGCGGCCAGGACGTCGCCGTTCTTGTCGTCGGTGAGGATGATGCGGGCACCGGGCATGCTCCCGTACTCGCCGACCCAGCGCCGGAACTTGTCCCGCGCAATCTCCTCGCGACCCCACCAGCCGTGCTGGACCGGCCGGCCACCGGACTCGAGCAGCAGGTGGTAGCGGCCGGAACTGATCACGCGAGGCGGGTCCACTTCGACCGCCCTGAGGGCGCGGGCGCCCGGAGCACCTCTCTCGTCGTCTCGACGCACCAGGAGAGTGGTCATGAGGCGCGGCGGAGGGGCATGACAGCGGCCGGTCCGATGGAGCCAGCGCCGAACTTCTTCCGAATGCGGTCCATGGCCTGTTCGGCGACGAGGCGGGACTCGCGCGCAGTGTCCAGGCTTATCTGCTGGGCGACCTGGTCGGCGTCGATGAGGTCCTCGCCCTTGAGAACGAGCCCGGTCAGGCGGGCGCGCTGCAAGCCGGCGGTGTCCATCAGCTGGTAGGCGAGGGTGCGCAGGTCCTCGTCATGGGCGGAGGCCTCGGGCAGGCGGCGGGTCTTCTCCCAGCTGGTGCCGCCCGCGAAGAGCAGGGTGAGGGTGAGGGCGCGGGCGGCCTGGTCGCGGCGGCGCAGCTGGAGGCCGAGCTGGACGACGAGGTCGAGCAGGGCGGCGCGGACGGTGGCGCCCTCGAGGGTGTGACGGGTGAAGCGGTGGCGCACGGCGGCGGAGGCCGGCAGGGCGCGGGGGACGACGGGGCGGGGGTCGATACCGCGGGCGCGGTCGGCCGCGAGCCGGCCGGCCTTCTTGCCCAGCAGGCGCTGCACGGTGGCCGGGGAGACGGCGGCGAGCAGGCCGACCGTGTGGATGCCGTAGTCGCGCAGGACGGCGGCCTGGCTCGGGCCGATGCCGTGCAGTGCCTGGACCGGCAGCGGGCTAAGCCAGTCGGCCGCCTGCTCCGGGGCGACGGCGAGGACGCCGCCAGGGGTAGTGATCTGGGTGGAGGCGGTCGCCGCGACCGTGACCGTGGGGCCGACGCCGATCCGCAGGTCGACGCCCAGGCGGGAGATCGAGCGGATACGGAGGATGTCGCCCAGGTGGGCCGCGTCCGTGCCGTGGTACCGCAACGCCCCCTTGAGTTCGACCAGGGCCGCGGTCGGCGGCAGAGCCTGTACCACCGGTGACAGGTCTGTGAGCAGCTCCAGGACCCGCCGGTAGGGCTCCTCGGGCAGCCGGTCGGGGCAGCGCACATGCATCACCGTCGACCATCCGACCTGCGTCGTCGCCTCGCTCATCCGGACCACCTCCACCCCTCACGTTATCGAACACAAAATCGAACACGCGAGGGCGGCGACTCCGATCGCGAGCTTAGAATCAAAAATACGTTCGATGACCTGCCGCCGGACCCTGAGCGGCTGCACACGCTGCGGGTGTGGCACGTGATGTGGCTGGCACGCATCGACCGCAAGATCGCTTACGTCACGCAGCGGCAGGCCGAACAAGAGCACGGCCGCCGCACGAAGCCGGCCGCACCGGAGTGGATCGTCGAACTCGGCATCGGCGTCGACCGGCCGCCCGTCCAGGTCCACAGCGGAACCTGCCACATGGCGGGCAAGCGACGCCGCCCCGTCGACCGGGACGAGGCCTGGCGGCTGCTCGCCGAGGGCACCAGCGCCTGCGCCCACTGCCGCCCCGACTCCGGTCTGGGGATTGCTGGCTTATCCCGGCCGCGCAGCTTGTGGGGCCTCGCCGCGGACGGCGGTGACGGAGGTGCGCGGTGACGCCGTCGGTGTCGGCAGTCTCCTCGGCCACCGGGCGGCAGGCGATCAGTCCCGGGACGGGATCCGGGCAGCGATCTCCCTCGCCCAGCGGTTGGCCACCGCCGCATCCGGCCCGCTTCTGGCAGCGGCATCGCGCAGCCAGTCCAGCAGGTCGTGCGCCTCCTCCAGCGTCAGCAGCGGCAGCCGCTCACCGGCTCCCTCCACCGGCGCGAACTCGATCTCGTCCACGTCCAGGTCCTCGTAGTCGTCCACGCCTGTGGCAACGCCTTGCGCCGGCTGCGGTCACGCCCGACCCGGAGCCACGAGGGGCAGGCCGTCGACGTCCAAGTCGTCGCGGACGCGGACGAAGCGAACCGGATGCCTCCAGCGACCCTCATCGACCGCGGTATCGGCGAGGAACTCGGCGACAAGCTCCGGCTGCACGGGGGTGAAGTCGAGGTCGCCGCGCCCCCAGCCGGCCGAGAAGCGGACGCCGTGCCACGGGTGATCGGCTCCCGCCGGGGCCAGCAGGGCTCCCACCGCCTGGCGTGCCGCGGCCGCACACGGACCGGCCGAAGACCGACGAGCCCAAGGAGGAAAATCTCCGTCGGCTACGGCAGGAGACCACCGACCTGCGCCGCACCCTCGCCCTATACGAGGAGGCCATCCGGCAACTCACCCTCGAAAACCATGTGTTGCGCGGCAGCAGCACCGTCATCCCTCTGCCCAGCCGCAGCCGGACCTCCGCACCATCACCGCCCTGACCTGGGCCCCGTCCGGATCCGCCCAGCGCGCGAGGACCATCAGCACCGCGTAGATGTGTCGGTGTGGCCCTGACACCCCCGATCGAGCCGATGCTCGCCGAAGCCCGTCGGCAGCTGCCTCCAGATGCGGCGCTGCCGCGGAACTGGGTCGCGGAACAGAAGCCGGACGGCTTCCGGGCCATCCTCTTCGCACGCCCCGACCTCGTCATGCTCCAGTCCCGCCAGGGTGCGAACCTCATCGGCGCCTTCCCTGACATTGCCGCTGCGGCCGGCGAGCTGGGTGAGGCGCTCGTGCTGGACGGCGAGCTCGTGGTGCCGTACGAGGGGCGGCTGCACTTCGGCGAGCTGCAGAGCCGGGCGCGCCGCCAGGGCCGCGGCGCCGTCCAGGCGGCGGCCGAACGCCCCGCCTACCTGATCGTCTTCGACGTCCTGGAGGCCGGGGGCACCGAGCTGCTCGCCCGGCCGTACCGCGAGCGGCGCGTGATTCTGGAGGATCTCTTCGCCCGCGGCGTGCTCGCCGCCCCGTTCTCGCTGTGCCCTGCCACCAGCGACCGGCAGGTCGCGCTGGACTGGCTGGATCCGGCCTGGGGCGCGGTCGGCATCGAGGGCGTCGTGATCAAGGGCGGCGGTCAGCCGTACCTGCCGGGCAGGCGTGCCTGGATCAAGGTCCGCTCCCACACGACCGCCGAAGGGATGATCGGCGGGGTCACGGGCACCCTTGCCTCACCGGCCACGCTGCTGCTGGCCCGGTGCGACGCCCTCGGGAACCTGCGGATGATCGCGCGGACCACGTCCCTGGCCACCGCCGTACGTCGCGACCTCGCACCGCAGCTGCACCGGGCTGACCCCGATCACCCCTGGCAGGGGCGCCGCTTCAGTGCGAGCTGGGGCACCCGCGGTGAGCTGGAGTTCCACCCGGTACGGCCTGAGCTGGTGGCCGAGTTCCAGGCCGATACCGCCGTCGACGAGGGCCGCTACCGTCACCCCGTCCACTTCCTGCGGATCCGGGCGGATCTCACGTACAACGAAGTCCCATTGTTCGGTGAGTGAGTGGGAGTATTCCGCCGTTCGCTGAAACTCAACTGGTCGATTGAGCGCCAGTGTCGAAGTCGTACAAGTAGAGCCCTGCTGCTGCCAAGCCGTCGCCGCTGGGCGTCCATTCCAGCACGCTCAGCTCCCCTTCGGTGAAGTGGCGATGGCCACCCGGCTGCCGACGCCCGATCACACGGACCGGTCCCGGACTCGGAGGATGCGTGCGGCTGCGGCGCGGGCTGCTCCTGCTGTTCGTGAACATCTCATTGCCATCCCGCTCCGCCGGCGTCCGGGCCGTTGATACTGGCCGGGCGATCGAGGGGTGGTGACGGCGGTGGAGTGGACGATCTGGGTGGGGCTGGCCGCCGGCTTGCTAATCTCGACGGTGACCGCGCCGGTCGGCGTGTCGGGAGCGGTCTTCCTCCTGCCGGTCCAGCTGAGCGCCCTGGGCGTGGCCAGCCCCGCGGTCACACCAACGAACCTGCTGTTCAACGTGGTCGCCGGGCCCGGCGCCCTGTGGCGCTACCGCCGTAACGGCGCAATGCGCAGCCCCCTGGCCCGCCGTCTGGTCGTCTGGACGCTGCCCGGTGTCGCTGCCGGTGCCGCCGTGCGCGTGTTCGTCCTGCCGGGCCCGGACGTCTTTCGGCTGCTGATCGGGCCCTGCTCCTGCCGCTCGGGCTGTGGTTGTGCATCCGAACCCGGCGTCCGGCCGGCAAACGCTCACCGGCCGAAGCCGCCGCCGCGCCGTCCCCCGCCGCGCTGTCCGTTCTGGCCGTGGGCGTCGGGGTGGTGGGCGGCATCTACGGGATCGGCGGCGGTTCCCTGCTCGGGCCGATCCTCGCCGCCCGCAGCCTGCCCCTGGCCCTCATCGCACCGGCCACGCTCGCCGCGACGTTCACCACCTCCGTCGCCGGCGCGGCCGTCTACACCGCCCTGACGCTGGTGAGCACCGGGCCCGTCGCCCCTAACTGGTGGCTCGGCCTGGCCTGCGGCCTCGGCGGTCTCATCGGCGGCTACCTCGGCGCCCGGCTCCAGCCCCACCTGCCCGAGACGGCACTGCGACTCCTGCTCGGCACTTTTGCCGCCGCCCTCGGGGCCCTCTACGCAGCCCAGACGTTGCGCTGATCGCGTCTGTGCGGTGTTCAGGGGGAGGCGGGGATGCCCAGCTCGCTGAGCAGGCCACGCACCCGCGCTTCGACGGCGTCGCGGATCGGTCGTACGGCCTCGACGCCCTGGCCCGCAGGGTCCTCGAGCTGCCAGTCCAGGTACCGCTTGCCGGGGAAGACGGGGCAGGCGTCGCCGCAGCCCATGGTGATCACCACGTCCGAGGACTGCACCGCCTGCGTGGTGAGGACCTTCGGAGTCTGGGCGGAGATGTCGATGCCGACCTCCTTCATCGCTTCCACGACGGCCGGGTTGACGGAGTCGGCGGGCGTGGAGCCAGCCGAGCGGACCTCGATGCGGTCTTTGGCGAGATGGCTGAGGAAGGCGGCGCCCATCTGGGAGCGGCCGGCGTTGTGGACGCAGACGAACAGCACCGACGGGCGCGAGGCGGGAGTGTTCATGGCGGGTGTCTTTCTTGCGGGTGTGGTCAGGAGACGGCGGGTTCGGGTTCGCTGCGCGGGACCTCGACTGCCCGGCGGGCCGGAACGGCATGCAGGCCGTAGACCGCGGTCCCAACGGCAAGTCCGAGGGCCGCGCCGAGCAGCTGCGCGGTGATGAACGGGGCGACGGAGCCGGGCGCGATCCCGGCGAACGTGTCGGTGAACATGCGGCCGATGGTCACCGCCGGGTTCGCGAACGACGTGGAGGAGGTGAACCAGTAGGCGGCCCCGATGTAAGAAGCCACCGCGGCCGGGGCCAGCGCGGCGCGGCCGATCCGGTTCAGGCCGAAGATCAGCAGGATGAGCCCGGCCGTTGCGATGACCTCGCCGAGCCACAGGTGGCCGGCGGACCGCTCGTGGGTGGAGAACTTCACCAGCGGCTTGGCGAACATCGCGTCGGCCAGGATCGCCCCGCCGACCGCTCCCGCGATCTGGGCGGGCACGTACGCCGCGACGTCCCGCAGGGCGAGGCCGCCCGCGGTGCGGCGGCCGGCGAACCAGGCGGCCAGGGTCACGGCGGGGTTGAAGTGCGCGCCCGAGACCGGCCCGAACAGGGCGATCAGTACGCCCAGGCCGAAAACGGTGGCCAGGGAGTTGGCGAGCAGCTGGACACCGACGTCATGTGCAGCTCGGTGGCCTGGATGCCGGAACCGACGACCACCGCCACCAGCAGCCCGGTCCCGATCGCCTCCGCGGCAACCCGACGGCCGAGCGGCGCGCTCACGCAGGGGCTCCGGCGGGCTGCGTCGTGGTCAGGAACGCGGCGAGCCGGTCCAGGACGCCGGGCAGCACCCAGTAGTACACCCAGGTCCCGCGGCGCTCGCAGTCGATGAGGCCGGCCTGCCGCAGCAGCTTGAGGTGATGCGAGATGGTCGGCTGGGACAGGTCGAAGGCCGGGGTCAGCTCGCACACGCAGACCTCCCCGCCCTCCCCGCGCGAGGCGATCATCGACATCAGCCGCAGCCGCACGGGGTCGCCCAGGGCCTTGAAGACCTTCGCCAGGTCGGCCGCCTGGTCCTCGTCCAGTGGGGCGGTGGACAGGCCCGGGCAGCAGGCGGTGCCCTGGCCGATCACCTCAAGCTCTTGTTTCGACATGCCTCTATGTTGACGTTTTTCGATTCAAAGCGCAAGGTTGCATCAAAGAACGTCAATACAAGCCGTTCCGGGCACCGCCATGCCCGTCATCCAGGAGTGAAGCCATGACCGAGCAGTCCACCGACCTGCGCGAAACCGTCCGCCGGCGGTACGCCGCCGCAGCCGTGAAGGTCACCGAGGGCAACGCCGCCTGCTGCGGACCTGAGCCCGTCGAGGTCGACGACAACTTCGGCTCCACCCTCTACGCCGCCGACGACCGCGACGCGCTCCCCGCCGAGGCCGTCGCCGCCTCCCTCGGCTGCGGAAACCCCATCGCCATCGCCGAACTCCGCGAAGGCGAACGCGTCCTCGACCTCGGCTCCGGCGGCGGCATCGACGTCCTGCTCTCCGCCCGCCGCGTCGGCCCCACCGGCAAGGCGTACGGACTGGACATGACCGAGGAGATGCTCGCCCTGGCCCTGGCCAACGCGGCGAAGGCGGGCGCGACGAACGTGGAGTTCCTCAAGGGCACGATCGAAGCCGTCCCGCTGCCCGCGAACACGATCGACGTCGTCATCTCCAACTGCGTGATCAACCTGTCCACCGACAAGCCCGCCGTGTTCGCTGAGACCTTCCGCGTCCTCAAGTCCGGCGGCCGGATCGGCGTCTCCGACGTCGTCGCCGACGACACCCTCACCCCCGACCAGCGCGCCGAGCGCGGCGACTACGTCGGCTGCATCGCTGGCGCCCTCTCCTTCGCCGAATACCGCGCCGGACTCGAAGCCGCCGGGTTCACGGACATCGCCATCACCCCGACCCACCCGGTCGCCGACGGCATGCACTCTGCGATCGTCCGCGCCACGAAGCCGGTGACCGCCGAAAGCGCCCGACCGGCTGCCGAGCCGACCGATGCTTGCTGCGGCGTCGGCGCCTGCTGTACGCCCGCTGAGACCTCCGTCGACCCCGCCCTCACCGTGACCGAGGCCAAGACCGCGTCAGGGTGCGGCTGCCAGGACTGACGCAAGACGGGGCCGGGCCCCTCAAGTTGGGAACCTCGGCCGCGCTTCCGTACTGGACAACGGACAAGCCCAAACCCTGTCCATAACTTCTGCTCCATCACCAGCCCGCCCGCAAGTGCCCGCTCCGGCGGCAGCACAGGCCAGGCCTCGGCGAGCATCGGTGCGATCGGCGGCAGCAGGACCACAGCCCACATGTACGCGCTACCCGAAGACCACGCACACGCACGGACCCCCCCGCGCACCCGAGCGGATCCGAACGAGGCGGCTCACGCGCTGTATGGCCGGCTGCTTCATCACGGTCGCCCTCTTCGGCCGCGGCAGCTCCAGCACCTTTCGCTCGGCGGTGCCTCTTGGGTGCGCGAGGCCTTCGCCTTCTGCACCGACTCGTGCAGCGCAGGCCGAAGAACCTGGGCCGGCTGCCCGGGCTCGGGCACGTATACAAGCGGACTCCAGAGCGTCACGCATTGTCCGGTCGACGACAGCAGCACGGCAGTCCGGTGGAGCGGACGGTGGCGGGTAGGTGCCGACGTCCCGATGGCTGTGCGGGGCAGGCCTGGCTCCACCGGCCCTACTCGTTGCGGCTGCCCTCCTGGGTCGGCCTGCGGGACGGCATGTCCTTCCGGCCCGTCCAAGAGCCCCACGGACCACCAGTTGCGCCCAGATTGACCGAAGTGGGCAACAAGTCGTTGAAACCGCTATAAGCTCCCGCTGCACTCGTTCATCCCTGAGGGGGGATTCCTTTGCGCGCACGTCTTGTTGGCCCGGCCATCGCCGTCGCTCTCACCGGTGTTCTGTTCAGCGCACCGACCGCGTCCGCGGCCACGCTGCCGTCCACCAACACCGCTCACCACTGCATCCACCACACCACCGGGCTGTGCGGCTGGACGCACCATCAGAAGCCCAAGGACAAGTACGAGACCGCGAAGTGCAAGGACGCGTCCCTGTCCTACTCGCGGCACTCGCAGGGCACGTGCTCCCACCACCACGGCGTCCGCTACTGGTTCAAGTAGACCCGCCCCCGACAGCGGCCGCCTTCAACCCTCCAGCTCACCGCGTCGGTGCCGGACACGAACTGTGTCGTTCCGCCCCTGGGTTTGCCGGCATCGCAAGGGGTCATGCGTACAGCCAGTACCCAGACCGGCAACCGAGGAAGGTGAGCGACATGGCCGCCAGCGAGAAGGCCAGGGCCAAGGCCGAACAGGCAGTGGGCAAGGCCGCTCAGGCAGCCGGACACGCCGTGGGCAACCACAAGTTGATCGCCAAGGGCCATGCGGCCGAGGCCGCGGGTAACGCCCGCGAGGCCAAGGAGTCGCTGAAGGACACCGGCCGGCACTGACGAACAAAAAGCGCCACGTGGTGGGCGGCCGGTAACCGGCCGCCCACCTTTTTTCCGATGAAGGCCGCAGCCGCGCCGGCCGTGGCAACGCTGGCCGGATCCCCGGCCCGCTCCCGCCATCCGCAGTGGGGATCAGCGGGGTCGTCAGCCGGTGCAGGCCCTGCTGAAGCGGTCCCCACACCCCGTACCTCGGCGCGACGATCACGTGGTGCGGAGGGAGGAGAACGACAGCCAGGGCGCCACCCTGTGCTAGACCAAAGGTGCTCCTTCCCGGCCGCCTCGGGGAGGAGCACCTGCGCTGTGTGGAACGGGAGCTGTCCATGCTGGTCCAGGAAGCAGAGTTCACCGTCGACCTCGGTGAGAGCGGATACCTCATCGGCTTCACCGAGCACGACGACTACCCGGATCAGATGCCCTACGGCTGGCGCTGCGGCCCGGCAGGACCCTCGAGCGCCATCGTCCTGCCGACCACCGACACCGGCCCCCTCCAGCTCACCGTCCAGGTGCACGACAGCCAGCCCGCCCCTGAGGCGAGCAGCGCCTGGGAGCCCGCGGAGGAGCTCAGCCTGCTGGCCGAGACGGACGGCATCCACCTCGCCACCCTCGACCCCGGCGACGTCATGGACGCGTGGCCGGAAGAGGAACCACTCCTTCGTGTCCAGCCCCCGCTCGATCAGGACCGCTGGGTGCGCATGCGCCTGTACTGCCACACCGACGACCCCGAACCCGGCATCGGTGATCACGGTGAACGGCACCTGATCCAGCTCTGGCCCGCACCGGCCACGACACCCGTCCACCCCGCTCTGCGCGAGGAAGACCGCCAGGCGCGTGCCGAGTACGCCGCGAACCGGCCCGACACCTTTGCGGACTACACCACCGAGCTTCCCTTGCAGGACTGACCCTCACCCACCGCACCAGCTGGACACCATCGCTGGTGATCGTGACAAACCGAGTGCCGGGGTGAGAGCACCACCACCGGCTTCCGCGCGCTCTCTACACGGCCCTGAGTCAGCGGCTAGCCGCTAGCCACCGGGGTTGCACGCTTGTGTGCCGGCCCGGGTACGAGTCAGCCCCGGACGGCCAACAGGCCGAGCCGGGGCTGAACCCGTACGGGATGTGATCGTGAAGGGCGGTCGCTACGCGGCGAAAGGCACTGCAGGGCTTCAGCCGAACGATCGTCCCTGCAGGCGATAGATGAGGCCCGGGGACACTGTCCCCTTCACCATCACGCCTGGTCCAACCACACCGGCCCGCAGAACATTCCCGCCCCGTCCGCCCACGCAGCGCACGAGCCGTGCCGTGCCATGCCGTGCAGGAACGAGGCCCCCCGCATGTGCAGGGGGGCTTGGCGACCACCGTCATCGCCTTCGCGTAGCCCTCGCCGCGATGCCCCGAGTCCGGCCTGCGGCCCCATCTGTGCCCCGCAGCGTCGCCGGCCCTGGGCATACGGAAGGTGGGCCGTCCCGCCCGGGACGGCCCACCTTCGTCACGTCGGCTCACAGACCGGCGTTCCTACCGCCGATCATGGGGGTCAGTGGCGGTCTCCGCCGGTCAGGGGGGTGCGAACAGTAGGCGGGTGCCCGTGTGGAGGATGGCAAGGACGATGCCGGTAGAGAGTGCGGCGACAAGGACAATCGCTGGGAGGGTTCTTTGCAGGCGCGGTGCGCGGCGGGCAGGTAGGAAGGCCGCGGGGACGGCAAGGACGACGATGACGTACGCCACCTGTGCCAGAGGTGCGGTGGCGTACGTCCTGGTCACCTCCCAGGGGTGGGCCCACTGCGCGAAGCGGTGTCCCCACATCGCGGCTGCGGCGAGAAGGGACGCTATGGGCGCCGCGTACACGGCCTCGGCCAAGCCCCTAATTCCCCGGAATGCGATCAGCGCGAGCACGCAGGCGCATCCGGCGCCGGCTGCGGACCACCAGTCGAACTCTATCCTGTACATCCATACCGACCCCTGGGCTGCCGCAGGCTGTACGGCCCAACGTGCAGCCACTGCGGCGGCCGCGGCGACAAGACTTACGGTCATGGTGCCGACTGGCCCGCCAGCGGCGATCGTCGATGCGACGCCGCGCCAGGTGCGCGGCCGGCGTGCGGCGCGAGCCTTGTGGCGCGTGCCGGACGGCTCGTGCCGGTGGTTGCCGCGCAGGGTGGCCCACAGCGTGCTGAGCCCCACCGCGCCCAGGGCCACGGCCGTGGTCTGCGCGGCCGGGGAGTACAGGCCGCTGACGATGAATGCATCACGCCAGTCCATGGCGTGCAGGAAGAGTGCGGTGTCCTCGCCGAAACGCAGCGCTCCCGCGAAGAGCACCGCGTTGACGCACAGAGCTGTTGCCCAGTCCCAGCGCGACCGGTGCGGGCGGCGCCGACGCGCCCACAGCCCGGCGAGAGCGACGCTGAGAGCTCCGGCTCCGGCAGCAGCAACGGGGACGGTCACCAACAGGGGCCAGCCGAACATGGTGCCGCTATCCGTGGTACCGGTCCGTTCGACCTGCGCGAACAGGCCCAGTGCCGTGCTCGTACCAAGAACGAGCAGCGACGTACGGGGCACTGGATCGGAGCCCTTACCGGCGATGACGGTGTGCCATGTCGCGACGCCCCAACTGGCGGACAGCAGGCCACCGGCTATGAGGGCAGCGGCGAGGCGTTCTTTGCCAGCCAGTGGTGTGCCGGTGAAGCAGTCCTGCGCCAGCGAGGTCACCGCCTGCAGGGCCATCGCGCTGAGCAGGCCGACCGCGGCAGTGCCGACCAGTGGGATTCGTAACGGCGACGGACCGCGTCGAAGGGATGCCACCCGACGGGATGCGGCCGGGTGGTTCGCCCGAGCCCGCTGCCACCACGTCAGTCCTTCGGCGGGCTGCGAAGCGAGCAGTGCCTCCATGGCCGCTGCGGACCGGCCGTGGACCGAGCGGGCGTCGGCTTCGTATTCCCGTGAGCGCAGAATGAGCTGCGCGATCAGCACGGACACGATCATCAGCAGAGCGGCGCGGATCGCGTACTCCCACAAGAAGGTGCCGCTGAAGGCGGTGAGCGGATTCTTGTGGGCAGTCCGCCACGTCGTGGTCAGGATAACGGCCAACGGGACCAGCAGTACGGGCGGCAGGGCCCACAGCACTCCGCGGGTCAGCCAGACCAGCCGTACGTCCCCCACGGCCACATGGGAAAGTTCGTGCCGCAGAAGAGCGTCCGCTTGCGCCGGCGGCAGGGCGCGGGCACCCACCGGCAAAACGATGGTGGTTCCACCCGGGCGCCCTGCGATGAAGGACTCCTTGAGCCACACCGAACCCCACACGACCAGGGGAACACGGGTGATTCCCATGTCCTTCGCAGCGGCCGCCGTCCGCTGCTGCCACTCGTCGGAAGCCCTCGTCACCGGGCCCGCCCGGCGCAGCACCCGGTGCGGCAGCACCCACAGGCTGGCGATACCCAGGACGGCTACGGCGAGCGCGCCGGCCAGCGACACCAGAGCGCGTCGATGCTGGGCCGGCGCAGTACAGCGCTGCCAGTGATCGTTTAACTGGCTGAACTGGGTGGGAGTGGGGCTCGTCGGCCCCTTCAGCCTTTCGAGCAGGCAGTGGTGCATCGCGTGGGCCCAGGAGGTGCCCAAGTAGGAATTGTGCACGAGCTGCCCGGCGAAGGCCCCCGCGAGCAGCAGGACCACCACGAGGAGCAGATACTGGGCGCGAGTCGGTGATATTCCCCGTGAGCCGGGGCGCGCTAATGCGGGTGGCGCATCCGCGGGATCTGGGGACGGCTGCGGCGTGCAGGAGTCGGCGAGACTAGTCACGGAGCGTCCTCCGAATAGCCTCGCAGCGTCCGAATGACTGCCTCTGCCAGGTGCTCTGCCGCGTCCGCGTCCATTTCCACGCTGACGCCCAGGCCGATCAGGACGCCACGGACGAACCCTTCCTCCTCTGCACTCAGACGCAGGCCACTTGCCGCCGGTGGGACGACGGCGCCGCTGTGCAGCGGCGGCGCTGAACCTGCGTCGCGTCGCTGGGTGACGTCCCCAGGGGAATCGTCATGGGCGTACGCGTCGGCGGCCGCCGCGGATTCCCCAGAGGCCTGTGCCGCATGGCTGGATTCCGATGCGAGTGCGGCTCGCCGGTGGACACCGATGATGCGGGCGATACGACGGCGGATGGCTTCTTCGATGCCATCGACCGCGCCTGTCACCACCCGCTCGGTCACAGCGCCGAGGAACATCGCCACGACCGGGAGGACGAAGGGGACAGCGGAGGACACTGCCACCCCCACTCCCACCGCGGGTTCGAGTGGCCGATGTTCACGTACCTGCTGCGGGTTCCTGCGGAATTCAGCCAGGGCACCGTCGAACAGATCCTCATACCCAGGATGAGCCGCGCTGAATACGTCCCGGCTGAACGCGATGAACGACGGCCAGCCCTCTACCGTGTCCGCCGCCCCACCCTCGGACGGGATGGGAATCGGAACCGCCAACGGCTTCTTTCGTGCCTTACCTAACACCGCCACCCCCTGATGGTCACCGCTCCCCTGCCCCCGGGGAGCGTGCGCAGAATGTAACGTCTCCGCTGCCCTCCACGCTGAGATTCTCGACCAAAGCATGCCGAGCAGCTTCTTCGAGGCGGGCAGAGCCGACGCTGCCGGCCTGCCTGGCAGCGATTCACGACTGGGCGGCGGCGGGTTCCGGGGAGCCGCATCGATGTCACCACGAGGCACGACACCGTCGTCACCCGCGTGTCCATCGACCACCCCGTCCACGACCTGTTCCCCGGCCTGCCGCGGCAGAAATGGAAACGCCGTTCCTGCGGCGAAGGAGCCCATGGCCGCCGGGTCTTCTACTGGGCCCGCGTCGAGGTGCGGCCCTGGCACAGCGAGGACCGTCGGCACTGGGTGATCGCCCGCCGCAGCGTCAGCAGGCCCCAGGAGATCTCCCACCACCTCGCCTACTGCCCCGCCGACACGACGCTGGACGAACTCATCCGCACCGCGGGCAGCAGGTGGGCGGTCGGGGAATGCTTCCAGACCGCCATGCAGGAATGCGGCCTGGACGACTACCAGGTCCGCCGTCACCCCGGCCGACACCGCCACATGACCCCGGCGATGGCCACCCACGCATCGACGGTCAGGAAGGGTTGAGCGACGGCGCCGGCCGCCTCCCTCCAGGGTGGCGCACTGGAAGCGGCGATGAGGACGCCCGTCACTCCCGGGCATGACGCGACCGCCAGAACGCACGCCTGTGCGGGGGACAGGCCGGGCCGGATGAGGTCGGCGAGCTCTTGGTCGACCATGCGGGGCAGCTCGCCGCCGTGCAGCGGCGCGGAGGCCATCACCCACAGCCCCGCCCCGGTGGCGGCCGCGAGCGGGCCCTGGCCGTGAAGGGCCTGGGGCAAGTCCCCCGACGTCAACGGCACCGGCACCGCCGACGGCACCACCGTCGACCTCTACGACCGCCCTACGGCATCCACACGGTCGGCCTGCTCGCCGCCGTCTGGGCCGTCGGGCGTCACCCCCACGGGAGCCGGAGCCGGACCTCCGTCTCCGCTCGATCTCCCGCCTGGGCGTCGACCTGCGGGCCCGCCCGCAAATGCCCGCTCCGGCGGCAGCGCAGGCCAGACCTCGGCGAGCATCGGCTCGATCGTCGGTAGCAGGACCACAGCGGGGTCGTCAGCCGGTGCCAGGCTCTGCTCACGCGGTCCACACACCGCGCCCCCTGCGCAACGTCGGAGAAGGCTCCGGCGTCGGCCGAGCGCCCTGTGCGGCAGGCTGGTGCCGCGCGTCACCGTCCACTACCTCGTGACCGAGTTCCAGGACGGCGCGGGCGGGCGACTCCGGAGACGGCGTAGCTCCCTACGTGGTCCTGAGCCAGCGGCTAGCCACCGGCGTTGCACATTCCATGTGCGTGCCGGGCCCGGGCACGAGTCTGCCCCGGACGGCCAGGAGGCCGAGCCGGGGCTGAACCCGTACGGGATGTGATCGTGAAGGGCGGTCGCCTACGCGGCGAAAGGCACTGCAGGGCTTCAGCCGAACGATCGTCCCTGCAGGCGATAGATGAGGCCCGGGGACACTGTCCCCTTCACCGTCACGCCCGGTTCAACCACACCGGCCCGCAGAACATTCCCGCCCCGGCCACTCACGCGGCGCACGGACTGCTGCCGTGCCGGAGTAGAGCAGCCCCCTACCGCGTAGACAGGGGCCTGGGCGGACACCGTCAGCGCCCTTGGGGTAGCCCGGCCGCGGTTCCCCGAGTCCGACGCGCGCGACCCCATCTGTGCCCCGCAGCGTCGCCGGCCCTGGGCATACAGAAGGTGGGCCGTCCCGCCCGGGACGGCCCACCTTCGTCACGTCGGCTCACAAGCCGGCGTTCCTACCGCCGACCATGAGGGTCAGTGACGGTCTCCGCCGCGGTGGTCACCACCGTGACGCCGGACCCCGCCGCGGTGGTCGCGGTGGTGGCCCCAGGACACCTCGTCGACGAACCGGCCGCGGTAGGTGCGCAGGGTCGCGGTGTCGGAGTTGTTGTCCCAGACGTAACCCCGCCGGTCCTGGTACACGTCCGTCCTGGTGTCGCGGCCTTGGCCGGTGTGGATGCGGACCGTGGCACGGCCGGCCAGCCGGTAGTGGTCGAAGACGTAGGTGTGGCCGTCCTCGTCTTTACGACCGGTGCCGAACAGCCCCTCTGGGTATGCCTTCTGGGCTGGCGCCCACAAGACCGGTACGCTGCCGTGGATGGCCTGTGCCGTCGTCGATGCGGGGGGTCGCACATGTCGAACACCATCATCCTGCTCCTCTCCATCGTCCCGCTCGCCATGGTCCTGGCGATGATCGCCTCTCAGCCAATGGACGAGGTCAACGACGCCTACACCGGGGAGGTCACCGGCCGGGGGGTGAGCAGTTCGACCGGTACCTACGGCCCGACGGGCCACTACGTGATGCACATCCGCACCGACGAGGGGCGGGAGTTCACCATCAAGGTGAACAGCCGGACGTACCAGTCGCTCGGCGTCGGCGACCGGGTGGTCAAGGCGCCGGGTGCGCGCTGGCCGGCGCGGTCGGAGTAACGGAGCGAACAGCTCTCCCGCACCGTCCGGCACGCCCTCGCCGCCCGCGACCACCTCACGGCCCTGTACCAGGCACTCGGCTTGCCCGAAGGCCCGCAGGCACGCCGACCGGACGCGGGTCGCACCGGGACACCGCAGACCGCGCGCGGCTCGCGCACCGACACCCTCCGTCGGGCCGGGCACCGCGCAGCATCGCGGCTGGCCTGTGCGAGGTCTCCTACGCGCCCCTCGCCCGCCCCCTCGACCTACTCAGGCTGCCCTTACCAGTAACAACCTGTGGCCACGACGACTATGAATCAGCCCTGCTGAACGGGGTCGAGTGGAGGGTCGAGGCGATCATTCATGAGTGTGCCCGGAGGCGGCTGGCGGGGGTGGAATCAGATCGATTAGGAAATCCTGATCAGCAGCGCCAGAGCACCGGCCTTGGACAATTTCCGCTCCGTTCTTGGTTTCTTGGTCGCGCAGGCTTAGACACTGGTCGGTGATGACAGGGCGGATTCGGAAGTGCACCGCAGCCGGCGGGCCGAACGGCTCGATTCGGAACTGTTGGGCCCGGTTGTCGTCGGCACAGTCTTCGCGGGGTTCGATCAGGTCGCGGCCGGGCCCGTCCGGCAGGACGGTGAGGCAGCCGATGCTGTACTTCGGGTGGTGCCACTGGATTTGCACGACGTTCTTACCCAGGGGTTCGAGGAACACATGAGGCAGGGTGGCCGCCCTGCAGGGTCGTTGGGCAGCGATGGCGGTCTTGTAGTGGCCACTGCGATCCCTGCCTTCGGTGAGGCAGAGATCGGGTGTGCGAGCGGGGTGGATACGTGCCCAACTGCCCACGGCCAGGATGCGCAGCCCAGTCACTGACATCGCGGGCGGGGCGGCCGATGGCGTTGAGGTGTTCAGCAGGCTACTGACGCCAAGAGTGCCAGCGATCCCGAGGCCCCCAGCGACGACCAAGCTGGCCACCCAGCGCCCTCGCGGAGCACGTGCCGGAAACGACTGGTTGGAAGCGGAGGATTGGCTGTCACCGCGGTCATCGTCGCTTGTTGGTGCAGGCTTGTCAGCGGCGATGCGGTTGCGAACCTCAAGCCACTGGTGTGATTCTTCCTCGCTGAGGCCGCACGCGCGGGTGAAGGCGTCGACGAACCGTTCACGCGGCAGGCTGGTGCGACCGAGGGCGGTCGCGATGGTGCTCGCCGGGAGTGCATCCGCGTGGGCGGTGGCCTTGCTCTCAAGCTGGCGGTAGGTCAGGCCCGACCATGTCCGTAACGCGCGCAGTGCCGCGGTGAACTCCGCAGGGGTGCTGACTTGCGCCGGCTGTGGTGCTTCCGCTGGCAGCTTGGCCGTGCCGCCTCCTGTCTGGCTCATCACCTCAGCATGGCTCCGCTGAAGGTGGCCAGGTGACAGCTAAACCGGCCTTTGGTCGAGTGCGTTCGGAACACCGCGAGCAGCGTTCCGAACGCACTCGAACGGCGTTCTCCCTTGCCAGCGCAGTGTGCCCTGGACAGTCTTTCGCCCAGCCGTCTGGTGAACGTCCCACCGGATCGAGAACACGTAGTCGCCTTCGACACAAGGGAGACATATGCGCATTCGTCCTACTCTCGTCACCGCAGCGTTAACGGCCGCACTCGCTGTCGGCGTTGTCGGCACACCTTCACAAGCAGCCGCTACCGACAAGGGCGTGCGAACCACCTCGCTCGCGTCAGCTGCCCCACCTTGCTCGGGCTATCGGGTTAGTCAGGTCACGGGCGAGTCTCGCTGCATTTCTGGCTCGTGGGGCATTTCTCACCGAGTTAAGATCAATTGCCTCAACTCCCGTACCGGCGACCACGTGGTGACAGGACCATGGGTGGGTAGCACCAGCAGGTCTAGGGCTACGTGTCCGAATTCGGAGTACGCCAACGACATTTGGTCGGAGTGGGAGTACTAAGAGGCAGCCCGGCGTAGTTGCCTGCCTTGTGAGCTCCCGGTAGTCCTGCGGGGGGACCTCGTGCTGCACGGCGACGCCACCGGTGACAGCCGGAAGGAGCGCAAGGCCGACGCCTTCGTCGCGGATTTCCCCCCGCCACATGCATGGCCCCCGTCGCCTTGTCAAGGCAGCGGGGGCCATGCACTGCGCGGAGTCCGGGGTGTCAGCGTGAAGTCCTCTTATCGATCTCTGCCGGGACCTCGGCGTAATCTCCGGCGCGACGGCAAGCCGGGCTACCAACGGCTGCGCGCGCTCGATGACCAGCCGGGCTTCGCCGCAGAGCCCGTCGACGGCTTCCCCGGTGAGCAACCCGTGCTGCGCGCCCAGGCCTACGCGCTGGCTGGGCTGGAGGCGCCCACCGCGGCGGGCCCGAGGCCCCGGGCCCATGCAGCGGATGGGGCGGCCGTGCCGGCCCGGTGACGTCGCCCTGGCCCTGCTTTGTCCACGCCTCGATCGTTCTTCGGGCCCGTGTGCGTGGAGGCGACCGAGCGCATCCAGGCGCCGGTGATGGTCTGGCTGCTCTGACTATGTTCACCGGCCTTGAGAAGCATGGTACCAATTAGGTACCATCGGGTCATGCCATCACTGAACGTGTCCTTCTCTGACGAGGAAATGGAAGGCGTCCGGGCCGCCGCCTCCGCCGAGGGCAAGAGCCTCAAGCAGTACCTGCACGACCTCGGCGTACGCGAGATGCACCGCAAGCGGTTCGTCGCCGGCGCCACCGCCTGGGCCGAAAGGCTGCGCGGGGAGTTCGACGAGGCGTTCCCCGAGGAGATTCCGCCTTCTCAGCGCGGCGACGGGGCTGCGGCTGCCTGATGGTGGTGCACATCGATGTCTCCTGGCTCCTTGACGTCCAGGAGGCCGCCCTCGGGCACGAAGACGTGACCGTGACCGACTACTCCGCGCTGGTGGCGGCCGTCGCCCGGCACAAGACCCGGATGCCGACGCTTGAGGCCTCCGACCCGGATGCCGCCTGGCGTGCGGCCGCGCTCTTGCATACCACCGTGCGCCTGGAGCCACTCCCCCACCGCAACAGCCTCTACGCCGCCTTCGTGGTGGCTCAGTACATGGATCAGTCCGGCGAAGGCATCGACCCCCCATACGGCGCCCTGTCCGACCTTGTCAGAAAGGTCCGGGACACCCGGCTGAGCGTCTACGCCGTCGCTGAAGCCCTGCGGTCCTGGCGCATCTGATCAGGTCGGCGTCTACACCAGGGCGGCCGGGACGGCGTCCTCGCTGGTCCAGTCCCCGTCGAACAGGGCGGCGATCAGGCGTGCGTTCTGCTCGGGGAGCTGGCCGGAGCGGTGCTTGGTGCGGGCCTTGGTCAGCCAGGCGCCGATCTTGACGGTGTCGCCGTCGACGCGGATCGTCTCGCGGGCCGCGGGGATGCTGCCCTCGCCTCCTCAGACAGGCAGGCCACAACCGACCGCCGGGGCGCGCCGCTCGGCATCCCGGCTTCGCTGTCGAAGTCAGCGAGGACAGGCGTGCCCCTCCGCCCGATGCCCCATCCATACAGCCACGTCGCATACCCGCAGCGCACTCACCGTCTCCGACACCCCCGCGACCTGGCGCAGCTTGAGCAACTGGCGGTGCAGGGCGCGGCCGTCCGCGCGCAGCGCGGCGTGCAGCGCAAGCCAGAACGAGGGGCGCGGGCGGCCCACAGCGCAGCGCACCACCTTGTCGTAGACCGGCAGCAGCCGCGGACGCTTCCTGGCCAGGAGCTTCCCAGCGATCACCCACCCGACATCGGACTGACCCGAGCAGTCGCCAGGCGCGGTCTGCCGGCGAGCCGTCGCCCACGACGATCGCGTCGGCATCAACCATGTCGATGTCCCTGGGAATGGCGTGCAGCAGACCGGACAGCCGCGCGCCGAGGCGGCCCTCCAAGAGGTCCAACGCGACAGGCGCCGGAACGGTGACCGACAACGCCTGCACCGCGACCAGGTCCTCCGCCGTGATCCGGTCGGCCACCTCCGGCCCGTCTCCCCCACCGGCCAGATGCTCGAACCGACTGCCGGTGAACCCGGTCACTCCAGTCGGCAGACCTACACCGAAGTAACGCCGCAGATCACCCACAACACGCTCGGCACCTATCCGTTCTTTCAATCGCTGTCCCAACGGCGACAACGACGCTCCACTGGGAGAGATCATGCGAATCCATCCTTCATCGAGATCGTGAGCAAACCAGTCTGTAGCAGGATGGTCAGGTGGGCGTGGCCCGGTTGTGCCGCTCGGCGAGTACAAGCTGCCGTCTTGCGGTCCGTTCAGGCCCTCTCCAGCAGCGCAGCATGCCCGTCTGCAAGCAACCCGGGATCATAACTGGTGCCTGGTCAGGGACAGTGCCAGTCAATGGGGTTCGTCGCTTAGCTTTTGGAGGCGGCTGACGCCGGCTCCGGCCGGACGGCCGTGCCGGGTGACGCCCCGCCGGGCAGCCGGGGCCTTGAGCGGCTTGTGAGCGCAGGGGGCGGCCAAGGGCAGGTCATGAGGCGGCCGGAAGGGTGCGGGGGTGGCGGGGCCGACCGATCCGGGGCCCGAATTTCACCCGGATGCGGTCTATGGCGTCGGAGGCTTCGGTCAGGCGGCGGGTCTTCTGCCAGGTGGTGCCGCCCGCGAAGCCCAGCCCGCACCTTGCGGCGGCCGCTTCTGGGCGGCCCATCGCACACAAGGCAATAAGGTGCTAAATCGGGCTGGCAGGGAGATGACAGCGCCATGAATTCCCCCGCACTTGCTCCGCTTCCCAGGGGGATCCTTTTGCGCGCTCGTCTTGCTGCCGCAGCCGTGGCTACCGCCGTCGCCGGTGTCTTCTTCAACGCACCGGCCGCTTCTGTGGCGACGCTGCCGTCGACCAACACCGCTCAGCTGACCAGATGAAGATGGCAGCGAGGTGGAGTCCGGCGAGGTAGATGGGAAGGGCTGCTCACCTTCAGGCAAACCGGAGCAGCCCCCTGACTTCCGCGCGGGCATGAGTTCGGCGCAGTCCCTGGCGCTTTAAGACCGTGTCCTACATGGTCAGTTGACGGTTGTGTTGGGCATGGGGAGTGGACGGTGGGGATGGATCGTTCCGGACGGCTTGTGGGAGTTGGCAAGGCCGTTGCTGCC
>NZ_JBIBVY010000029.1:0-81053 GCF_043080665.1 Streptomyces sp. NPDC014991
CCCACATGCACAACCTCGCCCTCGCCGCATGACCCGACAAGCCCAGCCTCTCGCTTCCGGCTGCTTGATCACGGCCTTGTGCAACACCCTTTAGGCGTCCGCGCCCCGGTCCGCGAATCTTGGGCGGCGGCGGTCTTCCACGGGCTGGGGGGGTCGTTGGGGGGCCTGCGCCGGGGGGGTGACGGGTCTGCCGTCGATGAGTCCGGCCCGGGCCGCGACGACCCCGGCCTGGAACCGGGTCGCGGCGCCCAGCCTGTCCATGATGCTGGAGATGTGCCGGCGGAAAGTCCTGGAGCCCACGCCGATGCGGCGGGCGACGACCTCGTCCTTGAGGCCCTGGGCCATCAGGTTGAGGATTCCGGCGTTGAGGTCGGTCAGCGTCTCCCCGTAGGAGACGGCATCGGCGTCGAAGTCCGTGCCGGCCTGCCAGGCGAACTCGTACAGGCGGTGCAGCAGGGAGATGATCAGTGGCTCGTAGACGGCGATGACGCTGGGGACGTCCTCGTCCGGCTCCTGGTGCGCCACGAACGCCACTTCGGAGCCGACCAGGACCAGGTTGTCGAAGATGTGGTTGGTCGTGCGGACCTGGGCACCCGCGTCGATCATCTGGCGCAGCCGGGCCCTGGTGGTCGTCCTGGCCCGGGCGGAGTGCGGGCACACCAGCCGGATCGGTACGCCGTTCGACGGCATGGGCAGCTCGAACGGTGGAAAGCTCTGGCTCGGCCCGCCGTCCAGGAGCTGCATGGCCAGGACTTCCGAGGTGCAGTTCCGCAGGGAATCGGTCAGGTGGAGCCATGCCTGCTGCGGGTCGAGCAGGGTGACCACTTTGTCATTGTGCTGATGAGTGCGGCGCAGGCTGCTGAAAATACCCGAGAGCGTGTGCAGTCGCTCGTGGATGCTGGCAAGTTCACGTCTTTTGTCGTTGACCGCCCGTTGCAGAGGGATGACCAGTTCGTTCTGCGCGGCGTCCGGGCAGATGGCCCGGTACCTGTCCGACTCCTCGGAGTAGCGCAGCAGCCGCAGGTTGCGCAGCAGGCTCATGGCCTGCTCGACCTCGGCCGGCGGTATTCGCAGCGCGGTCGCCACCTGGGAAATGGTGACGGGCTCGTGCGCCAGGGTGTACTGGTAGATCTGGACGACCAGTTCGTCGTCCATCTCGGAGGCGACGCGCTGGAGCCGGATCTGTCCGGCCGTGTCCGGTATGCCACCGAGAGCGGAGTCCTTCTTCACGACCGACTCCTCCCGGGCACGCTGTTCGTACGCATTCCCTTCTTGGTCGTTCTGATTTCCAGGGCGCGCACCACGACGGACGCGCGGCTCGTGTTGAGTCTCGCCATGACATTGCTCATCAGACGTCTGACGCCTTTCTCGGAGATACTCGGAATGTCGGTGCCCGACGTGCCTGGTGTCCCTGACGGCCGGCACGCTCGATCCAGGGCCGTGGGTCTGCGGCCGGGCCGGCTGCGGAGACGGTGCGAGGGTGTGGTTCCGGGGCGCGGCGGCTTCGGTGATGGTGGGGCGGCCGGTGCGGCTCACCCGTGCCACACCGGCACGGGAACCCATTCATCTTGATCAGAACATGACAGTCTGCTGGGTGATCCCATGCCGTCTCCGGTCACGGGGGGGGTGGGGCGGCGGTCCCCGGGTGGAAAGGCCCGCCGCCCCGTCCGCCGGATGCGACCGCGCATGTCACACGGCCGCGCGTCGACGGGTCAGTCGGTCGGCTGCGCCTGCGGGCGTGCCTCCGGCACGAGAACCTCCGCGGGCTTGGACTTCACCAGCCACAGGCCGGTGAACACCGCGGTGACCAGCGTGGCCGCGCCGGCGACGAGGAAGGCACTGTCGAGACCGGCCTCGAAGGACGCCCCGCTGTCCTCCCGGCTGACGACGATGGCACCGAGCACCGCCACACCGAGCACCGCACCGATCTGCCGGGTGGTGCTGCTGATGCCCGACGCGAGACCGCCCTCCTGCGGGTTGACCGACTGGATGGCGGCGCCCGTCAACGGCGACATGGTCAGGGCGAAACCGACACCGGTGACCGCCAAGCGCCACCACATGTTCGAGTAGGGGGTGTCCGCATGCACGTAGCCCAGGGTCAGCAGGCCCACGCCGGCCACCGCCAGGCCGCTGGTGACCACGATCCGGAAGCCGTACTTCGCGGCCAGCCGGCCCGCGTACGGGCTGACGATCGCCATGCCGAGCGAGATGGGCAGGGTCTTCAGGCCGGAACTCAGGATCGAATCGCCCTGCACGGCGACGAAGAACTGCGAGAAGAAGAAGACCGAACCCATCAGCGCGAAACCGACCATGACCATGGCGGTGTTGGACACCGTGAACAACCGGTTCCGGAACAGTCGCAGTGGCAGCATCGGCGTCGCGGTGCGTCCCTCCACGGCGATGAACGCACCGAGGATCACCACCGCCGCGGCGAAGCTCCCCAGGATGACCGGCGAGGTCCAGCCCTTCGCGCCGCCTTCGATCAGCCCGTAGGTCAGCGCCCCGACGCCGAGGATGGACAGGACCGTCCCCGGGATGTCGATGGCCGGCGCGTTGGGGTTGCGGGACTCGCTCAGGGTGGGCAGAGCGGCCAGCAGCAGCACCGCGCCGATGGGCACGTTGACCAGGAAGATGGCGCGCCAGTCGAAGGCGTCCACCAGGATGCCGCCGGCCAGCGGTCCCGCCGCCAGGCCGGTACCGCTGATACCGGCCCACAGGCCGATCGCCTTGACCCGCTCCTGGGGAACGGGGTACGCGGCGGCGAGCAGGGCCAGCGAGCCGGGGCTCAGCGCCGCGGCTCCGACGCCCTGCAGGACCCGGCCGAAGATCAGCCAGCCGAGCGAGGGCGCGACGGCACAGACCACGGACGCGAGGGTGAACACCACCGCACCCGACAGATACACCCGCTTGCGGCCGAAGCGGTCGGCGAAGACGCCGCCGGTCAGCAACAGCATGGCGACCAGCAACACGTAAGCGTCGACGATCCACTGGAGACCGGATAACCCGGTGTGCAGCTTGTGCTGCATGTCAGGGAGTGCTACACCGACAATAGTGCTGTCGAGCAGTACCATGAACTGCCCTACACAGGCCATGGCGAGCACTACTGCTCGATTCGATCGAACTTCCACGGACACGTGGGAACCCCTTTATGAACTGCTACCGATCTCGATGAATCCCGCGATGAGCGGGAGATGACGCCCGGCGTCAGCGGTGTGACATCGCCACTTCCAGCCATGCGCTGAACTCCCGGTGAGGCACCAGGAGTTCGCCCACCACCTGCCCGAGGTACGCGGCCTGTACCGGGTTCAGCCGGGGATCGCAGACGCTGCGGTAATTCGTGGCCAGGTACGTGTCGTTGACCTGTGTCGCGACACATTCGCTGACGTCGTCACCACTCACCTCCAGGTGGATCCCACCCGGAACGACTCCCGTATCGTTACAGGCGCCGAAGAACGCGCGCAGCTCGGATTCGATATCGCCGACCACGCGCGTTTTCACCCCGGCCGGGCTGACGACCGTATTGCCGTGCATCGGGTCACAGACGACCCGGTCCACCCAGCCCTCCGCCACCATGCGGCTCAGCATGGCGTAGACGAGGTCGTACGCCCGTCGGCGGCCCATACGGAAGATGAAGGCCAGCCGGCCCGGGACGTTGTCAGGATTGAGCACGGCGTGCAGGGCCATCAGGTCCGCCGGGGTGGCGCCGGGCCCGATCTTCACCGCGATCGGATTGGCTATCCCGGCGGCGAAGGCCACATGGGGACCGGTCAGCGATCGCGTGCGCTCGCCGATCCAGAGCAGATGTGCCGAATGGTCGTAGAGCCGGCCCTCGTCCGCGCTGCGGCGGGTCTGCGGCTGTTCGTAGTCGAGCAGCAGTGCCTCGTGCGAGGTGAAGACGCCCGAGTCCGACAGGTAGGTGAGGGTTTTCCGGGACTGTTCGTAGGCCCGGACCATGTTCCAGGGGTCGGCCGTGCGTTTGCCCGGCGCGAAGTCCGCGTCATTGACCGCATCACCGAAGTACGAGGGCAGGGAGACCCCCGCCCGCTGCTCCGACGGCGCCGAGCGGGGCTTCGCGTACTGCCCGGCGATCCGCCCGACGGTCACCACCGACCGGCCGCTCTTCATCTCGATCGCGTCGGCGATGCCGCGCAACAGCGACACGCGGTTCGCCACCGACCGGCGCGTATTGTCCCGGAACGTCTCCGCGCAGTCCCCGGCGTGCAGCAGGAACGCCGGTTCCGCCAGCCGGGCTCGCAGGAGGCGGATGTCCGAGACCGGCACCAGGGGCGCCGACCGGGCCAGTGCCACGCGGGCACGGCGCACCTCCGACTCCACCGGCCAATCCGGCTGATGGTCGCGCTCGTTCGCGGTCGATAACCCGGCAAGCCCCATGAGCAAAACCCCCGTGAAAGCCCTACAAAAGAGGAAGAGCGCAGCCTTGCTGTTACGGCAGTGTGCTATGCAGCGACTCGACAGAACTCTGGCGCAGAATCGCGTCCAGCAGGTGCGGGAAACGGTCGCTCAACTCGTCGGAGCGCAACCAGATCCGTCGGCATCTGCCGTCGACGGCCATTCTGATCACCCCGGCCTCGCGGAGGATCCGCCAGTGACTGCTCAGTGTCGATTTCGGTACTCCCAAACCTTCGACGGTGCAGGTCAGACCGGGGTTGGCGAATGCTCGCCGCACCAGCTCCAAACGCACCGGATTGCCGAGTGCGTACAACACTGAAGCAAGCGTCAGCGACTCGAGAGCAGGCTCGGGTAGCAGGCGCATAGCGGTGACCATAGCACATTGTTCGACAGTCCGGGACTGTCGAACCGTTGTCGATCACCTCGCCCTGCGGGCGTTCCCAGCTGTGGGCGGCGGGATCACCGGGTGGCCGGTTTGTCGATGACCGGCTCCCGGGACCGGTCGGTGGCCGGCTCCTCGGACCGGTCGGCGGCCAGCGCGTCCAGCCGTGTCTGCCACGTCCGTGCGCGCGGCGCCGGCCCGGCCACGGTGGAGGATCCGACCCACTCCCGCACCGGCCGGATGCCGTGCAGCGCGTTGACCGCCCAGGTCTCCAGGCCGGCCAGGTCCTCCGGGCGGGGACACGCGTAGGCGACGCGGGTACGGTGGGCGGCCGCGATCCGCAGGACCGCCGTCCGGGTGACGCTCGGCAGCAGGTCCAGGCGGTCCGCGTCGGGCGCGTACAGGGTGTCGCCTCGCCACCAGAGAACGCTGGTCGTCGACCCCTCGACCAGCCGGCCGTCCGCGGAGAGAAGGAGCGCCTCGTCGGCGCCCCGGCGCTGGGCGGCAGACCGCACCTGTGCCAGCCAGTCCAGGTCGGGGCCCTTCACGGACGGATGCCGCCGCTGGTCGGCGCCGTCGTGCACCCAGACCCGGACGGCGGCACCGCGCGGGGGCGCCGCCCGGAGCCGGAGATGAAAGGCCGGCCCGCCGTCACGGACGGTGAGTTCCATCCGGGGGAACCAGCGGCCGCGTGCCGGGATGCGACGGACCGCGGCGCGCAGGAAGGCGGAGGTGTGTTCCCGCGGTACGGCGAACAACGTGGCGCAGGCGGTGGTGAAACGGTCGAGGTGCGCGTCGAGCGCGACGACCCTGCCGTCCGACACCAGCCAGGAGTCGATGACGTCGACCGGCCCGTCCGGCGGTACGGCGGCGAACGTGCCGTCGGCCTGGGACCAGCACCAGCGCCGGCCGGCACTGCCGGAGCCCGTCACCGCCGGCGCCCGAGGGTCCGCGACGGCAGCGCCCGCAGCGAGGCGCTGGCCTTGAGCAGCATCTCGTCGAGTTCGCCCTCGGGGCTGGAGTCGAGGACGATGGCGCCGCCGGCACCGACGCTCAGCTCGTCGCGGTGGCGCACCGCCGTACGGATCACGATGTTGAGGTCCGCGGTACCGGTCAGCCCGAGGTATCCGAGGGCACCCGAGTAGATGCCCCGGGCCTCGGTCTCGAGGCCGTCGATGATCTCCATGGTGCGCAGCTTCGGCGCGCCGGTCATCGACCCGCCCGGGAAACAGTGCCGTACGCAGTCCACCGCGCTGATCTCCGGGCGCAGCACCCCCCGCACCGTGGACACCAGCTGGTGCACGGTGGCGTAGGACTCCACCGCCATGAAGCTCGGGACGCCGACGCTGCCGATCTCGCAGACGCGGCCCAGGTCGTTGCGCAGCAGATCCACGATCATGAGGTTCTCCGCCCGCGTCTTGGCGCTGTTCGCGAGTTCCGCGGCCAGAGCGGCGTCGTGGGCGGGGTCGGTGCCGCGTGGCGCCGTTCCCTTGATGGGCTTCGTCTCCACCACGCGATCGGCGTCTATCTTCAGGAAGCGCTCGGGAGAGGAGCTGAAGACGGTCACGTCACCGAGTCGCAGCAGTGCCGCGTAGGGCGCCGGGTTGGAGGCGCGCAGCCTGCGGTAGTAGGCCAGATCGTCCAGGTCGAAGGGGACCCGGACCTTGTTCGTCAGACATATCTCGTAGCTCTCGCCGGCGACGAGCTGGCGCCGGCATTCCTCGATGTCGCCCACATAGCCTTCGGGATCGCGGGCCAGCCACGGGCGCGGGTCGACGGTGTCGTCGACCGTCCCGGCCGCGTCCGCCCCATCGCCCTCCCCCGCGGTGTCGGGTCGGCCGAGCAGCGCGACCAGCTCGGCGGCGGTGTCGTCGATCCACTCCTGGGCGGACTTCCTGGTGTCCGGATCGCCGCGGTGCAGGGCGACGACGTAGGTGAGTTCGCGCTCGTGGTCGACGGCGATCAGACGGTCGGCGAAGATCCAGGTGGCGTCGGGTGTCTCGGCGGTGTGCCCGGGGCGGGAGCCGAGGTCGTCCTTCAACTCGTAGCCGAAGTAGCCGACGTAGCCGCTCGTGAAGTCGAACGGAAGCCCGGGGTCGGTGAGCCGGCGCTCGGCGAGCCGGCGCTCCAGGACGTCGAAGACGGTGCCTTTCTCCCGGTGGACGCCCTCGGCGCTCCGCACCAGCACGGCCTGGTCCGCGAGTCGGTAGGTCAGCACCTCGCTGAGCGGCCCCGAGGCGTCGCCGAGGAACGAGAACCGGGACAGTCCGGGCTCGACACGGCTGCTGTCCAGCCAGAAGGCGTACTCGGACAGCGCGAACAGCTGGGTGAACGCCGCCTCGGTGTGCACGGCGCCGGGGACCGTGAGTTCGAGCAGCTCGTAGGCGTCGCCGGCCGGGCCCGCCGGCTGTCCGGCGTCGGCGGACACCGGCGGGCTCTGCTCCGGCTCGTGCGCCGCGTCGCCGTTCGCCGCGGCGCCGGCGGCCGTGATGTCCCTGAAGTTGGCGATGATCTCGCGGCCGTACTCCGAGGCGATGGATTCCGGATGGAACTGCACTCCCCACTGGGGGCGGGTGCGGTGCCGGATCGCCATGACGACCCCGTCCTCCGCCCACGCCGTGGCCTCGATCGCCTCGGGCAGCGGCTCGTCGGCGCACAGCGAGTGATAGCGGACGGCGGTGAAGTCCTGCGGCACACCGCGGAACAGCTCGACTCCCGTGTGCCGGACCTTGGTGAGGTGGCCGTGTCGCGGCTCGGGCGCACGGTCGACCGTCGCACCGGCGGCATGGGCGATCGCCTGATGACCGAGACAGACTCCGAGCACCGGTACGTCCGCTCTGGCCAGGATGTCCCCGACATAGCCCAGATCACGCGGGATCCGTGGGCTTCCGGGGCCGGGCGAGACGACGATGTTGTCGAACTCCGTCAGGTCCAGCGTGGTCAGCGCCGGATCGTCGTTCTTGAGAACGACCGGCTCACACCCGTTCACCTCCGCGATCAGTTGGAAGAGATTGAACGTATACGAGTCGTAATTGTCGATGATCAGGCTACGCATCGGGATTCTCCCAGACGGGACGCCGGCGTACGGCGTCGGCATTGTCACCTATGGGGTGGGTCTGGCGAACTGAGCGTCCCAGGCGGCGCGGTGGTATTCGCGGGGGTCGGGTTCGACTCGGCAGGTGTTGTCGAAAATCATGACCGAGCGGTCCTCGTCGTCATAACGGGACCAGCCGGGGTCGCCTGTCGTGGCGAACCGGATCCAGCTGCCGCGCAGGAAGCGGCCGAGTTCCGCGGGAGCGTCCGGGCCGACCTGGGGTGCGAAGGCGGGATCGTCGAGCTGGTCGAAGAGGAAAGGGACCTCGAGGAAATGGGCGGCGCCGTAACGGCCGTCGAAAGCGGGCGAATCCTGCCAGGTGAACTCGTACGCGTAGGTGTTTCCGCCGGACCGGGCGTGCAGGCGGGTGAGTTCGACGGTGGAACCGCGGAAGACCCAGTTGGTCACCGCTTCGGCGAGTTGTTCGCCGAGCGGGAGATGCCCGTACAGGGAACGCGCGGCGGCACGGCACTCCTCGGAGAGGCCGTAGGAGTTCTGGGCGTCGAGCAGATCCTGCTCGGTCGCCGTGTTGAACTGCCCGTTGCGCATCAGGAAGTAGCGTGACTCGTCGCGATTGGTGCCGATCAGCAGGTCGACGGAGGACGGAATGCGTTCGCTCAGCGCCGAGTCGGTGAACAGGGTGTCGTCCACGACCGGCATGTAGGGGCTGAACCAGTAGGTGTACGGGTGCCAGCGCTGGGCGTCGCGGAAGCGGACGTCCAGGGCGCGCTGCCGGCGGCCCAGCAGTTCCTTGAGCGGGACATCACGCAGATCGGTCTCGACGCCCAGGTCGGCGAGGACCCGCTTGGCGAGCGCGTGCCCCTCCTCCGCCTCGGCGACCACCGACAGACACGGGCTCTGGAGGATGGCCCGGTGGATGAGTCCCTCTCCGGCGACGGTCCTGGCGATCGCCGAGATGATGGCGCTGCCGGAGGAGTTGCCGAAGACGGTGACGGCGTCCGGGTCGCCGCCGAAGGCAGCGATGTTCTCGCGTATCCAGCGCAGTGCGGCGACGACGTCGCGCATGCCCGCATTGGTGGTGCCTCCCGGGACGGAAAGGAATCCGTCGGCGCCGAGGCGGTAGTTCATCGCGACCACGACGACGCCCTCGCGCGCGAAGACCGACCCGTCGGCGCGGGTGGTGGAGGCGCTGCCGGATATGTAACCGCCGGCGTGCACCCAGACCATGACCGGCAGCCGGGCCGCGCCGAGGTCGGGGGTGTAGACGTTGAGGGTCAGGCAGTCGGTCCCCCACGGGTAGAGGGGCGTGGCGTCCACCAGTGAGAAGGTGTTGGGCTGCGGCGCGGCCGGACTGTACTCGAATGCCTCGCGCACGCCGTCCCAGGGCTTCGGAGGCTGTGGCGGCAGGAACCGGTTCTCGCCGAAAGGCTCCGCCGCGTACGGAATTCCCTTGAACGAAATAACGCCCTCGTGGACCCTGCCCGCGACGACACCCGAAGTCGTGGTCGCCAAGGCCGGTTCCCTCACGTTCTCCTGTGCGGCCAATGCTGGTCCCTTCCAGATACGATCTCCCGGCACCGGGGCGTCGCTGGGCAACACTAAGTAGGGGCACCGGCGATCGCAATTGCCGGAAGTGGCTGGCCTCGTTCGGCCACCGGGGGCGCGGGTCACCCGCCGTCGTACCCGGCCGGCATCCGGTCCCACGTCCGCACGCCGGCCGGTCCGGTCCTCCCGCCGTCCGGCGGGTGGCCACATGTGGCCACCCTCTTCTGGTTGTTGCGGGTTTCCACCGCGGAAATCTAGCGTCTTCGCGTCCGAATGTTGGGTGCCAACCGAGGTGAGGAATCGGTGATGGGGGAGCGTACCCAGGTGCTGGTGATCGGCGGCGGGCCGGCGGGCAGCACGGCCGCCGGACTACTGGCGCGACAGGGGGTCCAAGTGACCCTGCTGGAGAGTTCGACATTTCCGCGGTACCACATCGGCGAGTCGATCTTGCCTTCCGTGCTGCCGATTCTCGACCTGCTCGGCGTCCGGGAGAAGATCGACAAGCACGGTTTCGTACGGAAGGACGGCGCGTACTTCGAGTGGGGCCCGGAGAACTGGGACCTCAACTTCGACCACCTGACAGGCTCCGGCCGGTACAGCTACCAGGTGATTCGGTCTGAATTCGACCATATCCTGCTGGACAACGCCGCGGAACTCGGCGTGGACGTGCGGCAGGGCACGAAGGTCACCGAGATCGAATTCGACGAGGGCCGGCCGGTCAAGGCCCGCTGGGCCGCCTCCGGTGACCGCTCGGTCACCGGTGAGATCAGCTTCGACTTCCTGGTGGACGCGACGGGCCGGTCCGGCCTGATGGCCACCAAGTACCTGAAGAACCGCCACTACCAGGAGGCGTTCAAGAACATCGCGGTGTGGTCCTACTGGCGCGGGGTGAAGCCGCTCGAGCGGGGACCGGCCGGCGCGATCGCGGTCTGCTCGGTGCCGTACGGATGGTTCTGGTCGATCCCGCTGCACGACGGCACCCACTCCATCGGCCTGGTGGCCAAGCGGACGACGTTCGCCGCGGAACGGGACCGGCTCGGCAGTGTCGAGAACGTCTACTTCGACGCCCTCGCCCAGTGCCCGCGCATCGCCGAGATGGTGGAGGGGGCGGAGCGGCTGCCCGAGTTCAAGGTCGAGCAGGACTACTCGTACAGCTCGGAGCAGTTCACCGGCCCGGGGTACCTGCTGATCGGTGACGCGGCCTGTTTCCTGGACCCGCTGCTGTCCACGGGCGTGCACCTGGCCACGTTCAGCGCGCTGCTGGCCGCCGCGGCCATCTCCGCGATCGTGGACGGCGAGCTGTCCGAGGAGGAGGCCACCTCGTTCTTCGCCAAGGCCTACCGCCAGGCGTACGAGCGGCTGTTGGTCGTGGTGTCCTTCTTCTACAAGAGCTACAACCGCGAGTCGCAGTTCTTCGAGGCGGACAAGCTGACCCGGCGGGAACGGCACATGCTGAACCTGTACGAGTCGTTCCTGCACATCGTGACCGGCGTCGAGGACCTGGACGACAGCCGGGACGGGACCGCCGCGCTGGACAAGGTGGCCCAGCGCATCCGCACCGAGGGCGACGTCGACACCCAGGGCGGCATCCTCGCCGGCCACAACGAGGCGATGAACTCGATGCCCGCCTCCCCGGAGAAGGCCGTGGGCGGCCTCTACCTCGAACTGGAGCCGAAGCTGCGGATCCGGCGGCTGGTCGCGCCGGCCGTCGAGGCGGAGTGACCTCGCAGCAGAGCGTCACGCTGCTGCTGGTGCTGGCCATGGTGCTGGTGGTGGCCAAGACGCTCGGCCGGCTGCTGGCCCGGTGGGGCCAGCCCGCGGTGATCGGGGAGATCCTGGCCGGCATCCTGCTCGGCCCGACCCTGCTGCCGGGCGCGGTGCACCGCGCGCTGTTCCCGGCAGGTATCCACCTGGTCCTGAGCGCGCTGGGCAACCTCGGGATCGCGCTGTTCCTGTTCCTGATCGGCCAGGAACTCACCCGGCATCCACCGCGACGCCAGACCGGTGCCGTGCTGTCCACCACGCTCGGCTCGATCACGGTGCCCTTCGGCCTGGCGTGCCTGCTGGCCGTGACCATGGACGCGCCGTCCGGCGGCCGGACGGTGGGGTACGCCCTGTTCCTGGGTACCGCGATGTCGGTGACCGCGTTCCCGGTGCTGGCCCGGATCGTCCGCGACCGCGACCTGCTGGGCACCCCGGTGGCCGGCATCTCGCTGGCGAGCGCCGCGGCCGGTGACCTGCTGGCCTGGTCGATGCTGGCGGTCACGACCATGCTGGCCTCCGGCCGGACCCAGTGGCGGCTGCTGCTGGTGATCCCGCTGCTGGGCCTGCTGTTCGGGGCCGGCCGGCCGCTGCTGGCCAGGTGGGCGCGGTGGCGGGTGCGGCAGGCGCGGACGCGGGAGCCGTTCGTGATCGCGCTGGCCGGGCTGCTGGCCTGTGGCGCGGCGACCGAGTGGCTGGGTCTGCACTTCCTGTTCGGCGCGTTCGTGTTCGGCCTGATCATGCCGTCGGAGCCGGGCGGGCTGTGTGAGCCGGCCGGCCGCCAGCTGGGGCTGGTGACCGAATACCTGCTGCTGCCGGTGTACTTCGTGGTGGCCGGTGCACAGGTGGACCTCTCCCGGCTCGGGGCGTCCGGGCCGGCCGAGTTCGGGGCGATCATGCTGGTCGCGGTGGGCGGCAAGTTCCTCGGTGCGACGGCCGGCGCGCGGTGGGCCGGGTTCGGCTGGCGGCGGTCCGCGGTGCTGGCCACCCTGCTCAACACCAGAGGGCTCACCGAACTGATCATTCTCACCACCGGGCTGCAACTCGGCCTGCTGGACCAGCGCCTGTACTCGCTGATGGTGCTCATGGCGGTACTCACCACCGTGATGGCCGGCCCCCTGCTGCGCGTTCTGTACCCCCCTCGGCTGGTCGCACAGGACCGGGACCGCACCGGGGCGCCGGTTGCCGGCCGGTCACCGGTCACCGCCGGACCGGCTGCCGGCAGCGTCAGAGCCTGAACGACCTCGAATGGAGTGGCAGACACATGGTGAGCGAGCTGATCAATTCCGACGACCGTTTCCTGAAGATCCTCGACCGGCTGACCACCAAGTCGATCGACGACTACTACAACCCCTACCGGCTGTTCGAGTGGCCGGAGACCCTGCCGGACGACATGTGGTGGATGAGCCCCGAACTGACCACCACCCACGGCACCTCCGTCGCCGGGCGCCTGTCCGAAAAGGAGTTGTACGCGCTCTCCAAGTTCGAGAGCATCAACTTCTACAGCCTGAACGTGCACGGCATCCGTGAACTGCTCATCGAGGTCACCCGGCGCATCCACACCAAGGGATTCGAGACGCCGTCGGAGTTCTTCCACCATTTCATCGGTGAGGAGAACGAACACATGTGGTTCTTCGCCGAGTTCTGCCTGCGCTACGGCGGGAAGATATACCGGCAGCCGGCCGGGGCGAGCGCGGAGATCCCGAAGTCGGACGTGGAGAGCCTGCTGGTCTTCGCCCGGATCCTGATCTTCGAGGAACTGGTCGACCACTTCAACTCCCGGATGGCCCTGGACACCGGGCTGCACGAGACCATCCGGGCCATCAACCGGATCCACCACCAGGACGAGTCCCGGCACATCGCGTTCGGCCGAGAGCTGGTCACCGCGCTGTTCGCCGACGTGAAGCGGACCGCGACCGAGCAGGAACTGGCCGACATCGGCGACTATCTGCGCCGGTACATGACCTACAGCTTCGAATCGCTGTTCAACCCGCACGTCTACCGGGACGCCGGTCTCGCCGACCCGCTGGCCGTACGCGAGGAACTGCTGACGTCGCCCGCACGGGCGGCTTTCGAGCAGAGCATCTTCCGCAAGACCTCGAAATTCCTCGAGAAGATCGGGATCATCTGATGACCGCCCATGCCGCATCGGTCACGCGCACCGACGCGCTGGCCATTCTCGACCCGGACCAGACCGATCTGCTCCGCGAACTGGACGGCGTCTTCACCGGCTGGGGCCGGAGCGCCGGCGCCCGGGAGATCCTGCCGCCGCCGGTGTACCCCGTCGAGGACCTGGCGAAGTTCGACGTCTACACCAACTTCCCGCACCTCGCCCTGGTCGCGGCCCCGCTGGAGCTGGCGGGCGGCCCGGCGGAGCCGGCGGACGGGCGGTTCACCCCGGCCGGTCTGCGTGAGGCCCGGCTCGGCCTGCCGCACGCCACCTGCTTCGGCGCCTACCTGTTCTACGAGGACGCCGAGCTGGCCCAGGACACCCTGGTGACCCTGGTGAACCGGTGTTTCCGCAACGAGGACCACTACGTCCCGCTCCGCCGGCTGGCCAGCTTCCAGATGCGGGAGATCGTGGCACTGGGCTCCTACGACCACACACAGCGGCTGCTGGCCGAGTTCACCGAGCGGATCACCGCGTTCGGCGCGGCGCTGGGAGTGGATCTGGAGCGGGTGGCGGCGACCGACCCGTTCTTCGAGAACGACGGCGCGCGGGCGCTGCTGTCCCGGCTCAGCCCGGTCAAGTACGAGTTCCAGGCCGGTGACCTGGCCATCGCGTCCGTCAACACGCACCGGAACTTCTTCGGTGAACGCTGCCGCATCCGGCTCGCCGGCGAATCCGGCTACGCGTACACCAGCTGCGTGGCATTCGGGCTGGAGCGCTGGCTGGCCGTGCTGCTGGACGCTCACGGGAGCGCGCCGCAGGCGCTGGCGGCGGTCCGGGACGCCGCCGCGCGGCTGCCGTGACGGTGGAGGGCCGGGTCGGCATCGACATGGTCCCGTTCAGCCGGGTGCGGGAGCTGGTGCACGACGAACTCCTGCTGGCGCGGATGCTCTCCGCGGAGGAGATCCGGCTCTGCCGCGATGACACCGGTCCCGACATCCCGGGCATCGCGGGCCGGCTCGCCGCCAAGGAGGCGGTGTTCAAGCTGTTCCACACGGTCGGCCAGACCCTGCCGTGGCGCGGCATCGAGATCCTGACCGCCGACGGCGGCCGGCCGGTGGTGCGGCTCGCGGGCCGGGCCGCCGAACTGGCGCGACGCGCCGGTATCGAGCACATCGCGGTGAGCATCACCCACGACGAACCCTGTGCCGTGGCGGTGGCGTTCACGGCGGGCAACCCAGAGAACAGGAGTGCAGATGGCAGCGACAGGGATTGACGAAGTCCGCAACTGGATCCTGAAACGGCATCCGGAGCGCCAGACCATCGACGCCGAGGAGAACCTGATCCAGACCCGCCTGGTCGATTCGCTGACCTTCGTGGAGCTGGTCTACGTGATCGAGAACGCGACCGGCGTGGAGATCGACTTCGACAACATCGACATCCAGGACTTCCAGACCCTGGCCGCGATCGAGAAAGCATTCTTCGTCGCGGCCTGACCAGCACCAGGAGAGAGGCATTTCATGGAAGCCGTCTCGTACACGGCCCAGTGGACGGCCGCGGCGCGGGCGTTGGAGACCGAACGCGGCGACCGGGCGATCTTCGCGGACCCCTTCGCCCGCGAGCTGGCCGCCCCACGCGGATTCGACCTGCTGGAGAAGAACCGCGGCAGCGGACTGACCACGTTCATCGCCATCCGCACCCGATACCTGGACGAGAGCGTCGAGCAGATCCTGGCGGACAGCGACATCCGCCAGATAGTGTTCGTCGCCGCCGGCATGGACACCCGCTCGTTCCGGCTGGACTGGCCGGACGACGCGACGGTGTACGAGGTCGATTTCCCGGCGCTGCTGGAGGAGAAGCGCCGCCGGCTGACCGCGCTGGCCGCCCGACCCAGGGTGGCCCGCCGTGAGGTGGCCGTCGACCTGCGCCGGGACTGGCTGCCCGACCTGGAGCAGGCCGGTTTCGACCGCGACCTGCCCACGCTGTGGGTCGTCGAGGGACTGCTGTTCTTCCTCACCGAGGAGCAGGCGACCAACCTGCTGCGCTCCCTCGGTTCGGCCTCCGCGCCGGGCAGCTGGCTGGGCGTGGACTTCGTCAGCCAGGCGCTGCTGCGCAGCCCGTTCTCCCGCGACTTCCGCCGCAAGCTGGAGGAGGACGGCACGCCGTGGCTGTTCGGCACCGACGAGCCCGAGGAGTACCTGGCCTCGCTCGGCTGGAAGGCGCGCGACGTGAAGGAGCCCGGCGAGCCGACCACCGCGCACGAGGACTGGCCGTTCCAGGTCCAGCCCCGGGACCGGAAGGGGCCCTCACGCAGCTGGCTGGTGCGCGCCGAGTTCGTGGGGGGCTGAGCGCCGGGACCTGACCGGGACCCCGTCCGTCCGAATCCCCCTCGAGCCTGTTCGCGAGGTGCCCGGTCCCGGCTGTTCCGACCGCGTTCCGGCTCGAGGTTTTCCCCTGTCAAGCGAAAGAGATCCGGTCAGAGGGAGCGATCAGTATGGCGACCGATAGCGGGGAATGGTGGGCGGCAGCGGGCGGCTACGTGGCCGAACTGCTTTCCGTGCTCGCGAAGGAACCGGAGAAACCGGTGCTGCACCACCGCGGTTCCTGGATCACCGGGGGCGCGCACCTCAGCTCGGTGACCGGGATCTACCGCGCGCTGCACGAGTGCGGGGTGGGCCACGGCACGGTCGTCGCCGTACTGACCGCGCCCAACAGTCCCGACATACTCGGGGTGCGGCACGCGGCCCACCTGCTCAGGGCGGCCGTCGGGCACCTGCGGTCGACCAACCCGGGGTCGAGCACGGCCATGCTGTCGGCCGACGACCAGCTGGAGATCCTGCGGACCACCGGGGCAGCGGTCCTGTACGCCGACCGGGACAGCGCCGACCGGGCGGCCGAGCTGGCGCGGCGGGCCGGTGTCCCGCTGATCGGGCCCGGCGTGCCCGGCGCGCGGGAGGTCACGCCCGGCGACGATCCGGGTCCGGCCCGGCCGGTGCCGTGGTCGCCGGAGGACCTGGCGGCCATCGCGTTCACCAGCGGCAGCACCGGGCGGCCCAAGGGCATCAGGAAGTCGCGGCGGTCCTGGGACAGCGTGGTGTACGGCACGATCGCCCTGGGCCGGGAGGCCGAGCGGATCACGGCACTGATCGGCACCCCGCTGAGTCAGACGGTCGGCCAGCTGGCCGATGCCGCGCTGATCGACGGGGGCCGGCTGGTGCTGCTGGAGGAGTTCGCGCCGGATCCCTGGATCCGGGCGGTGAACGAGCACGCGGTGACCCGGACCTTCATGGCCACCAGTCATCTGTACCGGCTGCTCGACCGCCTCGAGGAGCGGGGGCTGCGTGATCCGGCGGCCGCCGGGCTGGCCGGCCTGCGCCGCATCGACTACGCCGGGAGCCCGGCGGCGCCGGCCCGGCTCGCCGAGGCGGTGAAGCTGTTCGGGCCCAGCCTGTTCCAGCAGTACGGCACCTCCGAGAGCGCCAGGATCAGCTGCCTGCTGCCGGAGGACCATGCCGACCCGGAGCTGCGGGCGACGGTGGGGCGGCCGTTCCCCGGTGTCGAGATCGGCATCAGCGACCTGGAGACGGGCGCCGCGCTGGACGACGGGCAGGTCGGCGAGGTGCGCGTGCGGTCCCCGCACGTCATGGACGGCTACCTCGACGAGGTGCTGACCGCGCGGGTGCTGCGCGACGGCTGGTACCACACCGGCGACATCGGCTACCGCGACGAGCGCGGTTATCTGCACCTGCTGGACCGGGTCGCCGACATGGCGAAGATCGACGGGGTCAAGGTGTACCCCACGGTGGTCGAGCGCGCGATGCTGACGCTTCCCGGGATCGCCCAGGCGGTCGTGTACGGCTTCCTGGGCAAGGACGGTATGGAACATCTGCACGCCGCGATCACCCTGCGGCCGGGCGCCTCGGTGGCCATCGACGCGGTGCGCGGACACCTCGGCAACATACTCTCGCCGGCGCACGTCCCCGAACAGGTGCTCGTCCTCGACGAGATCCCTCTGAACGCGGCTGGAAAGCCCGACAAGCCGCGCCTGCGACTGGAGCACGCGTCGCACGCCTGACAGCAGGCAGGACCCCAATCCGCAGCACAGATTCGGAGAACCATGCCCACGCATCTGGAACACTTCACGGCCGAGGTCACCCCGGCGCAGACACCCACGCGTACGTTCCTCGAGATCAGCAGGCAGGCCGGCAACTTCCCGACCGCCATCGCGCGCGTCCCCGAGGGGAGCGCCGAGGTGAGCGTGTGGTGCAGCAACGACTATCTCGGCATGGGACAGCATCCGCTGGTGCTGGCCGCGGTGCACGACGCGGTGGCCAAGTTCGGTGCCGGTTCCGGTGGTTCGCGCAACATCGGCGGGACGAACCACCGGCACGTCGAGCTGGAGCGGGAGCTGGCCGACTGGCACGGCAAGGACGCCGCGCTGCTGTTCACCTCCGGCTACACCGCGAACGACGGTGCGCTGACGGTACTCGCGGGAACCCCGGACAACACCGTGGTGTTCTCGGACGAGCTGAACCACGCCTCGATCATCGACGGGCTGCGGCACAGTGGCGCGACCAAGCGGATATTCCGGCACAACGACGTCGGGCACCTGGCGCGGCTGCTCGCCGACACCGACCCGGAACTGCCGAAACTGATCGTGCTGGAGTCGGTCTACTCGATGTCGGGTGATGTCGCCCCGCTCGCCGAGATCGCCGACCTGGCGCGGCGTTTCGGAGCGACCACCTTCCTCGACGAGGTGCACGCGATCGGCATGTACGGGCCCGAGGGCGCGGGTATCGCGGCGCGCGAGGGCATCGCCGACCGGTTCGACATCATCATGGGCACGCTCGCCAAGGGCCTGGGCACGGTGGGCGGTTACATCGCCGGTCCCAACGGGCTCATCGACTACGTCCGGGCCGCCTCCCGCGCGTTCGTGTTCACCACCTCCCTGCCGCCGGCCACCGCGGCGGGCGCGCTGGCCGCGGTGCGGCATCTGCGCGCCTCCGAGGTGGAACGGCAGCGGCTCGCCGAGAACGCCCGCCTGCTGCACCGTCTGCTGGACGATGCCGACATCCCCTACAAGTCCTCCGACTCGCACATCGTCTCGGCGGTGGTCGGCGACGACGCGCTGTGCAAGCAGGCGTCCGCGCAGCTGCTCGACCGGCACCGCATCTATGTGCAGGCCATCAACGCCCCCAGCGTGCGCGAGGGTGACGAACTGCTGCGGATCGCGCCGTCGGCGACCCACACCCCGACGGATGTGAAGGAGTTCGCCGAGGCGCTCGCCGGGATCTGGCGCGACCTGGGCATCCCGACCGCCTCCGTACGGCGGGGATCGTCCTCGCCCGTGAAGGAAGTGGTGTGACCCGACCCCTGGCCGCCGTGCTCGCCGACACAGCGGCACGGCGGCCGGACGCGCCGGCAGTGGTCTTCGAGGACACCCCCGTCACGTACGGGCTGCTGTGGGAGCGCGCCCGCAGTTGCGCCGCCGAGATGCGCCGGCACGGGATCGGCCCCGGTGACCGGGTCGGGCTGCTGCTGCCCAACAGCCCGCACTTCCCCGTCGCGTACTACGGCACGCTCGCACTGGGCGCCACCGTGGTCCCGATGAGTACGCAACTGCGGGCCGGCGAGATCGAGTTCGTGCTCGCCGACAGCGGCGCACGCGCGCTGGTCTGCGCCGCGGCGACGCTGGACGAGGGTGCCAAGGCGGCGGCCACCACCGGTGCCACGCTGTTCACGGTCGGCGTCGAGAACGCCGACGGGGTACGGCTGGACCCACCCGAGCCGGCTCCCCCCGTCGCCGAGCACTTCCCCAGCTCCCCCGACGACATCGCCGCCATCCTGTACACCTCGGGCACCACCGGCCGGCCCAAGGGCGCGATGCTCTCGCACCGCAACATCGTCACCAACATCGAGGTGACGGCCGTCTCGCCCTTCGCCGTCCAGTCCGATGACGTACTGCTCTGCAGCCTTCCGCTGTCCCACACCTTCGGCCAGACCTGCGTCATGAGCGTGGCCTTCCACGCCGGCGCGACGGTCGTGCTGATGCCGAGGTTCACCGCGCCCGCCGCGCTGGCACTGATGGCCCGGTACGGCTGCACCGTGTTCATGGGCGTGCCGACGATGTACCACGCGCTGCTGGAGGCGGTGCCGGACGGCACGCCCGCGCCGCGGCTGCACCGGGCGTACAGCGGCGGTTCGGCGCTGGCGGTGCCGGTGCTCGACAGGGTCGAGGAGGTGTTCGGCTGTCAGGTGTACGAGGGGTACGGGCTGACCGAGACCTCCCCCTGCGTCGCCTACAACCAGCCGGGACAGCTCACCCGGCCGGGCACCGTCGGGACACCGATCGCCGGCGTCGAGGTCGGCATCGCCCGGGCCGGTCTCGAGGACCGCATCGAGCTGCTGCCCGCAGGCGACGTCGGCGAGGTCGTGATCCGGGGCCACAACGTGATGTCCGGATATCTCGGCCTGCCCGAGGCGACGGCCGCCGCCCTCGTCGACGGCTGGTTCCGCTCGGGCGACCTGGGTGTGCTGGAGGCGGACGGCTGTCTGCGCCTGGTCGACCGGAAGAAGGACATCGTCCTGCGGGGCGGCTACAACGTCTATCCCCGTGAGGTCGAGGAGGCGCTGCTGCGGCATCCCGCCGTCGAGCAGACCGCTGTGATCGGGATCCCGGACGACCGTCTGGGCGAGGAGATCTGCGCGGTCGTCGTGATCCGGCCGGAGTTCACGGCAGGCCCGGCGCTGGCCGCCGACATCGTCGCCTGGAGCCGGGACCGGCTGGCGGGCTACAAGTACCCGCGCCGCGTCGAGTTCACCCGGGCCCTGCCCACCGGGCACAGCGGCAAGGTGCTCAAGCGCCTGCTGGTGCAGCGCTACGCGTGACGCGCGCTCGCGAGGTCAGTGGGCCGCACCGGGAACGGGCGGGGCGATGACGCCCGCTCCGGTGCCAGCTGCCGGTCACAGGCCCTCCGGTACGCCGAGTCCGGTGAGGGCGCCCACCGGATCGAGGTCGGGGGTGCCACGGGGCCACCAGTCGTCCTGGCCGGGCTCCGACTCGTAGGCGTACCACGAGCCGTCGCGGCCCAGGCGGATCTGGACGTGGCCGCGCGGGTGGGTGAGGCGGTTGCGCCAGGGGCGGAACGCCGGGAGGTCGGCGGCGAGCAGCAGCGGACGGGCCCGGTCGAAGCGGCCGGCCGGCGGATCCCAGGGCTCCTCCAGGACGGCCAGCCCCTCCGCGCCGCCCTGCCGCCAGGCCGCGACGGCCCGCGCCAGGTCGGCCGGGGTGCGGCCGGCCGCGCCGGCCAGCGTGGCGTACAGCGTGCGGGTGCCGGCCGTCAGCCCGGAACCGGGACGGGCCGCGGCGAGACGCACCGCGTCCTGCCACAGGGTCAGCCCGCCGACCGGATCGCGTCCCGTACCGAGCAGCGCGTGGGCGCGGGCGGCGGCGTCGGTAGCCAACTGGTCCAGCGCGAAGGGATCCGGGCCGCCGGGCGCCGACGGATACACCGGAGGCTGCTCAGGATGCGGCGGCACCGGCAACGCCGGGGGCAGCGGCGGAAGCCGGCGCGGTGCGAGAGCGTCCGCGGCCCGGATGCCGGGCAGGGACTCCGGCTGCCGGTCCTGGGCGGCACGGGCCGCGCGGGCGGCGCTGCGCCGGGACAGTGCGTCGAGCAGCTCCTTCTCACCCCGGCCACGGAGCAGGAGCAGCACGAACGGGTCGGCGTCGAGGAGGCGGGCCGTCTGGTAGCAGAGGGCCGCGGCGTGTTTGCAGGGGTGGCCGGAGTCGGGGCAGCTGCACCGGGGGGCGAGGTCACCGGGGCCGGGCAGCAGGCCGACGCCGCAGTCGGCGAGGGAGTGGGGCAGTTCCTTGTCGAGCAGCGCCGCGATGTGTCCCGGCCGGTCGGCCGCCACGTCCAGGAAACGCTCCCAGTCCTCGTCCTCCAGCGTCCGCAGCCGCACCTGTACGCGGTAGGGACGGGGGCGGCTGCCGCGCACGTACGCCAGCACCAGCCCCGGGGTGACGGTGATCGCGTCCACGTGCCCCTGGTCCGCGTAACCACGGCCACGCGCCAGCCGCTCGGGATCCAGCGCCCCCTGCTCCAGCGCCTCCACCCAGGCGTTGCCCCACCAGGTCCCCGCGAACGACTCCCCGTCCCCGCCGGCCTCCCGGGGCCCGAACGCCGCGAACGTACGCCGCAGTTCGGTGTCCCGGTGGGGGGTGGCCATGGTGGCGGGCACCTGCGCCGCGGCGGGCTCGCGAGCCACCGGTGCGGCAGGCGCGGGCTCAGACGTCCAGAGGGCGGGCGCCGGTGAGAGGGGCGTGGAGGCCGGAGCCGAGGGAATGGCCGGGCGTGCCCCCGGCGGAGGCGATGCGGTCGGGGGCGCGGGCGGGGACGCCGAAGACGCGGGGGCCGGGGAGGCGGGCGTCGAGGGCACGGGCGGGGAGGTGGACGTCGAAGTCGGCGGGGCGGGCGCGCGCACCGCGGAGGCGGACGCGGGCCTGGAGGCCGGTGCCGGTCGCACGGGCGCCACAGGCGTGGAGGCCGGAGGGGCCGCCGGCGGCGTGGCCGGAGACGCCGAAGCGGGCGGCTCGGTGGGTGCGGTCGTGGCAAGGCCGGGCCCCCGGGACCCCACCGGCCCACCGGACTCACCCGATTCCCCGGGCTCCGTCCCCTCCTCCGGTGTTTCCGCCCACGTGGGCATCCGGAAGGCGTTCGCCAGGTAGTGCCGCATGTCCTGTACGGCCCTGGTCCCGGCGCCCGCGCTGCTCTCCCCCGGCGCGGACGGGGAAGCCGGGCCCGAGGGACCGGAACGCGGCGGGACGCGCCGCCCACCCCGGTGCTCCCCCGCCTCCGCGCGCAGCGCCTCCCGCCGGGCCGCGCGCAGCGCCTCACGGGCGACGTCACCGGGACGCCTGCCCGCGGCGCCGGCCGAACCCGCCCGGGACGCCGAACCCGCGGCCGACGGCGCCACGCCGCTCTCCCGGCGCGTGGCGACGGCAGCCCTGAGCGCCGCGCGCGCCACATCAGCCGCCTCGGACTCACCCCCACCCGAGTGCGCCGCCCGGTCCCCCTCGCCCGCCTCCGGCTCACCGCCGGCCGGATCCGACGCGAGCGCGCCGTCCCCCGCCTCGGATTCCCCACCACCCGGCTCCGTCCGGTCGCCGTCACCCGCCCTCGGCTCATCCCCACCCGGCAGCACGCCTCGCTCTCCCCCAGCGGCCTCCGGCTCACCGCCGCCCGGAGCCACCGCACGCGTCCCCTCGCCCGGTCCCGGCTCGACCGCGCCGGAGGCCTGCGTGGCTTCCGTGGCCGGGTACCGGGCCGGATCGGTCGGGGGCCGGGTGTCGGCCTCGGCACGGTTCCTGGCCGCCCGCAGGGCCCGGCGGGCGGCGTCGCCGGGGCGGTCGGCGGCCGTCACGGCGTCCTCCGCAGGGAGACGAGGTCGGACAGTTCGCGGTCGGTCAGTTCGGTGAGCGCGGCCTCGCCGGAGCCGAGGACGGCGTCCGCGAGGGCGCGCTTCGCGGCGAGCATCTCGGCGATGCGGTCCTCCACGGTGCCCTCGGTGACCAGGCGGTGGACCTGCACGGGCTGGGTCTGCCCGATGCGGTAGGCGCGGTCGGTGGCCTGTTCCTCGACGGCCGGGTTCCACCAGCGGTCGAAGTGGACGACATGGCCCGCGCGGGTCAGGTTCAGACCGGTGCCGGCGGCCTTGAGGGAGAGGACGAGGACCGGGGTCTGCCCGCTCTGGAAGCGGTCGACCATGCGCTCGCGCTCCGGCACCGGGGTGCCGCCGTGCAGGAGGTCCACGGGGATCGCGCGCGCGGACAGGTGGGCGGTGAGGATGCGGGCCATGCCGACGTACTGGGTGAAGACGAGCGCGGAGCCGTCCTCGGCGAGCAAGGTGTCCAGCAGCTCGTCCAAGAGGGCGAGTTTGCCCGAACGGGCGGCCTGGCCGTCGGAGCGCGGCTGCTCCTTCAGGTACAGCGCCGGGTGGTCGCAGATCTGCTTGAGGGCACCGAGCAGCTTCAGCACCAGGCCCCGGCGGGCCATGCCCTCGGCGGTCTCGATGGCCAGCATCGACTCGCGCACCACCGCCTCGTACAACGCGGCCTGTTCCCGGGTGAGGGGCACTGGGTGGTCGGTCTCGGTCTTGGGCGGCAGTTCGGGGACGATGCCGGGGTCGGACTTCTTGCGGCGCAACAGGAAGGGGCGGACCAGGCGGGAGAGGCGCTCGACGGCTTCGGTGTCCTCGCCGTTCTCCACCGCGCGGGCGTGCCGGGCGCGGAAGGACTTCAGCGGGCCGAGGAGGCCGGGGGTGGTCCAGTCGAGCAGGGCCCACAGCTCGGACAGGTTGTTCTCGACGGGGGTGCCGGTGAGCGCCACGCGCGCGGGGGCGGGGATGGTGCGCAGCGCCTTCGCGGTGGCCGAGTACGGGTTCTTCACGTGCTGGGCCTCGTCGGCGACGACCATGCCCCAGGGCTGTTCGGCGAGTCGCGCGGCGGTGGAGCGCATCGTGCCGTACGTGGTGAGGAGGAAGCCGCCGCCGAGGTCGTCCAGGGTGCGGTCGGGGCCGTGGAAGCGGCGGACGGGGACGCCGGGCGCGAACCGGGTGATCTCGCGCTGCCAGTTGCCGAGGAGGGAGGCCGGGCAGACGACGAGGGTGGGTTCGGTGCGGGCCCGCTTGAGGTGCAGGGCGATGAGGGTGACGGTCTTGCCGAGGCCCATGTCGTCGGCGAGGCAGCCGCCGAGGCCGAGGGAGGTCATGAGGTCGAGCCAGGCGAGACCGCGCAGCTGGTAGTCGCGGAGGGTGGCGTGCAGGCCGGGGGGCGGGTCGGCGGGGTGCAGGCCCGCGGTGAGGCGGTCGCGGAGGGCGGCGAGCGCGCCGGCGGGAACGGCCTCGACGGTCTCGCCGTCGACCTCGGCGGTGCCGGTGAGGGCGACGGACAGCGCGTCGACGGGATCGAGCAGGCCCAGTTCGCGCTTGCGGGCCCTGCGGACGAGGGCGGGGTCGACGAGCACCCAGCGGTCCCGGAGCCGTACGACGGGGCGGTGGGCCTCGGCGAGGGTGTCCATCTCGGCCTCGCTGAGCGGGTCACCGCCGAGTGCCAGCTGCCAGCGGAACCGGAGCAGGTCCTCGCTCTCGAAGAAGCCGGTGCCGTCGGTCGCCGAGCCGGGCGCCGGCCTGACCACCGCGGCGGCGGTCAGGTCGCGGGCGAGGTCGCGGGGCCAGTGGACGGCGACTCCGGCGGCGGCCAGCCGGCTCGCGGCGACGCCGAGCAGTTCGCCCAGTTCCTCCTCGGAGAGGGCGAGGACGTCGGGTACATCCTGTTGGGCGAGCCGGTCCAGGGGCGGCCACACACGGGCGGCGCGCCGTACGGCCAGCGCCGCGTCCACGCGCGCGCGGGGGCCGAACGCCGTGTCGGCCTCCCCGGCCCACAGGGCCGCCGCGTCGGCCACCAGCGTGGGGTCGGCGAGGCTGTGCACCTGCACGATCGCGGCTCCCGCGGCGCGCGCGTCCTCGTGCGCGCCGGCGTCGAAGACGTCGTACGCGGACAGGTCCAGGCGGAGTGAGATCCGGACGCCGGCGTCCATGCCGGCGGCGACCTCGGCGGCCCAGGCGTGGGCCCCGGGCAGGGCCTGCGGCTCGCGGGCCGCGAACGGGCGGCCGGCGGCGCAGAAGGCCGCGGGGGTGCGGGGCAGGGTGTCGGCGACCGCGTCCAGGAAGGCACGGACCAGGGCCTCGGGTTCGGGCAGCCGGAGCGCGCCCGGGCCCGGGAGGGGCACGGCGTGGCCCTCGGGGGGCATGGCGGCGGCGATCGCGCGCAGGTGGGCGATGTCGTCGGGTTCCAGCGGGCCGGCCCGCCAGGCGTCGTGGCCGCAGGGGGTCAGGCCGGGGAGCAGCCGGCCACGGGCGACGAGCCGCAGGGCGTGCAGGGTGGCGGCGCCCCAGCAGGCGGTGGCCGGGTGGGCGGACGGGTCGCGGCGGGCGCGGACCAGCAGCGGCAGGGCCTCGGCGAGCGGCAGGGTCAGCGCGGGCACCTGCCGGCGGCGCACGCCGGCACCGTGGCGTCGTACGACCGTGAGCTCCTGGGCGTCGGTCCCGGCCGCGGGGGGCAGCGGGTCGCCCTCGGGGTCCCAGAAGGCGAGGCGGCCCTCGCGCGGCAGGGGCGCGGGGAGGTAGACGGACGCGAGGCGCACCGGGACCGGGCGCCCGGTGTCCGTCTCCGGGCCGCCGCCCGTGCGCTCGGCCACCGCCGCCGTGCCGTTCATACGTCCTGCCACCTCCCGTCCGCGTGCCGGATCACGATGTCTTCGACTCTACGGGCGGGGTCTGACAATCGGCTCCGGGGGCGGGGCGGGGCGGGGCCGGTGGTCAGGGGACCGTGCGGGAGACGACGAACACCATCGGGTGTTCCGGGTCGGACAGGTTGACGACCACGTCCTGGGTGGGCGCCGGGTTCTTCTGCGTGTGGGTCAGGCCCCGCCAGGGCCCGGGGCCGGTGAAGCTCCAGCCGCTGACCTTCCGGTCGCGTTCGCCGACGGCGATCTCGTTCTTCCTCAGCTGGTCCCGGCGCGCGCCCATGGCCTGGAGGAAGCTGTCCAGGCCGGCGGGGTTGGTGCGGAACTGCACGTACAGGCGGCTGGTCTTCCAGTTGTTGGTCTCGTAGTAGGCGATGTCGTCGGCGGGGTGGGGGACGGTCACCTGGTAGAGGCGGCGCTGCACCTTCGAGGGCCAGCCCGGGGTGAGGCCGGTCGCCGAGTACTTCTCCTCCTTGTCCTTGCCGCTGTTGCGGCTCTGGTTGGCGGAGATCACCAGGTAGCCGGCCGGTACGCCGATGAGCAGGACGATGATCAGCAGGGTGAGCGCCCGGCGTCTGGCCTTGTGGCGCGGGTCCTCGGCGGGCCGGCGGGGTTCGTCCGGCGGGGGGGCCTGGCGCGGCAGCGCCGCGGTCATGCCGTGTCCCGGTCGCGGCGGGACTGGGTGTAGCGCTCGTAGCGCTCGTGGCGTTCCACGCGGCGGCGTTTGGCGCGGCGGAACCGGCGGGCGACCAGCCGGGCCAGGTCGGCGGCGCCCACCATGCCGGCCTCGGGGCCGAGCTGGGCGCGGGTGATGCGGGCCTCGGGCCGGTAGCCGCGGCCGGTGAGGTGGCGTTTGAAGGCTTCCCGGGCCGGGCCGATGAGCAGGTCGTCGGCGGCCGAGACGCCGCCGCCGATCACGAAGCAGGAGGGGTCGAGGGCGGCGGCGAGGTTGGCGATGCCGACGCCGAGCCACTGCCCGATGTCCTGGAGCAGCTCCACGCACATCGCGTCGCCCTCGCGGGCCAGCTCGGTGATCATGGGGCCGGTGATGTCGCCGATGTTGCCGTTGACGTGTTCGATGATCCCGTAGGCCACCGGGGAGTCGGCGGCGGCCAGCTCCCTGGCCTCCCGGACGAGCGCGTTGCCGGAGCTGTACTGCTCCCAGCAGCCACGGTTGCCGCACGGGCAGCGGTGTCCCTGGGGGACGACCTGCATGTGGCCGAACTCGCCGGCGACACCGAACTTGCCGCGCTTGACCTGGCCGTCCTCCAGGATGGCGCCGCCGATGCCGGTACCGAGCGTGATCATGACGAGGTGGTCCTCACCACGGCCGGCGCCGAAGCGCCACTCCGCCCACGCGGCGGTGTTGGCGTCGTTGTCGACGAGGACGGGCACGGAGAGCCGGCTGGCCAGGCGGTCGCGGAGGGGTTCGTTCCGCCAGGACAGGTGGGGCGCGAACAGGACGCGGTTGCGGTCGGCGTCCACCCAGCCGGCGGCGCCGATGCCGACCGCGTGCACGTCGTGCCGGTCGGAGAGGTCCAGGACGAGTTCGGCGATGGTGTCCTCGACGACCTTGGGACTCTTGGACTTGTCCGGGGTCTCCGCGCGGAGCTTCTCCAGGATGTTGCCGTCGGCGTCCACGACGCCCGCCATGACCTTGGTGCCGCCGATGTCGATCCCCACCGTCGGCACCCGGGGCGCGGTCAGGTGGGACCGGCGTTCGCGGGTGCCGACCGTACGGAGCACGGGGGCCCGGCGGGAGCCGATGGGGGCGGTGAGGTCGCGGTAGGTGCTCATCGCTTGTCGATTCTGCCGCACGCTCACCCTGAGTGCTGCGCGGGGCGGGACGAGGGAGCGCCCGTCCGGTGCCGGGCGCGGCTCCGTCCCGGCCGGCCGCGACCCGCGCCGGGAGCCGTGGCGCCGGGCCGGCCCCGCGCCGCTCAGCTGCGCTGCAGTTCGTGGCGCAGGGCCTCCAGGTCGGTTCCTCCCGCCATCTGGCGCGTCAGCTCGTCCAGGGTGATCTCGTCCCGTGTGTGGTTGCCCACCATGGTGCCGCGCCGGAGCAGGACGAACCTGTCCCCCACCAGATACGCGTGATGCGGGTTGTGGGTGATCAGAACAACGCCCAGGCCCTCGTCGCGTGCGGCAGCCACATATTTCAGCACGACACCGGACTGCTTCACGCCCAGGGCCGCCGTCGGCTCGTCCAGGACCAGGACCTTCGCGCCGAAGTGGACGGCGCGGGCGATCGCCACGCACTGGCGTTCGCCGCCGGAGAGGGTGCCGATGGGCTGGTCGACGTCGCGCAGGTCGATGCCCATGCGGAGCAGCGCCTCACGGGTGGTGCGGCGCATGAGGCCGGTGTCCAGGCGCTTGAAGGGGCCGAGGCCCGTGCGGGGCTCGGAGCCGAGGAAGAAGTTGCGCCAGACCGGCATCAGGGGGACGACGGCGAGGTCCTGGTAGACGGTGGCGATGCCTCGGTCCAGGGCGTCCCGGGGCGAGGAGAGGGTGGTCTCCTCGCCCTCGACGCGCAGGGTGCCGGCGTCGTGCCGGTGCAGGCCCGCGATCACCTTGATCAGGGTCGACTTGCCCGCGCCGTTGTCGCCGAGGACACAGGTGATCTCACCCGCGCGGACCTCCAGGGAGACCCCTTCGAGGGCGCGGACGGTGCCGTAGCGCTTGCTGACGCCGGTCAGCTCGACGAGTGTCACTCGGAGGCCTCCGCCCGCTTGCGGACCCAGGCGTTGAGCAGGGTCGCGAGGAGCAGCATCGCTCCCAGGAAGAACTTGAACCAGTCGGGGTTCCACTCGGCGAAGACGATGCCCTTGCTGGTCATGCCGAACAGGAGCGCGCCCACGGCCGAGCCGACCGCGCTGCCGTAACCGCCGGTGATCAGGCAGCCGCCGATGACGGCCGCGATGATGTAGATCAGCTCGTTGCCGACGCCCTCGCCGGACTGGACGGCGTCGAAGGAGAAGAGCAGGTGCTGGCCGGAGATCCAGGCGCCGAGGGCGACGCCCATGTAGAGGCCGATCTTGGTCGTGGCGACCGGGACACCGACCGCGCGGGCCGCGTCCTCGTTGCCGCCGACGGCGAAGATCCAGTTGCCGGTGCGGGTCCGCAGCAGGATCCAGGAGGCGACGGCGACCAGGCCGAGCCACCACAGGATGGTGACCTTGACGCCGACGCCGCCGACGGTGAGCGTCGAGGCGAAGACGGCATGGGCGCTCGGGAAGCCCTCCATGTCGCCGATGGTCTTGGTGGAGACGGTGCCGTCGATCAGCTTGGTGAAGCCGAGGTTCATGCCGGTCAGCATCAGGAACGTGCCCAGGGTGACGATGAAGCTGGGCAGCTTGGTGCGGGTGAGCATGAGGCCGTTGAAGGCGCCGATCGCCAGGGTGACGAGCAGGGACACGCCGACACCGACCCAGGCGTTCGCCGTCATCTGGTAGCTGAACATCGAGGAGACCAGCGCCGAGGACGTCACCAGGACGCCCGCCGACAGGTCGAACTCGCCGCCGATCATCAGCAGGGCCACGGGTACGGCCATGATGCCGATGGCCGAGGAGGCGTAGAGGACCGTGCTCAGGCTGGAGGCGCGCAGGAAGCCGTCGGCGGCGCAGGCGAAGAAGACGAGGACGGCGAGGGCTCCGACGGCGGAGCCCAGTTCGGGGCGGGAGAGCAGTCGCCGCAGCGACGAGGTCCAAGGGGTCCTCTCGTCGGCGACCGGTTGTGTGGTCGCGCTCATCGCGTGCCCCGCCCGGTGTACTCCGCCAGCGCGGAGGCCTGATCCTTGGTGATGATCTGCGGGCCGGTCAGAACCGGCTTGCCGCCGCCGAGGACGTCGCCGTTGTACTTGTACAGCCACAGCAGGTCCACGGCCTGGTAGCCCTGGAGGTACGGCTGCTGGTCCACCGCGAAGCCGAGGGTGCCGTCCTTCAGCGAGGCCGCGACCGTGGCGTTGAGGTCGAACGTGTCGACCTCGGCCTTGCTGCCCGCGTCCGACCGGGCCTTGACGGCGGTGTCGGCGTAGGGCGCGCCGAGGGTGACGACGGTGTCGAGGGACTTGTCGGCCTGGAGCTTGGCCTCGATCGCGGACTGGACGTCGGGCATGCTGGTGCCGTTGACGTAGAGCTTCTGGAGCCTGCCGCGGAAGGTCTCGGCGGCGCCGTCGCACCGCTGCTCGTGACCGACGTTGCCCTGCTCGTGCAGCACGCACAGGGCCTTCTTCCTCCCGCGCCGGTTCAGCTCGTCGCCGACGGCCTCGCCGGCGATCGTCTCGTCCTGGCCGATGTGGCTGAGGGCGCCGAAGGCCTTGGACTCCTCGGAGCCGGAGTTCACCGTGATCACCGGGATGCCGGCCTTCTCGGCGCGGGCCACGGCGGCCTTCATGGCGTCCGGCTTGGCGAGGGTGACGATGATGCCGTCGACCTTCTTGTCGACGGCCGCGTCCACCAGCTGTGCCTGCTGCTGGGCCTCGTCGTCGTGCGAGTACAGGAACTTGATGTTGTCCTTGACGGCGGCCTGCCTGGCGCCGCTCTGCACGATGTCCCAGAAGGTGTCGCCGTCTCCCGAGTGGGTGATCATCGCGAAGGTCCAGCGCGGGGTGTCCACCGCGGCCCTGCCCTGGGCGGCGGCGGCCTTGCGGGCGTCCTCCGCCCGCTTGCCTCCGGTGCTGCTGCACGCCGCGAGCGACACGGAGAGTGCCCCCGCCAGCGCTATGCCTACCCAGGTCCGAAACCGTGCCACGAGGCCGTGCCCTTCTTGCTGTGCTCTTGCTCTGCTCCGACGTGCGTGAGGGGCGGGCGACCTCTGCCGTCGGCATGTCCCGGCGGTGACCTCACCAGCCCCAAACACCTCAGTATCGAACACAGGCAGCAGCCGAGACACGGCCGGGGAGCGTCTGCCGGCCGGCTTGTCCGGACATTGGCACGAAGGCACGTACGCGGACGGGGGCCGGTCAGGACCGCACGAGCAGCTGGAACTCGAAGGAGTAGCGGGTCGGGCGGTAGGTGTGGTCGCCGAACTCCACCGCGCGGCCGGTGTCGTCGAAGGTGGTGCGCTGCATGGTGAGCAGCGGGGCTCCCTCGGCCTCGGTGAGCCGCTCGGCCTCGGCGGCGGTGGCACCGCGGGCGCCGATGGACTGGCGGGCGCTGTGCAGGGTGATCCCGGCGGACCGCATCAGCCGGTACAGCCCGGTGGCCTCCAGCCGGCCGGTGTCCAGGTCGAGCAGGCCGGGCGGCAGGTGGTTGATCAGGTACGCCATCGGTTCGCCGTGCGCGAGCCGGAGCCGCTCGACGCGGTGGACGTCGCCGCCCTCGGCGACGCCGAGCGCGGCGGCGACCGTGGCCGAGGCCGGGACGACCGTGTTGACCAGCACCTTGGTCTCGGGCCGCTGCCCGGCCGCCGCCAGGTCGTCGTAGAGGCTGCTCAGTTCCAGCGGGCGCTTGACCTGGCTGTGCACGACCTGCGTGCCCACGCCCCGGCGCCGGACGAGGAGACCCTTGTCGACGAGGGACTGGATGGCCTGGCGGACCGTCGGCCGGGACAGGCCGAGCCGCGCGGCCAGCTCGATCTCGTTGCCCAGCAGACTGCCCGGGGTGAGGCGGCCCTGCTCGATGGCGGCCTCCAGCTGCTGGGCGAGCTGGAAGTACAACGGCACCGGGGAGCTACGGTCCACGCGGAGGTCGAGCGGCACGGTCGGGTCCACATCTGGTTTCGGCACGCGCCCGAGCGTAGTCCGGTGCCCGGTTGACGGGAAGTCGTGTAGTCCGATTGTCAGGACATATGAATTGACAGGGTGCGGGGTCGCCGTTCACTTTGTTTCCATGCGCATCGGGGTCATCGGTACGGGCCGCATCGGCACCCTTCACGCGAGGACGCTCAGCCGTCACCGCGACGTCGGCTCGCTGATCCTGACGGACGCGGAGCCGGCGCGCGCCCACGAGCTGGCCCACCGGCTGGGCGAGACGGCGGCGCCGGGCGTGGACGAGATCTTCAGGTGGGGCGTGGACGCGGTGGTGATCACCACGGCGACACCGGCCCACGCCGAGCTGATCGGCCGGGCCGCCCGCTCCGGGCTGCCGGTCTTCTGCGAGAAGCCGATCGCCCTGGACCTGCCGGGCACGCTGGCCGCCCTCGCCGAGGTGGAGTCGGCCGGGACGGTGCTGCACATGGGCTTCCAGCGGCGCTTCGACGCGGGCTACGCCGGCGCCCGGGAGGCCGTGCGCGCGGGCCGGCTCGGCCGGCTGCACACCGTGCGGGCCATGACCTGCGACCAGTCCCCTCCCCCGGCCGACTGGCTGCCCGTGTCCGGCGGGCTGTTCCGTGACACGCTGATCCACGACTTCGACGTACTGCGCTGGATCACGGGCCGCGAGGTGCTCGACGTCTACGCCACCGGCTCCGACGGCGGTCCCGGGATGTTCCGCGACGCGGGTGACGTCGGCACCGGGGCGGCGCTGCTCACCCTGGACGACGGCACCCTGGCCACGGCGACGGCGACGCGGCTCAACGGCGCCGGGTACGACGTACGGATGGAGCTGGCCGGGGAGCGGGACACGGTGGTGGTGGGCCTGGACGACCGCACGCCCCTGGCGTCCACCGAGCCGACCGGCCCGCCGCCCGCCGACAAGCCGTGGTCCGGTTTCGTGGACCGGTTCGGGCCCGCCTACGAGGCCGAACTAGAGGCCTTCGTGGAGGTCGTGCGGGGCGAGCGGCCCAACCCGTGCGACGGCCGGGAGGCGTTGCAGGCGCTGCGGATCGCGGAGGCCTGCGAGATCTCCCGCCGGGAGCGGCGGCCGGTGGCCCTGAGCGAGGTCCCGGACCGGGCGTCGCATCCGTACGGCTGACCAGCCCGAGCCGCACGCACGGGACCTGACGGCCGACCGGCCCCCAGTACTTCGACGGCCTCGTCGGACCCTGGGCCCTCTCGTTCGGATCATGCCGGGCTCGCGGGTCCTGGCACCGCACTTCGCCGCGTTGTCGTCGGTTGCCATGGCTCCGCCATGGCGCCCTCCTCCGCCGTGCGATGCACGGCACCAGGACCCGCTCCCTGATCCGGCCCGATCCGAACGAAAGACCCTAGGGCTCGTCGTCGTTCTCCAGCCATCCCGCGTCGTAGGCCAGCAGGGCGATCTGCACCCGGTTGTCGAGGCCGAGACGGGCGAGGATGCGGGAGACGTGGGTCTTCACCGTGGCCACGCTCATGAACAGCTCGGTGGCGATCCGGGCGTTGGCGAGTCCGCGGCCGACGGCGACGGCCACCTCGCGTTCCCGGTCGTTGAGGACGGCGAGGCGTTCCCGCGCGCGTGCGCGCCGCACGTCGGCGGCGTTGCCGGCCGCGTGCCGCATCAGCTGCCGGGTGACGGCGGGCGACAGGACGGGGTCGCCGGCCGCGACCCGGCGCACGGCGTCGACGATCTCGGCGGGCGGGGTGTCCTTCAGCACGAAGCCGGCGGCGCCGGCGCGCAGGGCGTGCAGCACCTGTTCGTCGGCGTGGAAGGTGGTGAGCACCACGACCTGGGGCGCGTCGGGCCGCGCCCGCAGCCGCCGGGTGGCGGTGAGCCCGTCCACCGACGGCATACGGAGGTCCATGAGAACGACGTCCGGCGCGGTGCGGCGCACGAGTTCCTCGGCCTCCGCGCCGTCGGCGGCCTCCCCGACGATGTCGATGTCCTCGGCCCCGCCGATCATCAGGGCCAGTCCGGCCCGTACGAGGGGGTCGTCGTCCACGAGGAGGAGTCTGATCGGGGTCGCAGTCATGGGGTCACGTAATCACGGCGGGGAGCGGGAACGGACGGGGCGGACCGGTACCTCGGGGCACCCGCCACGCCCGTCACGCCCGGGCCCACGGAAGCCACCCCCGCACCTCGAACCCGCCGTCGGGCCCCGGGCCGTGCGTCAGGTGTCCTCCCGCCAGCGTGGCGCGTTCCGTGAGGCCGATCAGACCCTGGCCGGAGCCGGGGACCGGCGGGACGCGGGCCGGCGGGGCGGCGTTGGTGACGGTGACGGTCAGGCCGTCGCCGGGGGCGCCGGCGAGGCGGACCGTGACCTCGGTGCCGGGGGCGTGCTTGCGGGCGTTGGTGAGGGCCTCCTGGGCGATGCGGTAGGCGGTGCGGCCGACGGAGGCGGGGACGGCGGCCGGGTCGGTGACACGCCGGTCGAGGGTGACCTTCGTGCCGGCCTCGCGGCACTCGGCGACGAGGGCGTCCAGCGCGGCCAGGGTCGGCTGGGGCCGCCCACCGGACGGCTCGTCGGCGTCACCGGTCCGCAGGACGCCGATGATCTCCCGCAGGTCCTGGAGGGCCTCGTGGGCGCTCTCCCGGATCACGCCGGCGGCACGCGCGATCTCCGCCCGGGACGCGTCGGGCCGGAACTCCAGCGCGCCCGCATGGACGCTGAGCAGGGTGAGCCGATGGGCCAGGACGTCGTGCATCTCGCGGGCGATGGCCTCCCGGGCCAGCCGCTGGGCCTGCTCGGCACGCAGCCGTGCCTCGGTCTCCGCCCGCCGGGCCCGGTCCCTGAGGCTCAGCATCAGCATCCGCTTGGAGCGGACGAACATGCCCCAGCCGGTGACGGACAGGGTGAGCAGGGAGGTGAACGCGACGATGCCGGCGTAGGGCAGGTCGGGGTCGGGCCGCCACCAGAAGAAGAGCGGGACCTGCGCGAGGCCGGCACCACCGATCCAGGCCACGTACCGGAAGGGCCGGTGCACGGCGAGGGTGAACAGGGCGACCAGCGCCGCGCCGCCCGAGGTGTTGGACAGCGCGCCGACCGGGATCATCGCGACGGCGAGCCCGACCGGCCGGCGGCGGCGCAGCCAGAGGGCGGCGCAGGCGAGGGCGCCCAGGACCTGGTCGAGGACGGCCAGGGAGTGCGGCAGCCCCGGTTCGTCGGCCAGGGACCGGGCGGCCGCCAGGCCGATGCCGACGGCCAGCAGGAAGGAGGAGAAGTCGACGACCCAGTCGCGCGCCGTACGCCGCGGCCGCCGGCCGGACGTTCCGGCGTCCGGGTCCAGTTCGTGGATCAGGGCGGACGGGAACAGCCACCGGCGGCCGGCGAACTCCCCCGGCGCCCGGGCCGGTTCGTCAGTGCTCACGGTCGGCGAATCTACGCGCGGACCGCGCACCGTGGCCGCTGCGCGCCCGGATCACCGACCGAAGTCGCGGCGCCGTGAACTTTCGGCGGCGGGCGCCCGCCCCCGAACAGCCTTGTGACGGTACGGAATCCGCCCCGCGGCCGATGTGCGGGGAAAGCCGCGGAGCGAGACTCGTACCGTGAAAGCGCTACTGGAATTCCTCGGATTCGTCGCCTTGGTGCAGGGGGCGCTGGGCCTGGTGCACGAGTTCACCGACTGGGACATCGGTCTCGTGCAACGGCTCGACTTCCTCGACGGCTACGGGGTCTACGCGAGCGTCGCGCTCCTGGTACTGGCGTTCGCGCTGTTCGCCGTCGCGGAGAGCCGGGAGCCCGGCTGAGCGCGGGCCGGACGCACTGTTCCGCCGGACGCAGCGTTCCGCCGGCCGAACCGCTCGCCGGCCGGACGGCCTCAGCAGCCGTAGTCGATCAGGTCGAACGAGGCGTAGTGGTCGGCGGTGTAGTAGTCCTCGTCGTAGGCCTTGCCCGTGATGACGCGTCGGGCGCCGCGGGTGGAGGAGCCGGGGGTCTTCACCGTGTACTCGTGGTAGTAACCGCTCGTCTGCCGGGGCAGGACGCCCTCGCGGTTCTGGAAGACGGTCCCGTCCTGCGAGTACGGGAAGGGGCCGCCCTGGTCGATCAGGCGCAGGGTGGTGTAGGCCTGCGACGGCAGGTCGCCGTAGCAGACGCTGCCGACGGACGCCGCGGCGGCGTCCGCCGTGGTGGCGGTGACGCTGCCGCCCACGAGGAGGGCGGACAGGAGTGCGGCTGCGGCGCCGATGCGGGTCGCGCGTGGGGGGAAGTTCATGGCTTCATGATGACGCGCGTAGAGATTGGCATGTCAACGTCAATGTTGAAGATTTTCCCATCACGTCACGCGCGTTCTCGGGAAGTTAACCCGGCCGGGGCCCTCCGGAAAGCCCGTACGGCCGTACTGCGGGCGCGGGGTCCGCCGCCCCCCTCGGACCCCGCACCCGCCCGCCGCTCATCGGTGCCCGCGCACCCCGCGCCTCACCGGCTCACCCGGTGTGGGTCGAGAACATGCCGCCCGTCGGCCCCTGCTTGTCGCCGCCCTGGGCCTTCTTCAGGGCGTTGGCGAGGCTTTCGATGGTGAGCGACTGGAGGATCACCCGGCCGCTGCCCTCCAGGGTGGCCAGGGACAGGCCCTCGCCGCCGAAAACGGCGTTCATGATGCCCTGCCGGTTGAGGCCGCCGACGCGCTGGACGCCGTACTCGATGCCCTCCTCGAAGGCCACCACACAACCGGTGTCGACCTCGATACGGCCGCCGAAGTCGGCCGGATCGAGGTCGATGAAGTTACCCGCGCCGGCGATGATCACCGTGCCGTGACCGGTGAACTTCTCCAGGACGAAACCCTCGCCGCCGCTCCTGCCGGTCCGCCCGCCGGCGAAGGCGATGCCGAACTCGACGGTGGACTCGGCGGCCACGAAGGCGTCCTTCTCGGCGAACCACGCGCGCGTGCCGTTCAGCTCCAGGGCGCGCATCTCGCCCGGGAGCACGCCCGCGAAACCGACCGTGCCCTCGCCGCCCTGGGCGGTGAAGTACTGGAACGCGAGCGACTCGCCCGCGATCATGCGCTGGCCCACCTGCATGGCGGTACCCATGGCCTGGCGCAGCATGCCGCCCATGCCGGCGCCCGAGCCGTTCTGTTGTTGTCCGCCGCCGCCGGAGGGTCCGGACAGCCGCGTCTCCATGGTCACGTTCGTCGTCTTGAACAGGAACTTCCCGGCCTCGCAGTACACGGTCTGGCCGGGGTGCAGGTTGACGACCGCCATCTGCATGGCGTTGCCGACGATCTCTTGCTGAAGGGTCACACGCACAGAACGCGGGAGGGGGACGGAAGAGTTCCGGCAGGCGCCGGCGGGGTGCGCGGGGGCGACGCGCGGGCGCCCCGGTGCCGTCCGGCCGGGGGCGCCCCGCGCGCGTGCGCGCAAGGCGCTGATGTCGCCGCGCCCCGCGCGCGGGGCGGGGATCAGCCGCCCAGCTCCTGGTGGCGGGCGGCGAGGCCGCTCGCGCCCTGCTCGGTGAGGGAGCCGAACAGGCGCAGCCGGGAGATGCCGCCGTCGGGGAAGATGTCGATCCGCGCGTGCGTGCCCGCCACCGGCTCGGGCAGGACGAAGCGGTGGCCGGTGTCGGGCTGGAGGCGGGTGCGCGGGAGGATCTCCGTCCAGTCGCCGTCCTCGCCGTCCCGCACGGACACCGACGCCCAGCCGGCGCTGTTGCCCTTCAGGTAGGCGGTGTCGATCTCGACCGCCCGGATCAGGGACTGGGCGGCGAGCCGGTAGCGGATCCAGTCGTTGCCCCGGTCGCGGCGGCGGCGGGTCTCCCAGCCGTCGTCCATCTTGCGGGAACGGCCCGGCTGGATGGTGTTGGTGGCCGGGGAGTAGAAGCGGTCGGAGGCGTCCTCGACCCGGCCACCGTTCTCCAGGGCGACCACGTCGAAGGTGCCGAGGGCCGCCAGCCACTCCGGGTCCGGGACGACCTCGCCGTACACGCGCAGGCGGGCGATGCCGCCGTCGGGGTGCTGGTTGATCCGCAGGTGCGTGAAGCGCTGCTCGGCGGCGACCTCGAAGCCGTTCGCCGCGTGGCCGCCCACCGGGGTGCGCGGCACGAGGGTCGTCCACTTCACGTCGTCGCCCAGCAGCTCCTCCGGGGCCGGCGAGCCCGGTACGGAGGTGCCCTCGACGGAGACGGCCTGCGGATGGTTGCCGCGGAAGTGGGCGGTGTCGACGACGATCCCGCGGATCACCCCGGGCGCGCCGAGACGGACCAGCGCCCAGTCGTGGTCCTCGGCGGCCGGCCAGGGGTGCGCGGTGGAGACACCGCGGCGGCGGCGGGTCTCCCAGCCGTCCATGATCTTGCCCTTGTGGCCGAAGTGCTCGGGGTCGAACTCGGCGCGCCCGGGCACCAGCAGGTTCTCCCGCTCGGCGAAGAACTCGTCGTTGGCGGCGATGACACCGGCCCCGAGCCGGCGGTCGGCGAGGTCGGCGTGGTGGGTGAAGGGGAAGTCGGCGGTGCGGTAGTCCGCGTACGGGTCGCCGCCTCCGTAGGGGTTCGCGTCGCCGGTGAAGCGGGCCGGGGAGGAGTGGTGCAGCGCCGTCACGGTGATCAGGGGTTCCTTTCGGGGGTCGGCGAGGTGCGGGAGCGGGGGTGGCACGCGGGGCGGCTCATCGGGGGCGTGCGAGCAGGGTGCCCCTCGGCTCGGTGAACGCGCCGTCGGCGACGACGCGCTCACCGCGCAGCCAGGTGGACCTGACGACGCCGTACAGCGTCCTGCCGGCGTAGGCGGTGACCCGGTTGCGGTGCTGGAGGCCGGCCGGGTCGACGGTGAAGGTCTCGTCGGGGTCGAGGACGGCGAAGTCGGCGTCGCGGCCGGGCGCGATGGCGCCCTTGCGCACGTCCAGGCCGGCCAGGGCGGCGGTCCGGGTGGACATCCAGCGGACGACGTCCTCCATGGTGTGGCCGCGCCTGCGGGCCTCCGTCCACACGGCGGAGAGGCTGAGCTGGAGGCCGGAGATGCCGCCCCAGGCGGTGGCGAAGTCGGCGGTCTTCAGGTCGGCGGTGGACGGCGAGTGGTCGGTGACCACGCAGTCGATGGTGCCGTCGGCGAGCGCCTCCCAGAGCAGGTCCTGGTTGGCGGCCTCGCGGATGGGCGGGCAGCACTTGAACTCACTGGCACCGTCGGGGACTTCCTCGGCGGTGAGGGTGAGGTAGTGCGGGCAGGTCTCCACGGTGAGGCGGACGCCCTCGGCGCGGGCGGCGCGGATCAACGGCAGCGCGTCGCCGGAGGACAGGTGCAGGACGTGCACGCGCGCGTCCAGCCGCCGGGCCTGGCCTATCAGGGCGGCGACGGCCGTGTCCTCGGCGTCGCGCGGACGGGAGGCGAGGAAGTCGGCGTAGCGGGGGCCGCCGTGCTGCGGGGCGGCGGCCAGGTGGTGCGGGTCCTCGGCGTGCACGATCAGCAGCCCGTCGAAGCCCGCGATCTCCGCCAGGGACCGGGCGAGCTGGGCCTGGTCGAGGTGCGGGAACTCGTCCACGCCGGACGGGGACAGGAACGCCTTGAAGCCGAAGACGCCGGCGTCGTGCAGCGGGCGCAGGTCCTTGACGTTGCCGGGCAGGGCGCCGCCCCAGAAGCCGACGTCGATGTGGGCCTTGTCCCGGGCCACGGCCTGCTTGGTGCGCAGGTGGTCGACGGTGGTGGTCGGGGGCAGTGAGTTGAGCGGCATGTCGATCAGGGTGGTGATGCCGCCGGCCGCCGCCGCGCGGGTGGCCGTCCAGAAGCCCTCCCACTCGGTGCGGCCCGGGTCGTTGACGTGCACGTGGGTGTCGACCAGTCCGGGCAGCAGGACGTGGTCGCCGAGGTCCTCCAGCCGGGCCGTGGCCGGGACCCCGGTGTCGTACGGCAGGACGGCCGTGATCGTGCCGGCGGAGACGGTGACCGTGGCGGCCCGCGTCCCCTCCGGGGTGATGACGCGCGTCGAGCGCAGCACCAGTTCAGCGTCGGACACCCGAACCCCTCTCTGTACCCGCCGTTCTACATCCGGGAAACGGGATGTACACCTACACAACGGACTTCAACGTTCTGTTGAAGGAGTCTTCACTCCCGCTTCCCCGCCGTCAAGAGGCACACTTCTGGACAGCGGGCGACCGCCATCCGCCCTGGACGATTCCACAAAGCGGAATTAAGATTCCAGCAAGCAGAACGTAGCTACGCACAACCGGGCAGTCAACCGGCCGCCGGGTAGGCTTCTGCCCTCCCGTCAGTCCCGAAAGGAACGCGCCGTGCCGACGTCCAGCGCCAGCACCACCGACTCCGCCAAGCCCTCCGCCGCCGGCGGGGTGCAGTCCCTGGAGCGTGCCTTCGACCTGCTCGAGCGGATGGCGGACGCGGGCGGCGAGGTCGGCCTGAGCGAGCTGTCCGCGGCCAGCGGGCTGCCGCTGCCGACCATCCACCGCCTGATGCGCACGCTGGTCGCCTGCGGCTACGTACGGCAGCAGGCCAACCGGCGCTACGCACTGGGCCCCCGGCTGATCCGGCTCGGCGAGTCCGCGTCCCGCCTGCTGGGCACCTGGGCGCGGCCCTACCTGGCCCGGCTGGTCGAGGAGACCGGCGAGACCGCGAACATGGCGCTTCTCGACGGCGACGAGATCGTGTACGTCGCACAGGTGCCGTCGAAGCACTCGATGCGGATGTTCACGGAGGTCGGCCGGCGGGTGCTCCCCCACTCGACCGGGGTGGGCAAGGCGCTGCTGGCCGGGGTGCCGGACGACGAGGTGCGGGCCCTGTTGGCCCGTACCGGCATGCCCGCGGCCACCGACAGGACCATCACCACGCCGGAGGGCTTTCTCGCGGCACTGGAGGAGGTACGACGGGCGGGATACGCCGTCGACGACAGCGAGCAGGAGATCGGGGTGCGGTGCCTGGCGGTGTCCGTGCCGCAGTCCCCGACGGCCGCGGCCATCTCGATCTCCGGGCCGGCGGGACGGGTCACCGAGGCGGCGACGGACAAGATCGTGCCGGTGCTCCAGCAGGTCGCCGTCGAACTGTCCCAGGCACTGGCGAGTTCGGGCGCCTAGGCCCTCTCGTTCGGATCATGCCGGGCTCGCGGGCCCTGGCACCGCTTCCTGATCCGGCCTGATCCGAACGAAGGTTCCCGGGGCTTCGGGCGCGGGGCCGGGGACGGAAACCCCGGGCCCCCAGGTCGCCCAGCCGTCCGCGCCCGGCGGCCGGGTCCGGGGACCGGCGTTCTCACGTTCCCGGTGCGTCCCCACGCCCTCGACGGCGCGTTCTTGGCGCTGTCACGTCCTCGGTGGGCCGCCGAACAGGTCCACCGCGTCGCGGACCTCCCTCAGCCCCCGGGACAGGGCGCTGACCGAGCCGATCGCCGCGGCGACCAGTAACAGGGAGCTGCGCAGGCGCGGGATCTCGGGCGAGCCGCCGCAGGCCATCGCCGCCAGCGCCGCGAGTTCGTCCTCGGCTATGGCCCGGTCGGGAAAATCCGCCGGATGCGCGGCGAGTTCGCGGCGCAGCCGGGACACCGCGGTCCGCAGTCCCGCCACCCTCGGGTCCTCGTCGCTGCCGGTCACCGGCCTCTGCCCCAAGCTCCGCAACACAGCCCTCCCCCTGCCACGCCGTCGTGCGCGGGCCAGTAAACGCCACCCCGTGCGGGAGCGCCACAGCGCGGACCGAAATTCAGCCCTACGGAATCCGCGCCGGAAAACCCGGCCGGTTCCGTCCCTGTCGGGTATGCAGGACCCATGACGGAGAACCACGATCCGCGGACGGACGTCGCCGGTCTGCTGCTCGCCGCCGGTGGCGGCAGCCGGCTCGGCGGACGGCCCAAGGCACTGCTGGCGCACCGGGGGCGGCCCCTGGTCGAGCACGCGGCCGGGGTGCTGCGGGCGGCCGGATGCGGACGGATCCACGTCGTGCTGGGCGCCCGCGCGGACGAGGTGAGACGGCGTGCCGGGCTGGCCGGCTGCGTGCTCGTGGACAACCCGGACTGGGCCGAGGGCATGGGGTCGTCCCTGCGCGCGGGCCTGGCCTCGCTCGCCGGTACGGGGGTGCGCGCGGCGCTGGTGAGCCTGGTGGACCAGCCCGGTATCGGACCCGCCGCGGCGGCCCGGGTGCTCGGCGCCTACGAGGACGGGACCTCGCTGGCCGCGGCCTCCTACGACGGGGTGCGCGGGCATCCGGTGCTGTTCGGCGCGGCCCACTGGGCGGGCATCGCGCGGACGGCCACCGGGGACCGCGGGGCGCGGGCCTACCTGAAGGCGCACGAGGACCGGATACGGCTCGTGGAGTGCGCGGACGTGGCCGAACCGTACGACATCGACACCGAGGCCGACCTGGGCCACCTGGAGTGAGCGGGGTGGCACCGTGCGCCACCTTGCCTCGACCGGGAGAATCTCGACATCAACAAACCATTGAAGTTCCACGATGAGGAAATTAGTATCCACTGATCAGAAGCGTCCGACCGCACCATGGGCGCCCACAGTCCTGTTCGTGCCCCTTGGCACGAGGTGCCACCGCTGAAGGAAGTGACAGCTCATGTCCGCACCAGCGCCGTCCCCGCTGGCCATCGTCGACGCCGAGCCCCTGCCCCGGCAGGAAGAGGTCCTCACGGACGCCGCGCTCGCCTTCGTGGCGGAGCTGCACCGGCGGTTCACCCCGCGCCGTGACGAACTCCTGGCCCGCCGGCCCGGGCGCCGCGCCGAGATCGCCCGCACCTGCACGCTCGACTTCCTGCCCGAGACGGCCGCGATCCGCGCGGACGACTCCTGGAAGGTCGCCCCGGCCCCCGCCGCGCTGAACGACCGGCGCGTCGAGATCACCGGGCCCACCGACCGCAAGATGACCATCAACGCGCTCAACTCGGGGGCGAAGGTCTGGCTGGCCGACTTCGAGGACGCCTCCGCGCCGACCTGGGAGAACGTGGTCCTCGGCCAGCTCAACCTGAGCGACGCCTACACCCGGAACATCGACTTCACCGACGAGCGCACCGGCAAGTCGTACGCCCTGCGCCCGGCCGCGGAACTGGCGACCGTCGTCATGCGCCCGCGCGGCTGGCACCTCGACGAGCGGCACCTCGTCGACGCCGACGACCGCCAGGTGCCGGGCGCCCTGGTCGACTTCGGGCTGTACTTCTTCCACAACGCGCAGCGCCTGCTCGACCTCGGCAAGGGCCCGTACTTCTACCTGCCGAAGACGGAGTCGCACCTGGAGGCCCGGCTCTGGAACGACGTGTTCGTCTTCGCGCAGGACCACGTCGGCATCCCGCAGGGCACCGTCCGCGCCACCGTGCTGATCGAGACGATCACGGCCGCGTACGAGATGGAGGAGATCCTCTACGAACTGCGCGACCACGCCTCGGGGCTCAACGCCGGCCGCTGGGACTACCTGTTCTCCATCGTGAAGAACTTCCGTGACGGCGGCGCGAAGTTCGTCCTCCCGGACCGCAACGCGGTCACGATGACCGCCCCGTTCATGCGGGCGTACACCGAACTCCTCGTCCGCACCTGCCACAAGCGCGGCGCGCACGCCATCGGCGGCATGGCCGCGTTCATCCCGTCCCGCAGGGACGCGGAGGTCAACAGGGTCGCCTTCGAGAAGGTCCGCGCCGACAAGGACCGTGAGGCGAACGACGGTTTCGACGGTTCCTGGGTCGCCCACCCCGACCTGGTGCCGATCGCCATGGAGTCCTTCGACAGGGTCCTCGGCGACCGGCCGAACCAGAAGGACCGGCTCCGCGAGGACGTGCACGTCGACGCCGCCGACCTCATCGCCGTCGACTCGCTCGACGCCAGGCCGACGTACGCGGGCCTGGTGAACGCCGTCCAGGTCGGCATCCGGTACATCGAGGCCTGGCTGCGCGGTCTCGGCGCGGTCGCCATCTTCGGCCTCATGGAGGACGCGGCCACCGCCGAGATCTCCCGCTCCCAGATCTGGCAGTGGATCAACGCGGGCGTCGAGTTCGAGAACGGCGTCAAGGCCACGCCGGAGCTGGCCCGCAAGGTGGCCGCCGAGGAACTCGACGCCATCCGCGAGGAGACGGGCGCGGAGGCGTTCGCGGCCGGACACTGGCAGGAGGCGCACGACCTGCTGCTGCAGGTCGCCCTGGACGAGGACTACGCCGACTTCCTCACCCTGCCGGCGTACGAGCGGCTGCGGTAGCCGGTCCCGGCCTTCCGGCTCACCGAGGACGCACCGTCCCGTCCTCCTCCGTCCCCGCCCTGCCGTGCAGGTCGGGGACCCACTTCAGCCAGTCCGGGCGGCCCGCCTGCGTCCTCGCGGCGCGGGCGGCCTCCTCGGCGGCGAGTTCCGCACGGCTCGGGAAGTCGGTGGGCAGCCACTCGGCGGAGAGCCGGACGCGGGCCAGGAGGTAGCCGACGTAGGCGTCGCGGACGTCGTCGGGGGTGGCGAACCCGGCGTCCTCGGCCAGCCACGCGTCCGGCACCTCGGCGACGATCCCGCGCAGCAGTTCCTCGGTGACGCGGGGCGCCAGTTCCACGTCGGCGGCGCGCACGTCGGGGCCGTACTGGCCGAGGGCGTGGTGCCGGAAGTCGTACGCCCTGCCCGGGGCCGTGGTGTCCCAGCGGTGGTGGAAGACGAGGGCGGCGCCGTGGTCGATGAGCCACAGCCGCGGGGGCGCGGTGCCGAACGTCGGCCAGACCATCAGGTTGGAGCTGTGCACCGTACGGTCGACGTTGGCGGTCAGGGCGTCGAGCCACACGATCCGGCCGGCCTCCAGCGGATCCACCGGGAAGAGCCGCGCGATCTCCGGGGTGAGGTCCCGGGCGCCCGGCAAATAGTCCATGCCGAGGTTGACGCCCGCGCTGGCACTGTGCAGCTCGCGCACCTCCTGGTGCGGCTCGGCGGCGGCGATGGCGGGGTCGAAGCGGACGAGGACCAGCTCCGGGAAGCGCAGGCCGAGCGCGCGGGCGAGTTCTCCCACGATGACCTCGGCGACCAGCGCCTTGTGCCCCTGCGCCGCACCGGTGAACTTGACGACGTAGGTGCCGAGGTCGTCGGCCTCGACGACGCCGGGGACGGAGCCGCCTGAGCGGAGGGGGGCGACATATCGGGTGGCGGTGACCTCTCTCAACATCTTCCACGACCCCATCGCTCATTCGCCTCGCGTTCCCCGGCGACTCTCCTGCGGTGCCCTTCGGGGGCACGTCCCCGATCAGCCCTGGGGAGCAAGCGGGGGGTTTCGGCCGGCACGCTGGTCTCCCCGTCTCCCCAGCGGTCCGTCCAGGGCGGTGCGCCCCATGCCTCCGGCCTCCGGCATGAAGTGAGCATAGTAACCGCGTGTGACAGCCGGGGAGGAGCGTCTCGCCGCCCCGCTCGGCTTCCGGGGTGCGGTCTGTCAGGCCGCGAGCACCCGTTCCGATCCACGCACGGCTATGCCGCCGCCCGGACGCCGATCGAGTCCAGGGCGGCGGTCACCGTCGCTCGCAGCGTCGCGGCGTCCGCGCCGGCGCGGGAGCGCAGGTTGACGCCGTAGGCGAGCAGCGTCAGCAGATCGCCCTGCGCTCCCTCCAGCAGCACCACGAGGCCATCACCGCCCGCGGCGCCCGCCTGGTGGCCGTCTCCCCGCAGATCCCCGACGAGTCCCTCACCCTGAGCGAGAAGCACGACCTCGCCTTCGACGTGCTCAGCGACATCGGCTCCGACACCGCCAAGCAGTACGGCCTCGCCTTCGACCTCCCCGACGACCTCGCCGCCGTCTACGACAAGCTCGGCTTCGACCTCCAGCGCGTCAACGGCGGCCACCCGCGCACCCTCCCGCTGCCCGCCACCTACGTCATCGACCGCGACGGCACCATCCGCTGGGCCTTCGTCGACACCGACTACACCACCCGCGCCGAACCGGCCGACATCATCGCCGCCCTCGACGCGCTGAACTGAGCCGGGGCGGAGCCGTTGCCGTCGGTGACCGGATGATCTGCCGCGCCTACGGGAATCATCCGCGGACGAACGGGGCCGGCTCGGCCGGGCGCAGGCGCAGGCGCGGAGAGAGTGACGGCCGAGGAGGGGTGCAGCGGGCGGCGGTCACCCGTCGGCGGACTCCATGACCCAGCCGCGCCGGATCGTCCACACCCTGCCCTCCGACGTGGCGCCGCGCATCCCGTCCAGCACGCCCGGTCCCGCGGCGGTTACCAGGCGCGTGTCCCCCGCGGCCGCGAAGCCGAACGTGCGGCGCGGGTCCCAGCCGGTGCTGTGCCGGAGCCGACGGCTCAGCTGGGCCCAGCCGACGGGCGCCGCGGCCACCACCCAGGCGTCCGGCTCCGGGTCGGTCAGCCTGCGGGCCTGGCGCAGCCACGAGGCGGCGTCCTCCGGCCAGTCGACGACCGCGGCGAGCTGCCCGCCGCGTTCCTGCCAGGCGTCGGCGAACGCCGCGGCGGCAGCCCTCGACGCGGCGTCCCGGCCGTGCCCCAGGGCGACACTGCCGCCACGGACTCCGCAGGCTTCCAGCAGTGCCAGCACGCGCTCGAGTTCGCGGCCGGTGTGCGGCCGGGGAGCGGTCCAGGGCCCGTATCCGGCGAGCACGGCCGGGTCCAGCCGGGGTGAGGGCTCGCTCATGACGGCTCCCCCTTCCGCCATGCCCGGTGGCGAAGGGGCAGGCAGACCGCGCACGGCCGGTACCCCGCGGCGAGGGCGGTGGCCTCGTCCGCGAAGAACACACGGTGGCGCACGTAGTTCCCGCGAGTGATGTGCCGCAGAGCGGACGGGCAGTCCAGTCGTCCGTAGATGCGTCCGCGCCGGTAGCCACCGAACCGGCCGGGCACGTCGCTGCGGTACGGCCGGCCGTCGCCACCGGTCAGCGTGTACCCGCGAGCGGCCGCCGCCGCGGGGGCCGTGTCGTCGAGCCGTCGTCTGTCCACGGAGGCACTGTGCATCATTCCGGGCGGCCGTACCAGCGGTATTCGGACGTCGACCGCGCCGCCGCCGGCACGGTTCGTCCCCCCGGGCGGCTCGGTGTCAGCCGGTGCGCAGGGGGTTCGGCAGGGGCAGATAGCGGGCGTCCGCGCCGGCCGCGCCGGTCCAGCGCAGCAGCAGGTTGGTCTTGCCCGGCAGGGTGGGCGCGGTCAGCAGGGCGGGGATCTCGGGCAGATGGTGCCGGGCGAGTGCGCGGCGGACGGCGGGCCACGGGTCGAGGCCGGGGTGGTGGTCGGCGAGGGCGCCGGCGATCTCGGTGAGGTGGTTGACGACCAGGCAGTACACCAGCCGTTCCCAGCCGGCGGCGCGGGACACGTCCGGCAGCAGCTTGGCGCCCTCGGCGTCCCGGAACAGGGCCTGCACGGGCGTACCGGACGCGTCGACGGCGACGAGGGTGTTCTGCAGGTGGGCCTCGAGGACGACCCCGTGGTCACCGAAGGCGGTCAGGGCGGGCGGGAGGACCTGCCGCAGGTACGCCTCCCACCAGCCGGCCGGGTCGGCGGTGGCGGCCAGCGGACTGCCGTCGAAGCCCTCGGCGAGGGCGGCGGCGAGCAGCGGGGTGGCGCCCGGCACGAGGTGGTCGCACAGCCCGTCCCGGACCAGCACGGCCAGCTCCTCGAAGGCGAAGGCGGCGGTGCGGTAGCCGCGGTCGCTGAGCCAGGCCGCGGGCGGGCCCATCGCCGCGAAGGCGCGCCCGGCGGCACTGTCGGTACGGCGGAGCCCGAGCAGGTCGTGGCGCCACAGCCGGCGGATGTCGTTGGTGATGCGCACGTCCAGGCTGAACTTCAGGAACAGGTCGCGGCCCGGCTCGTACACCGTTCTGACCGCCGCCGTGGGCCAGGCGTGGAACGCGCTCGTGCCGAGCCGCAGCAGACGGCCGTCGGCGAGGGCGGGGGCGAGGTCGCGGGCGACCAGGTCGAGCTGCCAGGGGTGGGCGGGCAGCAGCCGGTAGCCGGGCGGGGCCGTGCCGAGGGCGTCCAGGGCGGTCGTGTCGCCCTCCTCGGCCACCTGGTCCTCGCGGACGCCGAGCAGCACCAGCGGGAAGCGGGCGTGCGCCTCGGGGGCGTACGGCAGCCAGGACGCGGCCGGGCCGCCGCCGCGTGCCTTGGGCGCCGGGTGGTGGGGATGGCCGGTGAGCAGGGACTGCTCCGATCGCAGATACGGGTCTTCGGGGGGCGTGGCCCGTTCGCGGGCGGTGAGCAGGGCGGCGACGGTGTCCCTGCTGTCGATCATCTCGGCGGGCAGGTCGCCGCCGGGCAGTCCCGTGTGCCGGCGCAGCTCCTCGGCGACCAGTTTGACCAGCTCCGGATGGCCGATCCGGCGCCAGACCCCGGCCGTGCGCACCTCGGGGTCGGCGGGGCGCCGCCCGGCCCGCACCCGCAGCAGCCGTCCGCCCGGCAGCCGGTGGACGCGCCGCTCCCCGGCGTACGCGAGCGGTTCGGCCACCTCCCGCAGGAGGCAGTTGAGCAGAGGCGCTGCGGCGTACGCGTCGGCGCGGCGGCCGGTCTCACCGGCGGAGGGTGTGAGGTCCACGCGTTCTCTTCGTCCGTCGTCGTCCGTCGTCGTCCGTGTCCATGTCCGGCGTCCGTCGTCCGGAGGGGCCCGCGGCCGTCCCCGCGCACGCCGGGACGTCCTCCGGGAGCCGGTCGCGATCAGTATGGCTGTCGTCCCCGACAATCGTGCCGTGCCCCGCGTACCCGAGGAGCCGCCCGTGGACCGTCCCCCGACCGCCGAGACCGAGGTCGCCGACGAGCTGGCCGCCGTCCGGCCCGGCCTGCTGCCCCGGTACGCGGCCGAGCTGCCGGGTGCCCGCGCCGCCGTGCTGACCCGCCTGTGGCGGGCGCTGGTCCATGAGCCGCTGCCGTGGCTCACCCGCCGGACGCCCGGGCCGCACGGCCTCGCCCTGCGCCTCGCCGACGGCCGCACGCTGCACGGCCCGCACGCGGACCCGTACGCCACGGGGGCGTACGTCACGGCGGTCCGCCTCGGCCGGGAGCGGTACGCGGACCCGGCGCGTCTGATGACCGCCCTCGGGGTGCCGCACGCGTCCTCCTTCGCGGCCGAACTGGCCCACAGCGTGGCCTCGCTGGCGCTGTCCCGGGCCGGTGCGGATCACCCGAAGGAGTGGCCGGCGCACGACTGGGAGTGGGAGCAGCGGGTCGTCGACGGGCATCCGTTCCACCCCAACTGCCGTGCGCGGCCCGGGTTCTCGGTGGCGGACCAGCTGGCGTACGGCCCGGAGCACGGGCCGGTGGTGGAGCTGGGGACGGTGCCCGTGCCGGCGGACCGGTGTCTGGTGACCGGTGACTGGCCCGCCGAACTGCGCGACGGCGCACGGCTGCTGGTGCCGGTGCACCCGTGGCAGGCCGCGCATGCGCTCCGGCGGCCGTACGACCCCTGGCGCCCGGCCCGTCCGCTGATGTCCCTGCGCACGCTGGCGCTCCCGGGCGGTCCGCATGTGAAGACCGCGCTCAGTGCCCGGCTGACGTCGTCGGTGCGGGACATCTCCGCGTACTCGGTGGAGGCCGCCGCGGTGCTGTCGTCCCTCGGCGAGGAACTGGCGGCGCGTACGGACGGTCTGCTGCACGTGACCCGGACCCTCGGCGCGATCACCGCCGGCTCGCCCGCGCTGGCGGCACTGCTGCGCGAGTCACCCGAGGTGTACACGAACCCGGGCGAACGCGTGCTCCCGGTGGCCGCGCTCGCCGGCACGTCCCTGCCCGGTGATCCCGCCTGGCTGGCCGCGTTCACCCGGCTGGCGCTCACGGTGGGTCTCGGGCTGCTCGACCTCGGGGTCGCGCTGGAGGCCCACGGGCAGAACCTCCTGGTGATCCTCGCCGCCGACGGCAGTCCCCGGCGGCTGGTCTACCGGGACCTCGCCGACATCCGCATCAGCCCCGCCCGGCTGGCCCGCCACGGCGTCCCGGCGCCGGACCTGACCGGCCGGCTGATCACGGACGACGCGACCACCCTGCGCCGCAAGCTGTTCGGCTCCCTGGTGGCCGGGGCGCTGGCGGGCACGGCGGGTTCGGGACCGGCTCTGGCCTCGGCCCTGACGGCGGCCCTGCCCGGCCTGCCGCACACCCCGGACCTCGCGGCCCTGCGTGACGACCCACTGCCCGCGAAGGCGCTGACACTGATGCGTCTCTCGCCCGGCCGCACCGGGGACATCTGGGCGGCCCTGCCCCCGCCCCGCTCGACGACGTTCCCGGCGCCGAGCTGATTTTGCGTCATATTGAGTGGCGGAAAACCGCGTTGGCCTCACGCCCATCGCCCGGCGGTGTACCCCTGAGGTGCCAGCCCGGACACGAGAACCCCGAGAGCCGCAGATGACTGACGTCGACCGCAGTGACAGCCTGATGTCGCCGATCCAGCCCGAACAGCTGGACCCGGGCGCCGTGATCGCGCAATCGCTGGACAACCAGTGGGTCCCCGCACAGCTCACCAGGAAGATGATCGAGCACGGCCGCTCCCTGGACCAGGTGGGCCGACAGCGCATCCGGGAGGTCCGGGCCGAGTACTTCCGCAGCCTCATCAACGCCAGCCAGGTCGTCATCAACCGGGCCTACTTCTACAACAACGACGCGATCAGCCGCGACCTCGCGGAGGAGGGGGAGGCCCGCGCGGCACACCGCAGGCTCCTCGCCTCCGGAGCCATCGTCCCCTTCCTCCTGAACGAACGGCATCCGGCCGAGGAACCGCCCGCCCATCTCCACGTGCGGCGCGACGGGTTCAGCGCCTGGCAGGAGACACTGGCGGGCATGGCCGCCAGTGACCGGGTGCGCTGTGTGCGCATGTCCTGGGACGACTCCCCCGGCGACCAGGAGAACCGCGACCGCACCATGATCCGGCTGTACCAGCCGTTCACGGAGAAGGTCCAGGGACTCACCGCCAAGGACATCGACGTCCTCGCCGCCCAGGTCGGAGTGGCCCGCGAGGACGCGGACCGGTTCGGCGAACGGCTCGGCGAGGTGGTCGGCTTCAGCAACAGCCGCCGCGTGCGCAGGCAGCAGGTCGTCCGCAACACCCTGTACGAGGAGTTCGTGTCCGTCCCCGGGACGAACGTCGCCGAGGGCAGGTACGACCGCGACAAGCCGTTCGCCGCGGAGATAAAGCAGCTGCTGGACCTGATCTACAACGTCAACCTGGCCGACGCGCTGGGGCGTTATCCCCTCACCCCGGTCGGCAGCCTGCGGCGGGTGGTGCTCCAGGAGGCCCGCGAGGCGAGGGCCGCCACCGTCGGCGTCGTCCAGGATCCGGAGCAGCTGCTGACGTTCCTGCGGCGGCAGTCCTTCGCCGCGGTCCAGGACCGGCTGACGCCCCGGGCGGTGAACGACCTGACCCTGCACGACATCTGGCGGCTGCGGCAGAGTTCCGTCTGGAACGCCTACATCGAGGCGTTCGGCGCGCTGACCGCCGCTCCGGAGGCGTTCCACGAAGGCGCCGGACAGGTCTTCGACTGTTACGTCCGGCTCAACTCGGAGATTTTGAAGCTGGCGCGGGAGCGCCGGCAGGCCCGGGCGGCCGCCTGGCGTCCGGTCGTCGAGGTCGTCGTCACCGTGGGCGCGGCCGTGTTCACGGCGGTCAGCGGCAACGATCTCTGGGAGGTGGCCGGTTCGGTGGTGCCGCTGACCGTGAGCGGTTCACTGACCGGCTCGGTGCAACTGGTGCTGCGCAACCGCCTGGCCGGACGGCAGGAGCAGCGGTTCGCCCGCGAGATCGCCACCGTACGGCTGGCCAGTGAACGAGAATGGGCTCAGTTCCACGACCTGGTACAGCGTCTGCCCGGCTACCGGGACACGGGCGGCCCGGCCCCGGGTGGCACCGCGTCGACGACCACCCAGGACAACGAAGACCTGCCCGAATACTGACCCGGAGTACGCCTTGCCCAGTCTGCCGAGCCCCCGATGAACCGGTACGAGGCCCTGCGCCGAGAGGTACCGGAGTGGTTCCGCGACGATCCCGGGGGGATCCGCATCCTCACCGACCCGGCGCTGATCCGCGACGCCCGGCGCCGGATGACCACCGTTCGGCCGGGCGGGGACGGCGGGCCGCTCGGGGTCCTGTGGGCACGGCTGCGGGCAGCGCTCCGGCCGGTCCCGGCCGGTGTGGTGTCGGCCGGACGTTACCTGTGGTATCTGCGCGACCCGGTGCGCTTCCCCGACGGCCGCCTCGGCCTGTACGACCGGATCGTGCCGCCCCCGGGTTCGTCGCCCGGCGTGGTGGTCCTGCCGCTGGCCGGCCCCGAGAAGAGGGTGGTGCTGATCGAGCACCACCGTCACGCGACCCGGAGCCGGCACTGGGAGGTGGTGCGCGGCTTCGGGGATCCGGGGGCCACGCCCGAGCAGAACGTCGCCCGGGAGCTGCGGGAGGAGATCTCCGCCACGGCGACGGCGGTGATCCCGCTGGGTGAACTGCATCCGGACACCGGGCTGCTGGGCCACAAGGTCGCCCTGTACGCGGCGTGGGTGGACGGCGTCGGGGAGGTCGAGCAGGGCGAGGCCATCCGCCGGGCGATCACGGTGACACCGGCCGAGGCGGAGGAGATGGTGGCCGACGGGCGGATCACCGACGGCTTCACCGTCGCCGCGCTGTACCGGGCCCGTCTGTCGGGGGTGTTCGGGACGGGGGCGCCGGGCGGCGGAGCGTGAGCGCGGCCGGGCAACGGACGCCCGGCGTTTTGGAGTCCGGCCGGTCTGATCAATAGGATCCGGCGATGATCAGAAGACAACGGCTGGCGGCGGGAGTCTGCGCTCTGCTCGCCGCCCTGACGGCCGGGATCGCGTTCCCCGCCGGAGCGGTCGCCGACGAGACGGAGCAGGCCGCTCCCAAGGTCGAACTGGTGCTGGACGTCAGCGGTTCCATGCGTACCCGCGACATCGACGGCGGCACCCGGATGGCCGCGGCGAAGCAGGCGTTCAACGAGGTGCTGGACGCGACCCCGGAGGAGGTCCGGCTCGGCATCCGCACCCTCGGCGCCAACTACCGCGGCAACGACCGCAAGGAGGGCTGCAAGGACACCGAGCAGCTCTACCCGGTCGGCCCGCTGGACCGGACCGACGCGAAGACGGCCGTGGCCACGCTGGCACCGACCGGCTGGACGCCGATCGGACCCGCGCTGCTGAAGGCGGCGGACGACCTGAACGGCGGTGACGGCACCCGCCGTATCGTCCTGATCAGTGACGGCGAGGACACCTGCCAGCCGCTCGATCCGTGCGAGGTGGCCCGGGAGATAGCCGCCAAGGGCATCGGGCTGACCATCGACACCCTCGGCCTGGTGCCCGACGCGAAGACCCGTGACCAGCTCAGCTGCATCGCGGACGCGACCGGCGGCACCTACACCTCGGTGCGGCACAAGGAGGAACTGACCGACCGGGTCGGTGATCTGGTGGACCGGGCGGCCGACCCGGTGGTCACGCCGGTGGCGACCGAGGGCGCGGCGCAGTGCGCGAAGGCGCCGGCGCTGAAGTCCGGGCTGTACACCGACCGCGAGGAGTTCGGGCAGCAGCGCTGGTACCGGGTGGACGTCGAGCCGGGCCAGGAGCTGCGCGCCTCGGTGAGCGTGGCCGACGACCGGGCCGTCCGCCCCGACTACGGGGTGCTGCTGCGGGCGGTGACCGTGCACGGACGTGAGATCGTGCGCGGCGAGGCCGCCGGCACCGGCCGGACGGACACGGTCTCCACGGGCCTGCGCTATCCCAGGCCGGACAGTGACGACGACGCGGCGCCGGCGGAGACGGTGTGTCTGCAGGTCACCAACTCCTTCTCGGCCGCCGCGGGTGTGAAGACCACGCCGGGCCTGCCGCTGGAGCTGACCGTCGACATCGTGGACGGGCCGTCGGGCCACCACGACGTGGCCTCCTTCGGGCTCGGCCGCGGCTGGTGGCTGCTGGGCGCGCTGGTGCTCGCCGGCTTCCTCGCCGGTCTGCTGTGGGGCTGGCTGTCGCGCTGGCGGGTCGCCGTCTGGAGGACGAACTGATGCGTATCACACGTGTGCTGGGCGCCACGCTGCTGGCGCTGGGGCTGGCCGCCGGGCCGGCCGCCGCCGACTCCTCGCCGTCCCCGGGCGCCTCCGACGACGGCAAGGCGCCCACCCGGGCGGGTACTTCGTTCCGTACGGCGACGGAGATCGAGCAGGGACAGCGGGCCACCGCGTCCGGCTCCACCGGTGACTACCTGTACTGGTCGTTCCCGGCGGACACCGGGCAGCGCCCCACCGTCAGAGCGACCGTGAAGCTCCCCGGCACGCACGGCTCACAGGCGTGGCAGCTCGACGTGTACGACGGGCTGCGGCGCCGGCAGGCCTGCCAGTACGGCGCCCAGACCCGCACCGCCGCGCAGGGCACCGGATCGGTCGAACTCGCCTGCGTGCTGCGCACGGTGCGCGGCTGGTCGGAGCCGTGGGCCAACGACCCGCTGCCCGGCACGTACTACGTCCGGCTGACCGTGGTGGACCTCGGCGCCTCCGACCTCGGGCAGCCGGTGAGCGCCGAGGTACGCGTCGACACCAAGGACATCGGCGGCGCGGCTGCCGTGGACGGTTCGCTGGGCAAGCCGCTCGTCCCCGGGATCGCCGTCAAGGCCGATGAGGACAAGGACGGTTCGAAGGCAGCGGTGCTGTCCAGCTTCGGTTCGGACGACGGCTGGTCCTCGGGCTGGTGGTCCGACCGCTGGGTGTGGACCGCGGTCGGCGGCATACTGGCCGCGCTCGCCGGCATCGGCGGGTACGCGCTGACGCGCGGACCGGGGCGGCCGTCCCGGGTACCGCCGAACGTGTAGCCCGCCCCGCGTGAAGGCCCGCCCACCGGCGGGCCTTCACTTGTCAGCCGGGGTCGCGGGTGACGTCCGCCTCCCGGCGCGCCTCACGTCTTCCGGAGTGTCTCGGCGAGGGGTCCGTCGCCGGTCACCGTCACCCGTCCCTCCCGTACCGCGTCCGGCAGGCCCACCTCTCCCCGGGCCAGGGCCTCGCAGGTCGCCGCGTCCATCGTCAGCCGCGCCGCGGGCTCACCGGGCGCGGGCCCGTCGCCGTACACCGGCCCGGTCCCGGCGCCGACCCGCAGATGGAAGTCACCTTCGTCCAGGCGTACTTCGACGAACCCCTCGCCCTCCAGCGCGCGCAGCAACGGCAGCGCGAACCAGTGCGCGCGGACCGCGTCGGTCGGGCGCCGCTCGCCCAGTTCGGCCTCACCCCAGCTGCCCAGCGCCTGCAACACCGGCAGCAACCGCCGCCCGCGGTCCGTGATCTCGTACACGTACGCCGCGCCCGGCGGGGGCAGCCGCCGCCTCGTGGTGAGCCCGTCCCGTTCCATGTCCTTCAGCCGGGAGGCGAGGACGTCCGTGCTCACGCCGGGCAGGTCCGCGTGCAGGTCCGTGTAGCGACGGGGGCCGGCGAGCAGTTCCCGGACGATCAGCAGGGTCCAGCGGTCGCCGACGAGGTCGAGCGCGCGGGCCGCGGAACAGTACTGGTCGTAGCTTCGGCGAGGTGGCATGCGACGCAGTCTAGACATGTTGTTGGACTTTCCAAGCTCCCACTTGGTAAAACCAAGTAACACGAGTTCCCGGAGGGACGCATGGAGTTCCGGCAGTCGAACAAGCTCAGCGAGGTCTGCTACGAGATCCGCGGCCCGGTGATCGAGCACGCCAACGCGCTGGAGGAGGCGGGGCACAGCGTGCTCCGCCTGAACACCGGCAACCCCGCGGCCTTCGGCTTCGAGGCACCCGAGGAGATCATCCAGGACATGATCCGGATGCTGCCGCGGGCCCACGGCTACACGGACTCCCGCGGCGTCCTCTCCGCCCGGCGCGCGGTGGCCCAGCGCTACCAGACCCTGGGCCTGGACGTCGACGTGGACGACGTCTACCTCGGCAACGGCGTCTCGGAGCTGGTCACCATGGCCGTCCAGGCCCTGGTCGAGGACGGCGACGAAGTCCTTGTCCCGGCACCGGACTTCCCACTGTGGACGGCCGTCACCACCCTGGCCGGCGGCAAGGCCGTCCACTACCTGTGCGACGAACAGGCCGACTGGAACCCCGACCTGGCCGACATGGCGTCGAAGATCACCGACCGGACCAAGGCCGTGGTCATCATCAACCCCAACAACCCGACCGGCGCGGTCTACCCGAAGGAGGTCGTCGAGGGCATCCTCGACCTCGCACGCCGGCACGGCCTGATGGTGTTCGCCGACGAGATCTACGACCAGATCCTGTACGACGACGCCGTCCACCACTCGGCCGCCGCCCTCGCCCCCGACCTGGTGGTGCTGACCTTCTGCGGCCTGTCCAAGACCTACCGCGTGGCGGGCTTCCGCTCCGGCTGGCTGGTGGTCACCGGCCCGAAGCAGCACGCGAAGAACTACCTGGAGGGCCTGACCATGCTGGCCTCCATGCGGCTGTGCCCCAACGCCCCCGCCCAGTACGCCATTCAGGCCGCCCTCGGCGGACGCCAGTCCATCCGCGAACTGACCGTGCCCGGCGGCCGGCTGCACGAACAGCGGACCGTGGCCTGGGAGAAGCTCAACGAGATCCCCGGCGTGTCCTGCGTCAAACCCAAGGGCGCGCTCTACGCGTTCCCGCGCCTGGACCCCAAGGTGCACCGCATCCACGACGACGAGAGGTTCGTCCTGGACCTGCTGCTGCGCGAGAAGATCCAGGTCGTCCAGGGCACCGGCTTCAACTGGCCCTCCCCCGACCACTTCCGCATCCTCACCCTGCCGTACGCCGACGACCTGGAGGCGGCGATCGGCCGGATCGGACGGTTCCTCAGCGGGTACCGGCAGTAACCGTCCCGCCCGTCTCGCGTGTCTGCGCGAAGTCCACCCCCGTCGACGACCGGGGATTCCACGCGGAACGGGCCACAAGCCATCGGTGCGCGCCCGACCAGCGCCGCACCGCCCGCCCCTGGTCTCGTTCCCGGCGCAGGAGACGCACCAGGGGCGGGCGGTGTTCTCGTACGGATTCCGCCGCGCCGGCCGTGCGCCGGCCCTGCCGAGGCACGGCCGGCGCACGGCCGCTGGACACGGCGCGGCAGCCGTCGCCGGCCCCGGCGGACCGGCCGCGGCGCGCGTGCATCCGGGCCGGGGTGCCGGGTGCCGCGGCGGCCTGCCCGACGCACGGCTCACCGCCGTCAACGAGGGCCCCGGAAACCGCGTGTTCGCGGGACACCCGGGCCCGCAGGTCCACGACGGCAAGGCGGACGGCGTCGAGGGTGCGGGAGACGGGCACCCCGCCTCCCCCACCCTGCCCGGCCGGGCGGCCGTGGCCGTGGCCGTGGCCGTGGACCACCGCTGCACGCCCCCGGCACGAAGAGCGCCGACACCTGGTGCGTACGGCGGCACAGGCCGTGGTCCGGGCACCGCACGACACCCACGGCACGGTCCTCCCGGTCACGGACGCGCCCCGCGGGACGGCCACGATCGACACCTGCGGGGAGACCCTCACCATGGCCGCCCCGCACCGCACACCCACCGGGTCCCGAGGGCGGCCGTCTGGCGCAGTCCGTCCTGCGGGCGGCGGCGGCCCTGTGACACCGTGCCGTCATGGGTGACCTCCTTCTCGTCCGGCACGGTGAGACCGAGTGGTCGCGGTCCGGCCGGCACACCGGCTCGACCGACGTGCCCCTCACCGACCAGGGGCGCGACGAGGCACGCCGGCTGGCACCGCTGATCCGCTCGCACCGCGTCGCGGCGGCCTTCGTCAGCCCCCTGCGCCGGGCCCGGGAGACCGCCCGGCTCACCGGCCTCCCCGACGCCCTCGTCGACAGCGACCTGCGCGAATGGGACTACGGCGGCTACGAGGGCGTGACCACCGCGGAGATCCAGCAGAACCGGCCCGGCTGGTTCCTCTTCGCGGACGGCGTCGCGCCCGGCCCGCCGGACCACCCGGGCGAGACCCCGGAGCAGGTCGGGGAGCGCGCCGACCGGATCCTGGCCAGGGCCGACGCCGCGTTCACCGGCACCGAGGGGGCCGTCGTCCTGATCGCCCACGGCCACCTCCTCCGCGTCCTCACAGCCCGCCGCCTCGGCCTCCCGGCCCGGCACGGCGCACTGTTCCAGCTGGCGACGGGGGCGTTGTGCCGGCTCGGCACGGAGCACGGGCGGCCGGTGGTGGCGGGGTGGAACATCCGGCCCCGGGAGTAGGGGTCCACCGCACGTACGGGATGCGGGAGGTGGCGTGCGGGGTGCTGGACACCTCCCGTCCCGGGCGCCCTTCGCCGTCCGCCCTCCGGGGTGCGTGCCGGCCGTTGTCGGACCCGGCCCGTACTCTGCGAAGAGGCCGGACCACCCCGTGCCCCGTGCCCCGACGGCCCCGGAAGGAGCGTCCCGTGACCCGACCGCCCACCGCCGCGCAGCGCCGCGTGATCGAGGCCGCCGATCCGGTCACCGGCCGGCTGCGTGGTACGGAGTCCCAGCTCGCGGCGCTGGTGAAGCAGGGGCTGGCCTTCCGGCATCCCCGGCCGCCGCACGCCCACTTCCTCACCCCGGCCGGCCACCGCGTCCGGGAGGCGGTGCCCGAGGTGCCTGCCGAACCCGTGGCGGACACCGGGGTGTTCGCGGCGCGGGTCGGCGGCGAGGAGGAGCCGCCCGCCGGTCCGGCCCGGCTGCGTGAGGTGCACAGTGCCTGGCAGGGGCTGCTGGAGCTGCGCCGGATGACCGGTGCGGACGGTGCGGTGGACCGGCCGTGCGGCTGGGAGCGGGCGCATCTGGTGCGGGCGGCGGCGCTCGCCCTGGAGGCGGCCGGGCACCGTCCGGCAGGAGGGGACGCGGACGGATACCGGGTGCGGGCGACCCCGCAGCCGGAGGCGGTCGCGGTGTACGCGCCGGACGCGCGGACCCTGACGGCCTGCGCGGTCACGCTGGAGCGGGCCGGCTGGCAGGCGGGCGAGTACAGCGAGCCGCGGACGGGAGTGCGCTATCTGCTGGCCTCGCCCCGCCGGGTCTGAACGGCGTGCCAGGATCGGTGCGTCGGGAGTCCGAACGTGAGAGGGGCGAGCAGTGTCCGAACCGTTTTCCGTGCGGGTGACCGTCCGCGGCTACGAGACCGATGCCCAGGGCCACGTCAACCAGGCGGTGTACGTCAACTACGCGGAGCACGCCCGCTGGTCCCTGCTGAGTGCGGCCGGCGTGACCCAGGCCCGGCTGATCGGACGGGGTGTCGGCCCGGTGGCGCTGGAGACGACGATCCGCTACCGGCGCGAGCTGCTCGCCGGTGACGAGATCGACATCACCTGCGCGTTCGAGTGGGGCGGCGGCAAGACCTTCCGGATGTCCCAGGAGATCCGCAGGACGGACGGCACGGTGGCCGCCGAGGTCACCGCGGTCGCCGGTCTGCTCGACCTGGAGGTGAGGAGGCTGGTCGCCGATCCGGGCGCGGTGTTCGAGGAACTGGCGGCCGAACCGGCCCTGTTCGGCCTGTAGTCGCTGAAGGGTGACGGCCGGGGGACACGGGTCGTCTCCGTCTCCCCCGGCCGCGTGAACGGGGTGGCCGCCGGTTCAGTGCGCGGCGGCTATCTCCTCCCCCGCCTCCATCGGGTGGGTGACGTCCTGGGCCTCGTGGCCCTTGCCGAGATGGTTGAAGAGGAGGTTGAGGACGACGGCGGTGACGCAGCCGGTGGAGATGCCCGAGTCCAGGACGATCCTCGCGGTCTCGGGGAACGCGTGGTAGAACTCCGGCGCGGTGATCGGGATGATGCCGACCGCGAGGGACACGGCGACGATCAGGACGTTGTTGTCCCTGTCCAGGCCGGCCCGGACCAGGGTCTGGATCCCGCTCGCGGCGACCGAGCCGAACAGGACCACGCCGGCGCCGCCGAGGACGGGCCGGGGTACGACGGCGATGAGCGAGGCGGCCATGGGACACAGGCCCATGAGGACCAGGAAGCCGCCGCCGGTGGCGACGACGTACCGGCTGCGGATGCGCGTCATCGCCACCAGGCCGATGTTCTGCGCGAACGCGCTGCACATGAAGCCGTTGAAGAGCGGGCTGAGGGCGGAGCCGAGGGTGTCGGCACGCAGGCCGGCCGCGATCGTCCTCTCGTCGGCGGGACGTTCGACGATCTCGCCGAGGGCCAGCATGTCGGCGGTCGACTCGGTCATCGAGACCACCATCACCACGCACAGCGAGAGGATGGCGGCGAGCTGGAACTGCGGGGCGCCGAAGTGGAACGGGGTCGGGAAACCGGCCACGTCGGCATCGGCGACGGGGCCGAAGTCGGTGACGCCGAAGGGGATGGCGATGAGCGTGCCGGTGACCAGGCCGAGCAGGACGGCGATCTGCTTGACGAAGCCGCGGGTGAAGCGGCGCAGCAGCAGGACGATGGCAAGGGTGGTGCCGGCGAGGGCCAGACAGGTGGTCGAACCGTAGTCGGGTGCCTGGGGGTCGGGGCCCTGGGCCCAGCCGAACGCGACCGGCAGCAGGGAGACGCCGATGAGGGTGATGACGGATCCGGTGACGACCGGCGGGAAGAAGCGCACGGCCTTGCAGAAGGCCGGGGCGGCGAGGAAGCCGAGCAGGCCGGCGACGACGACCGCGCCGAAGATGACCGGCAGGGCGTCCGACTTGTCCTTGGTGGAGGCGACGACCGCGGTCATGGGGGCGACACCGGCGAAGGTGACGCCGTTGACGAAGGGCAGCCGGGCGCCGATCTTCCCGATGCCCAGGGTCTGGAGGATGGTGGCGAGGCCCGCGGTGAACAGGCAGGCGCCGGTGAGGAAGGTCAGGTCGGTGGCGGAGAGGCCGACGGCCGCGCCGACGATCAGTGGTGGGGCGACGACTCCGGCGTACATGGCGGCCACGTGCTGCAGGCCGCTGGTCACCATTTTGAGGGCGGGGAGTTTCTCGTCAACAGGATGGGCGGCCACGGCTGCTCCTCCGAGCGGGTAACACGTCGTCACCGACGCGGGTTTCATGGAGGTGGTGCGTGTGGTCGTGCGGGACCGTGACGGGGGCGGAACGTGAGCGGTGCGGCGGTGACCGCTCCGGGGCGCGCGTCCGCGCGCACCCCGGAGACGGTCGGCCGTGGATCACGCTCGGATCCACGCCTCCGGCCGGAGGCCGTCCCCTCCGGCCGGAGTTCTGTGGCGGGCCGGCCGTGCGGCGGCCGGCCCGGGTGCCGCGGTGGTCAGCCCCGCGCGGTGATCCGGGCGAGGCGCCGGGCCTCCTCGCGGGTGGAGGCGGCGATGGTGTCCTCGTCGGCGGTGAGCAGGCGGCCGTTCTCGACGATCTGCCGGCCGTCGACGAAGGAGGCGGTGACCGGGGCGGCGGCGCCGAGGACCAGCGCGGTCACCGGGTCGGCGATGGAGGCGTGGGCGAGCGTGTCCATCCTCCACAGCACCAGGTCGGCCAGCTTGCCGGGCTCCAGGGAGCCGATCTGCCCGGCCCGGCCGAGGACCCGGGCGCCGCCGTGGGTTCCGAGCCACAGGGCCTGGCGGGCGTTCAGCGCGGCCTCGCGGTGGGCGCCGAGGCGGTTGATCAGCAGAGCGTTGCGCAGTTCGGTGTGGAGTTCCCCGGACTCGTTGGAGGCGGTGCCGTCGACCCCGAGGCCGACCGGGACGCCCGCCCTCAGCATGTCGGGGACGCGGGCGATGCCGGCGGCGAGGCGGGCGTTGGAGGAGGGGCAGTGGGCGACGCCGGTCTTCGTGCGGGCGAACGCGGCGATGTCGGAGTCGCTCATGTGGACGCAGTGCGCCATCCACACATCCTCGCCGAGCCAGCCGGTGGACTCGAAGTAGTCGGTCGGGCCCATGCCGAACAGCTCGTGGCAGAACTTCTCCTCCTCCACGGTCTCCGAGCCGTGGGTGTGCAGCCGTACGCCGAGCCGCCGGGCCAGTTCGGCGCCCTCGCGCATGAGTTCGGTGGAGACGGAGAACGGGGAGCAGGGGGCCACGGCCACCTGGGTCATGGCGTCGAAGGAGGCGTCGTGGTGCGTGCGGACGGTCTCCTCGGTGGCGGCGAGGGCGCCCTCCAGGGTCTCGACGGCGAAGTCCGGCGGCAGGCCGCCGTCCTTCTCGCTGCGGTCCATGGAGCCGCGGGCCAGCGTGAAGCGGACGCCGAGTTCGGCGGCGGCCCGGATGATCGAGCCGGACAGGTCACCGGAGCCGCGCGGGTGGACGTAGTGGTGGTCCATGGCGGTGGTGACACCGCCGCGGGCCATCATGGCGAGGGACCCCTGGGCGGCGGTGTACGTCATCTGCTCGTCGATGCGCGCCCAGGTGGGGTAGAGCGCGACCAGCCAGTCGAACAGGTTGTGGTCGGTGGCGAGGCCCCGGGTGATCCACTGGTAGAAGTGGTGGTGGGTGTTGACCAGGCCGGGGGTGGCCAGATGGCCGGTGGCGTCGATGCGGCGCACCACGTTCTCCAGGCCTTCGGGGGCCCGGCCGGCGCCGACAGACTCGATCCGGTTGCCGGCGAGGACGAGGTGCCCGGAGGCGTGCTCGGTGCCGCCCGCGTCCACGGTCGCGATGGCACAGTTCTCGATGACGGTGCGCTGGGCTGCCGGTGCTGCCATGGTGCTTCCTTGTCATTCGGTGGCGGCCCGTGGCCGGGGAGGGGGGCCACGGGGAGGGCACGGCAGGACCCTAGGAGGATTTGAGTGCCGGGGCCGGCCCGCGGCCCCGGGTGCCGAGATGGTGGAAGAACAGGTTGAGCAGGACCGCGACGAGGGCGCCGGCGCTGATGCCGGAGCCGAGCACGGTCTGCGCCCAGGCCGGGAAGCCGGCGTAGAAGGTGGGTGCGGCCAGCGGAATGATGCCGGCGCCGAGTGCCACGGCCACGAGGATGATGTTGGAGCTGTCGTCCAGGCCCGCCTCGGACAGCGTACGGATGCCGCTGACGGCGATGGAGCCGAAGAGCACGATGCCCGCGCCGCCGAGGACCGGCATGGGGACCAGGGAGACGACGGCGCCGAGGACCGGGAAGGCGCCGAGGACGAGCAGGGTGCCGCCGGCGACGGCGACGACGTAGCGGCTGCGTACCCGGGTGAGGGAGACGACGCCGACGTTCTGGGCGAAGGCGGAGGTCGGGAAGCCGCCGAAGACGGGGCCGAGCAGGGTGGCGATGCCGTCGGTGCGCAGGCCGCGGGTGATGGTCGTGGCGTCGGCGCGGCGGTCGCAGATCTCGCCGAGGGCGAGCATGCCGGCGGAACTCTCGGTCATCAGCACCAGCATCACGATGCACAGGGAGAGGATGGCCGCGGGCTGGAACTCGGGGGCTCCGAAGGCGAACGGGGCGGGGAGGGCGGCGACGGGCGCGGACTGGAGGCCGCTGAGGTCGGCCATGCCGAAGGGGATCGCGGCGAGGGTGCCGACGAGCAGCCCGAACAGCAGGGCGACCTGTCTGACGAAGCCCCTGCCGAAGCGCTGGATCAGCAGGATGACGGCGAGGGCGAACCCGGCGAGCGCCAGGTGGCGCATGGCGCCGAAGTCGGCGGCGGTCGCGTCGCCGCCCTGCGCCCAGCTCACCGGGACGGGCATCAGGGTGACGCCGATCAGGGTGATGACGACGCCGGTGACGAGGGGCGGGAAGAAGCGGAGCAGGCGGCCGAAGAACGGGCCGAGGGCCAGGCAGAAGGCGCCGGCGACCATCACCGCGCCGTAGACGGCGGGGAGTTGGTGTCCATGGCCGTTGGCCTCGGCGATGGCGAGGATGGGGGCGATGCCGGCGGATGAGGCGGCGTTGACGAAGGGCAGCCGGTTGCCGACGAGTCCCCTCACGCCGATGGTCTGGAGGATGGTCGCGACGCCGGCGATGAGCAGGCTCGCGGCGATGAGCCGGGTGCGGGCCGCGATGTCGAGTCCGCAGGCCTGGCCGATGATGAGCGGAGGAGTGACGACGCCCGCGTACATCGCGGCGATGTGCTGGAGAGCGGCGGGGACGAGCCGCGTCGGGTGGAGCTTCTCGTCCACCGGGTGCACGGACGTGACGGCGTCCTCGGTGTGCACCGGCGGGGTGGAACACGGGGCTGTGGCGGGCCCCTTCGCAGGCTGTGCCATTTCGTTCCCTCCGGTGTGGCGCGCCCCCGGCCGTGGTGGCGGGGCCGGGGGCGCGCGTCCCGCGTCAGAGGTTGGTCATGTCGACCGGGATCTTCGCCTCGCAGCCGTCCCGGAGGACGGTCGCCTCGATCAGGCCGTAGGGCCGGTCCGCGGCGAAGTAGACCTCGTTGTCGTTCTCGAGCCCGAACGGGCCCAGGTCGACGAGGAAGTGGTGCTTGTTCGGCAGGGAGAAGCGCACCTCGTCGATCTCGCTGCGGCTGTTGATGATGCGTGCGCCCATCTGGTACAGCGTCTGCTGCAACGAGAGGGAGTAGGTCTCGGCGAAGGCCTGGAGCATGTGCTTCCTGACCTGCTCGTACGACTTCTCCCAGTGGGGCGCCTTCTGCTCGTCGTCGGTCCAGTTGAACCGCCAGCGACTGGAGACCTCGGTGGCCAGGATGCGGTCGTACGCCTCCTGGAGGGTGGTGTACCTGTCCTTGACGTAGCCCCAGAACTCGGAGTTGGTCGAGTTCATCACGACCAGGTCCTTCAGGCCGGAGACGACCTCCCACCGCTCACCGTCGTAGGTGATCTGGGTGACGCGGGTCTCCTGGCCCTTGCGGACGAAGGAGTGCTTGACCTCGTCGGCGCCGATGAACCTGGAGCCGGCGTCGGAGGTCTCGATCCGCTCCCAGGCGTACTCCTCGATCCGGATCCGCGCCGTCCTGATCGGCTCCTGCGAGGTGACGAAGTGGCGGGCGAGGTGGATGCCGAACTGCTCGGCGGACTCGATGCCGTGCTCCTTGGCGAACGCGAACACCGTGTTCTTGGTGGTGTCGGTCGGAAGGACGTTGGCGTTGGAGCCGGAGTAGTGGACCTCCTCCATGTCGCCGCTCAGCGCGACCGACACGTTCAGGTCCTTGATGTGATGGGTGGCGCCGTCCCGCGTGATCCTGACGACCCGGTTCTCGGCCTTGCCGTACTGGTTCTGTCCCAGGATGACGGGGCGGGCAGGGCGGGAATTGTCGGTCATGTAGCTAGCTCCCTCGGTAAACGGAGTAGCCGAACGGGTTGAGCAGCAGCGGTACGTGGTAGTGCTCGCCCGGTACGACGGCGAACGTGATCGCCACCTCCGGGAAGAACACGCCGGGTCCGCTGTCCCGGTTCGCGGGGGCGTCCTGCTGCGCATCGGCTTGCTTCTTCGCGGATTGCTCTTCGAAGTACGGCTCCACGGCGAAGTCGAGCCGTACGTGGGTCGTCCCTTCCGGCAGGGCCGGCAGGTCCTTGCACCGGCCGTCGGTGTCGGTCGCGGAGCCGCCGAGCGTCTGCCAGTCGGCTGCCGCGCCGCCGCGGGCGGCGAGCCGGACGGCGACGCCCTCGGCGGGGCGGCCGGCGGAGGTGTCCAGGATGTGCGTGGACACGGAGGCGGTGGTGCTGGTGCTCATGGTGTCAGGCGTCCTCTTCGACGAGTCGGGCCAGGCGGATGCGGTTGATCTTCCCCAGCTCGGTGCGGACGATCTCCCGTTCCTGTTCCGGCGCGTTGCCGATACGCTCCTTGACCGCGTCGCGCATCTGCTCGGCGGTCCGGCCGGTGGCGCAGACGAGGAAGACGTGGCCGAACCTCTCCTGGTAGGCCAGGTTGAGTTCGAGCATCTCGGCCTTGAGTCCGGCGGAGGCGCCGGCCATGCCCCGCTGTTCGCGGGCGGAGGTCGGGTCGCCGGGCCGGGGGCGTCCGATCGGCGGGTGCCCGGCCATCGCCTCTTCCAGGTCCGCGGTGGTCAGCTCGGCCGTGGCGGCGTCGCCGGCGGCGTAGAGGTCGTCCGTGGTGGCGTAGGGACGGGCGGCGGTCAGGCGCCGGGCCCACTCGGTGGAGGCGCACACCTCGTGGAGGGCGGCGAGGGCCGCCGGCTCCTCCAGGGCGTTGAACCGGGCCAGGCCCGGGGGCGTGGAAGTCGACGTCACGGGAGCCTCCGTGGCCACGATGGGCCGTCGTGCTGAACGGGCTGCCGATAGCTAACGCCCTCGGAAACATCACGTCAACACTTTGTTGAAAATTCCGCGTAACAAGAGAGGCCCGGCCCCGGGCGGCACATCGGCCCCCCGTCCCCGGGCCCGTCAGGCGCCCTTGTCCCGGTTGAGGTAGTTGTAGACGGTGAAGCGGCTGACGCCGAGCGCGCCCGCCACCGTCTCCACGCCGTGCCGCACGGCGAACGCGCCTCGCGCCTCCAGGATCCGTACGACCTCCTGCTTCGCCTTGCGGTCGAGGTCGGCCAGCGGCCGGCCCTGTCTGCGCTCCATGGCGGCGAGGATGTGGTCGAGGGAGTCGGCGAGCTGGGGCAGGCGCACGGCGACGACGTCGGCGCCCTGCCAGGCGAGGACGACGTCCTCGGGGCCGGCCTCGTCGGGCGGGAGCATCTCCCCGCCCATGGCGTCGACCAGCGGTTTCACGGCCGCGATGAAGGGCTCGTCCCCGGTCACCTCCCCCCCTCCCCGGTCTCGTCGCCGTCGATCACGTTGATCTGGAGCGAGACCCGGGTCGCGCCGGCCCGGAGGGACTCGCGCAGCAGCGCGTCCAGCGCGGTGAGCACGCGGTCGGCTCCGCCCTCGGCCGTGTTGCCGAACGGGCCCACGTCGACGGCGTCCAGCCCGGCCGCCTCGATGACCTCCCGGGCCACCAGGGCGTGCGCGGGCGCCTCGTCCAGGTCGAAGGGCTCGGTCGTGAACTCCACTCTCAATCGCACGGGCTCAACCTAACGCGCGGGGCGGTTCCTGGGCAGCCCGGCCGGACTCCGCGGCCGGCCCCCCTTGACAAGCGGCGGGACCCGGCGGCAATCTTCCATCAAGCAGAAATAAAATTCCATCATACGGAATAGCGACCACGGAAGGGAGCGCGGCCGGGAATGCCAGGTTCTGAGTGGTGCACAGCCGCAGACCAGCGCTTCGACGTCAACCTGTCGATCCTCTTCACGGAACTCCCGCTCCTGGAGCGTCCCGCGGCAGCCGCCGCGGCGGGCTTCTCCGCGGTCGAGCTGTGGTGGCCCTGGACCGACTCCCCCACCCCCGAGCGTTCCGACCTGGACGCCCTGAAGAAGGCGGTCGAGGACGCGGGCGTTCGGCTCACGGGGCTGAACTTCTACGCCGGACAGCTGCCCGGCCCGGACCGCGGCGCCCTGTCGGTGCCCGGCGAGCAGTCGGAGAGGTTCCGCGCCAACATCGACGTGGCGGCGGACTTCGCGGCTTCCCTGGGCTGCGGGGCGCTCAACGCGCTCTACGGCAACCGCGTCGAGGGCGTGGACCCGGCCGAGCAGGACGCGCTCGCCCTGGAGAACCTGGTCCTGGCGGCCCGGGCCGCCCACCGCATCGGCGCGATCCTGCTGGTCGAGGCGCTCAACAAGCCCGAGTCGCCGCTCTACCCGCTGGTGTCGGCGCCGGCCGCGGTCGGCGTCGTCGACGCGGTGAACGCGGCGACGGGCCTCGGGAACGCGAAGTTCCTCATGGACCTGTACCACCTGTCCATGAACGGCGAGGACCTGCCGGCGGTCATCGACCGGTACGCGGCGAGGACCGGGCACGTGCAGATCGCCGACAACCCCGGCCGCGGCGCCCCCGGCACGGGTTCGCTCCCGCTGGCGGAGCTGCTCGACCGGCTGGGCAAGGCCGGTTACGACGGCTGGGTCGGCCTGGAGTACAAGCCCGGCGACCGTCCGAGCGCCGAGGCCTTCGCGTGGCTTCCGCGCGCGGCGCGCCGAACCCCCGACCCTGCAGAGCAGTGAGAGAGGCACCTCCGAAGATGAGCAACCTCCCCAAGATCGCGTGGATCGGCCTCGGCATCATGGGCTCCCCCATGGCCGAGAACCTGATCAAGGCGGGCTACCAGGTCACCGGCCACACCCTGGAGCAGGACAAGCTGGACCGCCTGGCCGCCGCCGGCGGCACGGCCGCCCCCTCGGTCGCCGAGGCCGTGCGCGAAGCCGACGTGGTGATCACGATGGTGCCCGCGTCCCCGCAGGTAGAGGCCATCGCCTACGGTCCGGACGGCATCCTGGAGAACGCGCGGCAGGGCGCCCTGCTGATCGACATGTCGTCCATCACCCCGCAGACCTCCGTCGACCTGGCGAAGGCCGCCGAGGGCAAGGGCATCCGGGTGCTGGACGCCCCCGTCTCCGGCGGCGAGGCCGGCGCCGTCGAGGCCGTGCTGTCCATCATGGTCGGCGGCCGGCAGGCCGACTTCGACGAGGCCAGGCCGGTCTTCGAGGCGCTCGGCAGGACCATCGTGCTGTGCGGCCCGCACGGTTCCGGCCAGACCGTGAAGGCCGCCAACCAGCTGATCGTCGCCGTGAACATCCAGGCCTGCGCCGAGGCCGTGGTCTTCCTGGAGAAGTCGGGCGTGGACCTGAAGGCCGCGCTCGACGTCCTCAACGGCGGCCTGGCCGGGTCCACCGTGCTGACGCGGAAGAAGGACAACTTCCTCGCCCGCGACTTCCGGCCCGGCTTCCGTATCGACCTGCACCACAAGGACATGGGCATCGTCACCGACGCCGCCCGCACCGTCGGAGCGGCCCTGCCGGTCGGCGCCGTGGTCGCCCAACTGGTCGCGTCGCTGCGCGCCCAGGGCGACGGCGGCCTGGACCACTCGGCCCTGCTGCGGGCCGTGGAGCGCCTGTCCGGCGCCCAGGTCTGACCGGCCGCGCGAGACTTCCGGGCCGCGGTGCCGCCGACACCTGTCCTGTCGCGCCCGGGCGGCAGCGCGGCCCGGAACCAACTTCAACAAAGTGTTGACGCTCAGTTGCCTCACTTCTAGGCTCCACCAAGCGGAAGTAGATTTCCGCTGCCACCCGCACGGAAGTGCCACCGCACGGAAGGTCCCCGATGTCCAAGCGCGTGCTGACGACAGAGTCCGGCGCCCCGGTCGCCGACAACCAGAACTCCGCCTCCGCCGGCATAGGCGGCCCGCTCCTGATCCAGGACCAGCACCTGCTGGAGAAGCTCGCGCGCTTCAACCGCGAGCGCATCCCGGAGCGTGTGGTGCACGCCCGTGGCTCCGGCGCCTACGGCCACTTCGAGGTGACGGACGACGTCACCGGCTTCACCCACGCCGACTTCCTGGACCGCATCGGCAAGCGCACCGAGGTGTTCGTGCGCTTCTCCACGGTCGCCGACTCCCTCGGCGGTGCGGACGCCGTCCGTGACCCGCGCGGCTTCGCCGTGAAGTTCTACACCGAGGAGGGCAACTACGACCTCGTCGGCAACAACACCCCGGTGTTCTTCGTCAAGGACCCGATCAAGTTCCCGGACTTCATCCACTCGCAGAAGCGGGACCCGTTCACCGGCCGGCAGGAGCCCGACAACGTCTGGGACTTCTGGGCCCACTCCCCCGAGGCGACGCACCAGGTGACCTGGCTGATGGGCGACCGCGGCATCCCGGCGTCGTACCGTCACATGGACGGTTTCGGCTCGCACACCTACCAGTGGACGAACGCGGCGGGCGAGGCCTTCTTCGTCAAGTACCACTTCAAGACCAACCAGGGCATCCGCTGCCTGTCCGCCGAGCAGGCCCGGGAGATCGCGGGCCAGGACCCGAACTCGCACCAGACGGACCTGCTCCAGGCCATCGAGCGGGGCGTGCACCCGTCCTGGACCCTCTACGTGCAGCTCATGCCGGCGGCCGAGGCGGCCGGCTACCGCTTCGACCCGTTCGACGTGACCAAGGTCTGGCCGCACCGCGACCACCCGCTCCAGCGCGTGGGCCGCCTGGTCCTCGACCGCAACCCGGACAACGTGTTCGCCGAGGTCGAGCAGGCCGCCTTCTCCCCGAACAACTTCGTGCCCGGCATCGGCCCCTCCCCGGACAAGATGCTCCAGGGCCGCCTGTTCGCCTACGCCGACGCCCACCGCTACCGCCTCGGGGTCAACCACACCCTGCTCCCCGTGAACGCCCCGAAGGCGGTCCCGGGCGGGGCCCTCAACTACGGCCGCGACGGCCTCATGGCGCTCAATCACCAAGGCCGGCACGCCAAGAACTACGAGCCGAACTCCTACGACGGCCCGGCCGAGACCGGCCGCCCGCTGTCCGCCCCCCTCGCGGTCCACGGCCACACGGGCACCCACGAGGCTCCCCGGCACACCAAGGACGACGACTTCCTCCAGGCGGGCGAGCTGTACCGCCTGATGTCGCGGGAGGAGAAGTCCCGCCTGGTCGCGAACATCGCCGGCGGCCTCTCGCAGGTCTCCCGCGACGACGTGATCGAGAAGAACCTGGCCCACTTCCACGCCGCCGACCCCGAGTACGGCAAGCGCGTGGAGGAGGCGGTCCGCGCCCTGCGCGAGGACTGACCCCGGGACCACCGAGCAGCGTACGGGATCTGACGGGAGGTCATGGTTCCGGACGCGGCCCGCGCGGCAGGCCGGACGGCCCTGATGAGGGGTGGTCGCCGGCCCGGAGCGCGGGCAGGGCGAGGACCGCGGTGGCGTGCGAGCCAGTGCGGTGGTGAAGGACCCGGATCCCCTTCTCGACCAGAGGGAAGGGCACCCGGCTCCGTCGCTCCCACCGCGGTCCCACCCAGCCCCGTCAGCGGGGCCCGCCCACCCCGTCCGGCGGCGCGAACGACCTGTCGCGCCCGGCCTCGCGCCGTCGGACGGCCACCACACGGTGCCCGCAGCGCCCCCTGGCCCAGGGGGCGCTTTCGCGCGTGCCCGGCCGCCCGGGGTGCGCGGGCGGCGCTTCCGCAGCACGCTGAAGCCATGGGCAATCCGACGCAGTACCCGCACATCGTGGTCCATCCACCCGCCCTGGACGGCTCCCGGCGCGTCACCGAGGGGGACGTCATCCTCGGGATCGCGTCCCATCTGGACGACGTCGTGGAGATCCTGCGGCTCACCGACCTGGACCGCGTCGAGGTGGAGGAGAGCGATCTCATCGAGTGGCAGGGCGGGGGGCCGGACGACTGGCCCGGCCTGTCGGAGCACGAACTGTAGGCGCACGAACTGTAGGCGCACGAGCTGTACCGGCACGTACGGCAGCGGCCGTACCCGGGCCGCGCAACCTCAAATCAACCTCTGAACACTGCCGCGGGGGCTTCAACCGGGCCTGCCGTCGGGCAGATTATCGGCACGCGGGGCCCGCCGACACGGGGGCGGCGGACCCCGCACGGGGGCGTCACGTGGACCGTACGGGCCGTACGCCGTCGATCCTCCGGTGGGGCGGGACGCGGGCGACGGGGGCCGCTTCCGTTCGGCCGGCGCGACGGGACCGGCCGGGCCGGTGTGCGGGCACGGGAAAGGGGCGGCCGTCCTTCCGGGCGGCCGCCCCCTGTGTGCGCCGGACGTGTCAGACCTTCAGGGGCCTGACCGACGTCGGCGCGTGGCCGGGCTCGGTGGCCAGGTCCTCGAACTCGGAGATGTCGCTGATGTCCATGGTGCGGCTCATCGCGATGTTGGTGATCCGCTCCAGGATCGCCTCGACGACCACCGGCACCCGGTACTCGGCGGCCAGCTTCTTCGCCCGCTCGAAGGCGGCACCCAGCTGGTCCGGCTCGGTGACCCGGATGGCCTTGCAACCCAGCCCCTCGACGACCCTGACGTGGTCGACGCCGTAGGCGCCCAGCTCCGGCGCGTTGATGTTCTCGAACTCCAGGTTGACCTGGAAGTCGATGTCCAGGCCGAGCTGTGCCTGCCGGATCAGGCCGAGGTAGGCGTTGTTCACCAGGACGTGCACGTACGGGATCCGGTGCTGGGCGGCGACCGCCAGCTCCTCGATCATGAACTGGAAGTCGTAGTCGCCGGAGAGCGCGACGACCGGCGAGTCCGGGTCGGCCCTGGCGACGCCGATCGCGGCCGGGACGGTCCAGCCGAGCGGGCCGGCCTGTCCGCAGTTGATCCAGTGGCGCGGCTTGTAGACGTGCAGCATCTGCGCGCCGGCGATCTGGGAGAGGCCGATCGTGGTGACGTACCGGGTGTCCGGGCCGAAGGCCCGGTTCATCTCCTCGTACACGCGCTGCGGCTTCATCGGCACGTTGTCGAAGTGCGTACGGCGCAACAGCGTCGCCCTGCGCTCCTGGGTGGAGGCCACCCAGGAGGAGCGGTCCGGGAGCCGGCCCGCCGCCCTCAGCTCCTTCGCCACCTCCACGAACAGCTCCAGCGCGGCCTTCGCGTCGGAGACGACCCCGTAGTCCGGCGGGAAGATCCTGCCGATCTGGGTGGGCTCGATGTCGACGTGGACGAACGTGCGGCCCTGCCGGTAGACGTCCAGCTTGTAGCCGGTGTGGCGGTTGGCCCAGCGGTTGCCGATGCCGAGGACGAAGTCCGACTCCAGGAAGGTGGCGTTGCCGTACCGGTGGGAGGTCTGGACGCCGACCATGCCGGCGTTCAGTTCGTGGTCGTCGGGGAGCGTGCCCCAGCCCATCAGGGTCGGGATGACGGGGGTCCGGGTCAGTTCGGCGAACTCGACCAGCAGGTCGGCGGCGTCGGCGCCGATGACGCCGCCGCCGGCGACGATGACCGGGCGCTCGGAGTCGAGCAGGAAGGAGATGGCCTTCTCGATCTGGGCGCGGGTCGCGGCCGGCTTGTGGACGGGGAGCGGCTCGTACGTCTCCGCGTCGAACTCGATCTCGGTGAGCTGCACGTCGATCGGCAGGTCGATCAGGACCGGGCCGGGCCGGCCGGAGCGCATCAGGTGGAAGGCCTGCTGGAAGACGCCGGGGACCTGCGCGGCCTCCAGGACGGTCACCGCCATCTTCGTGACCGGCCTGGCGATCGAGGCGATGTCGACGGCCTGGAAGTCCTCCTTGTGGATGACGTGCGTCGGCGCCTGGCCGGTGATGCACAGGATCGGGACGGAGTCGCCGATGGCCGAGTACAGACCGGTGATCATGTCGGTGCCGGCGGGGCCCGACGTGCCGATGCAGACGCCGATGTTGCCCGGTCCGGTGCGGGTGTAGCCCTCGGCCATGTGCGAGGCGCCCTCGACGTGGCGGGCGAGGGTGTGGCTGATGCCGCCGCCCTCCTTCAGCGCCTTGTAGAACGGGTTGATCGCCGCGCCCGGCACACCGAAGGCGTCGGTGACGCCCTCGCGCTTGAGGATCTCAACTGCCGCGCGGGCAGCGGTCATACGGGCCATCGAGTACTCCTGCTTCGGCTGTCGGATGCGTACTCCCGTCGCGCCCCGCGATGAGCACGGTCTCCAGTGATCGACGTTCCGCATATTTCGCATTGCGGAATATTATTTCTACTATCTGGAAGCAATGTAGGGGGACGGGAAAGGGTCGTCAAGAGTGGTCCGCGGAGCGGCGGGCGCCGGACAGGCGTTGCGGCGGCCGGGACGAGCGACGGGCCCCGGACGGGTGCGCCGCCGACAGCGCACTCGTCCGGGGCCCGCCGTGAACCGTTCAGCGGATGCTCGGTGACCGTCCTCTCACACCCCGTACGTCTCCCGCAGTTCCACCTTGCGCACCTTGCCCGACACCGTCATGGGGAAGGAGTCCAGGATCCGCAGCCTGCTGGGGATCTTGTAGTGCGCGAGCCGGCCCGCGCAGAAGGAGCGGAGGTCCTCCAGGGTGAGCGGGTCCGCGGGGTCGGCCGGGACGACACAGGCGAGGACCTCCTCGCCGTACCGCTCGTGGGGCACCCCGACGACCTGGACGTCCCGGATGCCCGGGTGGGCGTGGAGGAACTCCTCGATCTCGCGCGGGTAGATGTTCTCGCCACCCCGGATGATCATGTCCTTGATGCGGCCGACGATCTCCACGTAACCGTCCTCGCGCATCACCGCGAGGTCCCCGGTGTGCATCCAGCGGCCCGCGTCGATCGCCTCGGCGGTCTTCTCGGGCTCCTCCCAGTAGCCGAGCATCACGCTGTAGCCGCGCGTGCACAGCTCGCCCGCCGTTCCCCGGGGCCGGGTCACTCCGGTGGCCGGGTCGACCACCTTGACCTCCAGGTGGGGCAGGACCCGGCCGACGGTGGCGGTGCGGTGCTCCAGGTCGTCCTCGATCCGCGTCTGCAACGACACCGGTGACGTCTCCGTCATGCCGTAGCAGATGGAGACCTGCTCCATGTGCATCTCGGTGACCACCCGCTTCATCACCTCCACCGGGCAGGGCGAGCCCGCCATGATGCCGGTGCGCAGGGAGGACAGGTCGTAGGAGGCGAAGTCCGGCAGGTTCAGCTCGGCGATGAACATGGTCGGGACGCCGTAGAGGGACGTGCAGCGCTCACGCTGTACGGCGTCCAGGGTGGCCCCGGGGTCGAATGACGGGGCCGGGACGACCACGCAGGCGCCGTGCGAGGTGGCCGCGAGGTTGCCCATGACCATGCCGAAGCAGTGGTAGAACGGCACCGGGACGCAGATCCGGTCCCGCTCGGTGTAGGCGATCGACTCCCCCACGAAGTAACCGTTGTTGAGGATGTTGTGGTGGGAGAGGGTGGCACCCTTCGGGAAGCCGGTCGTGCCCGAGGTGTACTGGATGTTGATCGGGTCGTCGCAGGACAACGCGGCCTCCCTGGCCCGCAGTTCCTCCCGCAGCCCGTCCCGCCGGCGCGCGCCGCGCGCGGTGAACTCCCGCCAGCCCGGGTCGCCGATGTACACGGTCTCCCTCAGCCGTGGGCACGCGTGCCGCACCTCCTCCACCATCGCCCGGTAGTCGCTCGTCCGGTGCCGCAGGGAGGCGAACAGCAGGGAGATCCCGGCCTGGTCGAGGACGAACCGCACCTCGTGCGTGCGGTATGCGGGGTTGATGTTGACCATGACGGCGCCGACCCGGGCGGTGGCGTACTGCACCAGCACCCACTCGGCGCAGTTGACCGCCCAGATGCCGACCCGGTCGCCCTGGGCCACCCCGCTCGCCAGCAGCGCGCATGCCAGTTCCTCGACGTCGGCGGCGAACTGTCCGTACGTCCAGCGCCGCCCGGACGGGACGTCGACCAGCGCCTCGCGGTCCGGCCACGCGGCCACGGCCCGGTCCAGACTGGCGCCGATGGTGTCACCGAGCAGGGCGGTGGTGCCCGTCCCGTGGGTGTACGACAGCTCAGGGGCCTCTGTCACCGGAAGTCCTCCTCGCGGTACTCGTTCCGCGAGCCCGCGGCCGTGGCCTCGCGCAGCTCGATGCGGCGGATCTTGCCGGAGACGGTCTTGGGCAGCGTGCCGAACTCCAGCCGCCGGATGCGCTTGTAGGGGGCGAGCACGCTGCGGGAGTGCTCGAAGAGGATCTTCGCGGTGCCGGGGCCCGGCTCCCAGCCCGCGGCCAGGACGATGTACGCCTTCGGCACGGCGAGGCGCAGTTCGTCCGGGGCGGGCACGACGGCCGCCTCGGCCACCGCCTCGTGCTCCAGCAGCGCGCTCTCCAGCTCGAACGGGCTCACCTTGTAGTCGGAGGCTTTGAACACGTCGTCACTGCGCCCGACATAGGTGAGATACCCCTCTTCGTCGCGGGAGGCGATGTCACCCGTGCGGTAGTAGCCGCCCGCCATGACCTCCGCCGTGCGGTCCGGGTCACCGTGGTAGCCGGTCATCAGGCCGACCGGACGCTCGGTGAGGTCGAGCGCGATCTCGCCCTCGGTGGCGCCGGGCGCGCCGGAGACCGGGTCGAGGAGTTCCACTCGGAAGCCGGGGCTGGGACGGCCCATCGAGCCGGTCTTCAGCGGCTGGCCGGGGCTGTTGGAGACCTGGACCGCGGTCTCGGTCTGACCGAAGCCGTCCCGGACGGTCACGCCCCAGGCCCGCCGGACCTGCTCGATGACCTCGGGGTTGAGCGGCTCGCCGGCCGCCAGCGCCTCGCGGGGCGGGGTGCGCAGCAGGCCGAGGTCGGCCTGGATGAGCATGCGCCACACGGTCGGCGGCGCGCAGAACGTGGTGACGCCGGCCCGGTCCATCTCGGACATCAGCCGGGCAGGATCGAAGCGGGTGTAGTTGACGACGAAGACGGTCGCCTCCGCGTTCCACGGGGCGAACAGGTTGGACCAGGCGTGCTTGGCCCAGCCGGGCGAGGAGATGTTCAGATGCACGTCGCCGGGTCGCAGGCCGATCCAGTACATGGTGGCCAGGTGCCCGATCGGGTACGAGGTGTGGGTGTGCTCGACCAGCTTGGGGCGGGCGGTCGTGCCCGAGGTGAAGTAGAGCATCAGCGGGTCGTCGGCGAGGGTGGGGCCGTCGGGGAGGAACTCGGCGGACCCCGGACAGGCGTCCTCGTACGGCTCCCAGCCCTCCTCCGGCAGGCCGCCGACCGCGATCCGCGTGTAGGCGCCGGGCACGTCGGCGAACTTGGCCGTGTCCTCCGCCCGGACGATCACGTGCTTCACCCGGCCCCGGTCCACCCGGTCGCGCAGGTCGGCCGGGCCGAGCAGCGGGGTGGCCGGGATGACCACCGCACGCAGCTTCATCGCGGCCAGCGCGGTCTCCCACAGCTCGGACTGGTTGCCGAGCATGACGAGGACGCGGTCCTCGGCGGCGACACCGCGCTCGCGCAGCCACCGGGCCACCCGGTTGGAGCGGTCGGCCAGTTCGGCGAAGGAGAGCCGGGTCTCGCTGCCGTCCTCCTCAACGATGTGCAACGCGGTCCGGTCGTTGCCGTCGGCGATCACGTCGAACCAGTCCAGCGCCCAGTTGAAGTGCTCGGGCCGCGGCCAGGCGAACCCGCCGTAGGCGGTGGCATAGTCCTCGCGGTGCTCCAGCAGGAAGTCCCGTGCACCCCTGAAGGCGTCGCTCGCCGTCGTCATCTGTCCTCCCATGTTCCCGGCCATTGCCGGGCGGCTCTCCGGCATCGTCTAATCCGTGATGCAGGTCTCACTACCCCCGAACGGGGGTGAGGACTGCCGAAGGGGCGGACAAGGTGACGGCAGACGCGATGGGCGGGGTAGTGATCGGTGGCGCGCTCGCCCGGCTGCGGCGTGCGACGGGCCTCCCGGTCGCCTTCGGCGGGCTGGTGGAGTCCGGCCGGCCGCGGATCCGCATCAGCGAGCTGAGCGGCACGACCACGGCCGCGCTGCACGCGCTCGCGGTCATCTCCGGCAGCGGGCTCGGCGGCAGGGCGGTGGCGCTGGCCCGGTCGTGCGCGGTGACGGACTACTCCGGCTCCCGGCAGATCAGCCACGAGTACGACGTACCGGTGGCCGCCGAGGGTATCCGCTCGGTGCTCGCGGTGCCGGCCGTGGTGCGGCACCGGGTGCGCGGGGTCCTGTACGGCGCGCTGCGCCCGGCCGAACCGCTCGGCGACCGCACGCTGGGCGCGGCGATGGCGGTGGCGCGGGACGTGGAGCAGGCTCTGGTGGTGCGGGACGAGACGCGGGGACCGCTGGCCGCGGCCCGGCCGGAGCCGGCCCGCGCCGGTTCCGGCCGGGGCGCGGGGTGGGAACAGGTGCGCGAGGCGCACGCCGCGCTGCGGGCCCTGGCCCCCCGGATCACCGATGCGGGCCTGCGGGCCGAACTGCTCGCCGCGTGCGGGCTGCCGACCGCGCCGCCACGAGCCGGTGGCGTGACCCTGGCGCCACGTGAGCTGGACGTGCTGTCCTGGGTGGCGGCGGGCGCCACCAACACCGCGGTGGCCGAGCGGCTGGGTCTGCGCCCGGAGACGGTCAACGGCTGTCTGCGCTCGGCGATGCGGAAGCTGGGCGCCCACACACGAGGGGAGGCGGTGACCGCGGCCCGCGGGGCGGGGCTGCTGCCGTAGCGCGGAGGAAACATGCCATTCATACGGCGGCGCTTTGAATTTCCCTCTGCTTGACCGTTTGTTATTTCCCTCACCACGGCTTCCGTCCGAATTTCCTGGATCGTTGCCTAGAATTTGGCCCGGACACGACACACGAGGGGAGCGGTGACCGTGCGACGGGACTTCCAGGAGCCTGCCAGGTGCCGCCCCGACCTGGTCATCGGTCGCGAGGAGCTGTTCGACGGCGCCCGTGGTCAACTCGCCTCCGGGGGCAGTGTGCTGCTCCACGGCCCCGCCGGAATAGGGAAATCCACCGCCCTGCGGGCATTGGCCGAGGAATACGGCGCCACCGCCCGCACGGTCTTGCGCTGCTCGGCGACGGAGTCCGAATCACACCTTCCGTTCCTGGCCCTCGCCGACCTCCTCGGTCTGGTCCTCGACGACATCGCCCCGCGGCTGCCGGCCGCCCAGCGCACCGCCCTGGAGTCGGCGCTCACCGGCCGCGGCGAGTCCAGCCTCCAGCGTGACGGTCTCGCCCTGCGCCTGGCCGTGCTCTCCGCGCTGCGCGCCCTCGCCGCCGACGGGCCGGTGCTGATCGTCGCCGACGACCTCCAGTGGCTCGACCCGGCCAGCGCCGAACTGCTCGGCTTCGCCGCCCGTCGCCTGGAGGGCACCCCGGTGCAGTTGCTCTGCGCCGTACGCACGGAAGGTCAGGCCAGCCAGGAGTACGACCGCCACCTGCACTCCTGTCCGCCGGACACCCTCGCCGTCCGGCTGGGCGCGCTCTCCCGCGCCCAGGTCGCCCAGTTGCTCGGCCACCGCGGCCACGGGGGCCTGTCCCGGTCCACGGTCCGCGAGATCCACCGCACCAGCGGCGGCAACCCGCTGTTCGCCCTGGAACTGGGCCGTGCCCTCGCCGAGAGCCCGACCCCGCCCCGCCCCGGCGAGCCGCTGCCGGTGCCGACCTCGCTGCGCGCCCTGGTGCTCAGCCGCCTGGACATGCTGTCGGTGGAGGCCCGCCGCACCCTGCTGGTGGCCAGCGCCGGCGCCCGGCCCACCCTTGCGCTGCTGCACGCGGCAGGCCGGGGCAACGCCGAGGCCGAGTGCGCCCAGGCCGCCGAACTCGGGCTGCTGGCCACCGACCCCGACGCACCGGCCGTACGGTTCGCGCACCCGCTGATATCCGCCGCGCTGTACGCGGAGACCCCTGCCCAGGAGCGGCGGGCCGCGCACGCGGCGCTGTCCACAGCGGCCTCCGACCCCATCGAGCGGGCCCGGCACCTGGCCCTCGCCACCACCGGCACCGACCCGGAGGTCGCCGCCCGGCTCGCCGAGGCCGCGGCCCTCGCCCGCGATCGCGGCGCACCCTCGGTCGCCGCCCAGCTCGGGCTGCTCGCCGCCCGGCACACCCCCGCCGACGGGACGCCGAGGCAGGAGGAGCGCCGGCTCCAGGCCGCCGAGGACGCGATCACCGCCGGTGAGGTCGACCTGGCCCGGGACATCGCCCGCGAGGTGCTGACCCGCGCGACCGTGCCCGCCGACCGGGTACGGGCCTGGATGATCGTCATCGACAGCGCGGGCCACACCATGGCCGAGGTCGACACCGTCTTCCCGCAGGCCCTCTCCGACGCCGGCGAGGACCCCCGGCTGCTCGCCCTCGTCCACTACCAGCTGGCCTGGCGGGCGCTGATCGTGGAGGGCGACTTCACCGAGGCCCGGGAGGCCGCCGCGCACGCGGCCGGACTGGCCGCGTGCGGCGGCGACCGGCGCACCGAACTGCTCTCCCTCGCCTTCCAGGCGCAGACCGAGACCCTGATGGGCCATCCGGAGGCGCCCCGCACGATCAAACGGGCCCTGCGGGAACCCCAGGACCCGCGGGTCGCCTGGCATCACAACGGCGCGGGCAGCGCCCGGTTCCGCTGGCTGGTCATGGGCGACCAGCTGGCCGAGGCCCGGGCCACGGTCACCGCGCTGCTGCGCGAGGTCCGCCGGCGCGGCTCCGTGGAGAGCGAGGTGCACTTCCTGCGCGGCCTCGCCGAGACGGAACTGCGCGCCGGGCACTGCGGGCGCGCGCTCGACCTGGCCCGCGACAGCCTGCGGCTCGCCCGGGACTCCGGCATCGGCGAGACCGCCTCCGCGATGCTGACCTCGCTGGCGGAGGCCTCCGGCGGCGATGTGGACCGGGCGCTGGCACTCGCCCGGGAGGCGGTGGAGCACGCCGAGGAGGACGGCGACCAGATGTACCTGTCGCGGGCGCTGGGCGCCCTCGGGTACGCCCAGCTGGTGGCCGGGGACCCGGCGGGCACCGTCCGTTCGCTGCGCCGGGTGCGCGGGCTGGAGCTCGCGCTCGGCATCACCGACCCGGCCCGGGGCCGCTGGCAGGGCGACCTGGCCGAGGCACTCGTCCGGACGGGTGAGCCCGGCGAGGCGCAGGACGTCATCGACGTCAGCCGCGAACACGCGCTGCGGCTCGGCAGGGAGAGCGTCCTCGCCGTCCTCGACCGCTCCGAGGCCCTGGTGCGTGCCGCGCAGGGCGACCCGGAGGCCGCGCTCGCCCAGCTGACGTCCGCTCAGGACCGGCTCGGCAAGCTCGGCTACGGCCTGGAGGAGGCGCGGGCCGCGTTCGCGCGGGCCCGGTTGCGGAGCAGGCACCCGGCCGAGGGAGCGCGCCGGACCGGTACGGCCAACCCCTTCGACGAGGCCGCCCGGATGTTCCGGCGCTGCCGGGCGCTGCCCTGGTTGCGCCAGGTGGACGAAGCGCTCACCACCCCCGAGCGGGAAGTGGCGCCGGCCGTGCCGGAGGCGCTGCACGCCCTGGACGTGCTGGCCGCGATGGAGCGTCAGGTGGCCGCGCTGGTCATGGAGGGCGCCACCAACCGGGAGATCGCCGCCCGGCTGTTCATCAGTGTCAAGACGGTGGAGGCGACCCTGACCCGGGTCTACCGCAAGCTGGGGATCCGGTCGCGCGTCGACATCGTCCGATTGGCGGCGGGTCACCGCGCGAACTGAGCGGCGCCCTTGTTAACTGAACCGGACCGAGGGTTTTCCCTCACCCAGCCCCCTAGGGGGTTCCCTCATTGGGAGCCGAGGGTTCCGGGTCCTAGCGTAAAGGGCGTGCCGCTCGCCCGGGCACATGGGGGTCGGTCCCCTCTTCGAGTTCTCGACCGCGCTCGAGCAGGGGACCCCCGCCCCATGCACTCCCCACACCCGCGCGACCCCCCACCGGTGCAACCCCCACTGAGGAGACTCATGTTCGGGACCAGACGTGTGAGAGAGACCGCCGCGACCCTGGTGGCCACCGCTGCCGCCGCCGCGACCGCGCTGCTCGCCGCGCCCACGGCGAGCGCGGCCCCCCAGCCCGTCGTCGGCGGTACGACGACCACGACGACCGCGTACCCGTTCATGATGCAGATCACCGACGCGTCCCAGAACCAGTTCTGCGGCGGCACCCTGGTGGCGCCCAGGAAGGTCGTGACGGCCGCCCACTGCATGGTCGGCGAGACGACCGGCAGCGTCCGCGTCGTCGGCGGCCGGACCTACCTGAACGGCACCAACGGCACGGTCGGCAAGGTCAGCAGGATCTGGATCGACCCGGACTACTCGGACGCCACCAACGGTGACGACGTGGCCGTACTGACCCTGTCCACGTCGATGCCGTACACCCCGGCGTCGTACGTCTCCTCCTCCCAGACGGGCGTCTACGCGGCCGGCACCACGGCCCGGATCCTCGGCTGGGGCACCACCTCGGAGAACGGCGGCTCCTCCAACCAGCTGCGGACCGCGACCGTCCCGGTCGTGGCCGACTCCAGCTGCCGTTCCTCCTACGGTTCGGACTTCGTCCAGTCCGACATGGTCTGCGCCGGATACACCTCCGGCGGCGTTGACACCTGCCAGGGCGACAGCGGCGGTCCCCTGCTCATCGGGGGCGTCCTGGCAGGGATCACTTCCTGGGGCGAGGGGTGCGCGGAGGCGGGTTACCCGGGTGTCTACACCCGGCTGGCCACCTTCTCGGACCTGGTGACCGCGCAGGTCAACTCGTGACCCGGAAGACTTCCCGAGCATCCCTCGGGTAACCGCCGGGGGGGGGGGGGGGGGGGCCCCCCCCCCCCCCCCCCCCCCCCCCCCCCCCCCCCCAGGCGCCCCCCCCCCCCCCCCCCCCCCCCCCCCCCCCCCCCCCCCCCCCCCAACCCCCCCCCCCCCCCCCCCCCCCCCCCCCCCCCCCCCCCCCGCCCCCCCCCCCCCCCCCCCCCCCCCCCCCCCCCCCCCCCCCCCCCCCCCCCCC
>NZ_JBIBVY010000030.1:0-80209 GCF_043080665.1 Streptomyces sp. NPDC014991
GCGACCCGGCCGGAGGCGACGCTGGAGGTGGTTCCCGTGAGTCCGAACCCGGCGGCACCGGCCGCCGCCTCACCGAGCCGAGGACCGTACTCCTGGGGCATGACACCGGCGAACACGCCGGTCCGGCTGCCGCGCAGGGAGTCCGGGGCGATGCCGGCCCGTTCCAGGCTTTCCCAGCACACCTCGAGGAAGGCACGCTGCTGCGGATCCATGGCCAGCGCCTCGCGCGGCGAGATCCCGAACAGCTCGGCGTCGAACTCGGCCGCGCCCTGGAGGAAACCGCCGTGCCGGACGTAGGTGGTGCCGACCTGGGCGGGGTCGGGGTGGTAGAGGCCGTCGAGGTCCCAGCCCCGGTCGGCCGGGAAGCCGGAGATCACGTCACGCTGCTGGGCGACGACCTGCCACAGCCCCTCCGGCGAGTCCACCCCGCCGGGGAAGCGGCATCCCATGCCGACGATCACCACGGGGTCGTCCTGAGCGGAACCGATCGTGAGGGCCGTCGCGTTGCGACGCGGCTCGGGCGGCATCGGCGACCGCGGGTCACTGAGCGTCGCGGCCAGTTCGGCGGGGCTGGGGTGTTCATAGACCACGGTGGTGGGCAGCGCGCGTCCGGTGGCGGTGACGAGTCGGTTGCGCAGCTCGACGACCATCGAGGAGTCGAAGCCCAGGTCCTTGAACCTGAGACGTGGTTCGACGTCTTCGGCCCGGTGATGGCCGAGGACGGCGGCGGCGTGCGCCCGCACCAGCTCCAGGGCGGCCGGGCCGGTCAGCGACCGGGCCGGCGCGGCCTCGGCTGCCTCCGTGGTGTCCTCCACGAGCGCCGACGCCCCCGACGGTGGCTCGGTGCCGGCCGCCGGCACGGTGGTGACGTCCGTGCGCTGTCCCGAGATCCAGTGCCGGCGCCGCTGGAAGGCGTACGTCGGCAGTTCGGCGCGGGCGGTACCGGCCGGCAGCACAGCCGACCAGTCCACTTCCGCGCCGTGGCAGAAGGCCTCACCGAACGCGAGCAGCAGCCGCTGCGGACCGCCCTCCGCACGGCGCAACGTGCCCAGCGCGGTGACCGGCAGGTCCGCTGCTTCCGCGGTCTGCTGGACGGCGAGCGTCAGCACGGGGTGCGGGCTCATCTCGATGAACAGATCGTGCCCCGCGTCGAGCAGCGCCCGTACGGTCGGCTGGAACCGCACGGGTTCACGCACATTGCGGAACCAGTAGTCGGCGTCGAGGCAGGGGCCGTCGAGTGCTGCCGCGGTCACCGTGGAGTGCAGCGGTACCCGCCCGGCGCGGGGCGCGATCCCGGCCAGCTCCGCGCGCAACGTCTCCCGTACGGCGTCGACGTGCGGGCTGTGCGAGGCGTAGGCGACCGGGACGCGCCGGGCGCGGACGTCCTCGCCGTAGTGCGCGGCCAGCGCGTCCAAGGCATCCCCGTCACCGGCCACCACGGTCATGCCGGGGGAGTTGACGGCGGCGACGCTCAGCTGCGGACGGCCGGTGAGGTCCTCCCGTACCCGGTCGGCGGGCAACGACACGGTGAGCATGCCGCCGCCGCGGCCGGCCAGCGCGCCGAGGGTCGCGCTGCGTACGGCGATCAGCCGGGCCGCGTCGTCGAGGCCGAGGGCCCCGCTGACGGTGGCGGCGGCGATCTCGCCCTGCGAGTGACCGACGACCGCGGCGGGTTCGACACCCGCCGCCCGCCACAGTGCGGCCAGACCGACCATCACGGCCCACAGGGCGGGCTGTACGACATCGTCGCGTTCCAGGGCGGGTGCGCCGGGGCGGGCGCGCAGCACGTCGGTCAGCGACCAGTCACGGTACGGGCGCAGCGCGCGCTCGCAGTCCTCGATGACCCGGGCGAACACCGGTGCGCTGTCGAGTAGTTCCACCGCCATGCCGGCCCACTGCGAGCCCTGGCCGGGGAAGACGAACACTGCCGTGCGGCGGCCTCGGAGGCTGCTGCCCTCGACCGCGGCCGGGCTGACCCGGGCGTCGGCGACCGCGTCCAGCGCGGTGAGCAGGTCGTCCCGGCCGGCACCGACGAGAACGGCCCGGTGGGTGAACGCGGTGCGGTCCTGGGCGAGGGCCCGGGCGACCTCGGTGGCGCCGGACTCCGGGTGCGCGGCCAGGTGTTCGCGGAGCCGGGTGGCCTGCGCGCGCAGCGCCGCGTCACCGCGTCCGGACAGCACCCAGGGGACGGGGCCGGCCTGCCCGCCCGCACGGCTGTCCTCTTGCGGAGTGGTCACGTCGGTCGTCGCGGCGGCGTGGGGCCACTCGCTGAGCACCAGATGACAGTTGGTGCCGCCCATCCCGACGGAGGTCACGCCCGCGACGAGCGGCCGGTCGGGGTGCGGCCACGGCCCGGTGGCGGTGGTGGCGGCGAGTCGCAGCTCGGCGAACGGTATGCCGGGGTTCGGGGTGCGGTAGTTCAGACTCGGGACGAGCGTGCGCTGCCTGAGGCACAGGATGGTCTTGACGAGTCCGGCGACCCCGGCGGCCCCTTCGAGGTGGCCGATGTTCGTCTTGACGGAGCCGAGCCTGAGCGGGTTCCCTGGTGGGCGGGACGGGGCGAAGACGGCGCCCAGAGCTGATGCTTCGACCGGGTCCCCGACCCGGGTGCCCGATCCGTGGATCTCGACGTACTGCGCTTGGTCCAGCGGGATTCCCGCGTGCTTCCAGGCGTCGCGCAGCACACGTTCCTGGGCTTGTCCGTTCGGGGTGGGGAGGGTCTCGCTGGCGCCGTCGCTGCCGACGGCCCCGCCGCGTATCAGGCAGTGGACGCGGTCTCCGTCGGCCACGGCGCGGCTGAGGAGTTTGAGTGCCACCAGGCCGCCGCCCTCACCTCGGACGTAGCCGTTCGCCCGGGCGTCGAGAGCGTAACATCGCCCGTCCGGCGAGAGGCTGCCGAAGGCTGCCAGGGCCTGGGTGCTCTCCGGTGCGAGGTTGAGGTTGACGCCGCCGGCCAGTGCCGCGGAGGACTCGCCGCGGCGCAGGCTCTCGCAGGCCAGGTGCACCGCGACCAACGATGACGACTGCGCGGTGTCGATGACGATGCTCGGGCCCCGCAGGCCGAGGACGTAGGAGACCCGGTTGGCGATGATGCCCCGGTGCAGCCCGGTCACCGTGTGCGCGGAAGTCGCACCGGGTCCGGCCGCGTGGGTGAGCGCCGCGTAGTCGTCGGCGATCGCGCCGACGAAGACGGCGGTGTCGCTGCCGGCGAGTGTGGCCGGGACGATACCGGCGTCCTCCAGCGCCTCCCAGGCGAGTTCCAGCACGAGCCGTTGCTGCGGGTCCATCGCGGCGGCTTCACGTGGGGATATGCCGAAGAATCCGGCGTCGAAAGTGTCGACGGAGGGCAGAAAACCACCGCGGTGCGGCGCCCCGTCCGATAACCTGGCGAGGTGGGCGCGGTCCGGGGGCGGATCTGCTATGGCGTCGCGGCCGTTCCGCAGAAGGTCCCAGAATTCGGCAGGACTCGACCCGCCGGGAAAACGGCAGGAAAGACCGACGACGGCAATGGTCCGGTCGTCGATGTGATCGAATGTCGGCTGTGGTTCCCGGCCCCGGTCCGGCTGTTCCGCATTCTCTTCAGCATCGCCTGATGTGTTTCGTGTCGTGTCAGCCGATGGCGGTCCTGCATATATCTGGGCATGGCGGATCATGGTTCGGATGCTCCCCCCGTGAAGCGCGATCATCGTGCTGCCGACTTGAGGTCTGGCCGCACTTCAAGTCGGCTTCGGACGGTAGCACCGAGCCGCGGGCTCCGTAAACCAAAACCACCCAGAACCTCTCAACGGTTTTCCGGTATCCACCGGGTAACACCACTCACGGCAAAGGGTGGGAGGGGTTCCGAGAATCCGGAACCCGATATACCGCATAATCACGGGAGATCAGCGTGTGGCGTACCCGCGTTGTTGACCACGTGTGAACAACGCGGTCCTGTCGGGGCGCTGAACCTTTTTTCGCGCCGTGGAGAATGCCTCGACGTACGCCGTCACGAGCGGCGACCGGTCGTCACGCCGCCAGGCGAGAACCAGCTGTGTGGGCGGCAGGTCGGCGACCAGCCGGTAGGCGATGCCCTCGACCGCGTGTCGTCGCAGAGCCGATTCGGGTACCAGCGCGATCGCGTGCTGCCACAGCACCGCGTGCAGGCACTCGTCGAGGGAGTGCACCTCGGGACCACCGCCCGACGCGGACGGCTGCCAATGCGCCCGCCAGATCGCATCGACCCCGGCAGGCAACCGGACGGAGCTGCTGTGGTCGATGTCGTCCCTGGTCAGGGAACTCTTCCTGGCGAGGGGACTGTCCGCTGCCACGGCCGCGAAGCAGCGGTCCTCCTGGACGGCGCACACCGTCAGGCCGGTCACGTCGAAGGGCGTCCACGTGATGGCCACATCGATCGCGCCGGCCGCGAGACCCATCGTCGGGTCGGCCAGATCACCCTGTCGCAGGCTCACCACGGCCTCCGGCCGGCTGCGCGCGAAGGTCTGTGCGAAGAGTTCGGACAGGGTGGCCTCGCCCGGCCCCAGTACACCGACCCGCAGCATCCGCGCGCCGGTGGCCCGCCGCGCCACCCGCTCCTTGGCCCGGTCGGCTCCCGCGAGCAGCACCTTGGCCTCTTCGAGCAGGACGTCGCCGGCCGGGGTCAGTCGCATTCCCTTGGGGCCCCGGAGGAACAGCTCGCAGCCCAACTCGGCCTCCAGTTCACGGATTCGCTGGCTGAGTGGAGGCTGGGACATGTGCAGCCGCCGGGCCGCCCGGCTGACATTGCCTTCCTCTGCCACCGTCACGAAGTAGCGCAAGCCCCGTAAGTCCATAGCCGATACGATACCCAATCCTTTGCCACCGGTATCGAAAAGATATTGGATCGCTACGCGAAGTCGTGCTGAGATCGGGACATGAAGAAGCTCTTCGATCGCTTGTTCCGGTCATGCGCCCGCTGTGTCGATCACTGCACACCGCGCCGCTGGAAACGGAACGCCTAAGCCCCGTACATAACTGATCAACATCTTGAAATGGCATACGTGTTCGACGCCGGGGCACTGTTCGAACATCGAGGCTGTGTCAGCGGTCCGCCGTACGTGATGCCCAGCGCCCAGAAAGTCACCTCCCGGATCCTGTCGACGCCGGGAGGGCTTTCGTGTGTGACGGTCTTTGCGCTGATCTGATTCTTCCCCGGCGGATAGGTCAGAGATTCGAACGTTCGCTGGGCGCGGATGCCGGAGTCGACACGGGGAGATGCGCCGGGACGGTGACGCCGGCCGATGGCTCGTCCGTGCCCTTCTTCGCCGGATCCGCCTTGGTGAGCGTGCAGACTCCGTCCACGCAGTTGCGCTCCAGGCGGCCGCGGGAGATGGTCTGCGCCAGGCCGACCATCCAGCAGGTGGGGCAGCCGCGGAAGGCGACCAGACCCAGCGGGGCCGCCACCAGGCTGACCGGGCCGACGACGGGCACCAGGGCGATCGAGCCGATGACCAGCCCGAAGCCGATGACGCCGCGCACCAGATGGCGCGTGACGGACTTGCTCGCGTAGTTCAGCTCGGGTGCCGCCGGCTTCCCGGCGGCCGGGGCCTGCGTGTTCTTCGTGAGCTTCACGGTGTTCAAGGTCGTAACTCTCCTCCGGCTGGACGATCGACTGCTTGATCGGGTGTGTGATCGGGACCCTGATCGGATCCCTGGTCGGTCACGGCCAACGACTGACGCAGGGTCGCGCGGGCTCTGTGCAGGCGCGACTTCATCGCGGGGGTGCTCAGACCGAGCGACCGGGCGACGACGCCACCGGGCAGGCCCTGCACGTCCCGCATGATCAGGACCTGCCGCTGGTCGCGGGGAAGAGCACTGATCGCGGCAGCGACCCGCTCCGCCTCCATCCGGCGCAGCACCGCTTCCTCGGCGGACGGCTCCGCGCACGCCTCCGGTTCGGCCGCCATCTCGTCGCTCCGCGAGACGAGCAGCCGTACCTGCCGGAGGCATTCGTTGCGCACGATGCGGAACATCCATGCGGCGAGCGCACCGGAGGCCCGTAGGGTGCCGATCTTCCGGTAGAGGATGATCAGCGCTTCCTGTGCCGCGTCCTCCGCGTCCTGCGGCGAGGCGCACAGCGATATGGCGAACTTGCGCACATGAGGCTGCGATTCCATGACGACGGTGGTGAGCGAGGTGACGTCACCGTCCTGGGCGGCCTTGATCAGCCGCTCGTCCGGCCAGGAGAAGCTACGGTTCATGCGTCCTACTCATACCCGCAAAGCGCCGCGCCCGCAGGCACTGGTCAGCTCCGGCTCCGCATGCGCTTCGTCAGGTGCCAGCTGCACGCGCCGACGAGCACTGCGCCGATCACTACGATGCCGATGATCATGGTGTTTCCTCCTGGTCTCCGCCGGCCCTCGCGGCCGGTACACCGATAAGAGACGGGGACACCCGAAAAGGATTCAGCTCGGGCCCAAGAAAGTTTCACGGGCCGGCTCACCACCGGCCGGGGCGCCCTTCCGCGGCGCCCGCAGACCCTCCTTGACACCAGGTCGACGTACTCCGGCTCACCTGTTGGTCATGCGAGGGCGCCGGCCGCGCTCGGTGCGGGGACGACGTTCTCCAGGGGCGGCCCCGCGCCCTGAGCCTCCGCGGTGGGCGGCCCGCCGGCCTGGTCGAGCATGCCCTTGAGCACCTCCGGCGGTCCGTGCGCCTGGGCGGGAAGCAGGCGTGCGGACGCGGGGCCGGCACGACGGTGGAAGCACGTGTCCCGGACGGTCCCGGAATTCTCCGGCTCGGTCAGGTGACTGTCCGGGACAGGGCCGAGCCATCTGTGCGCCGGGTGGCGGTTCGCGGCGGTCCTGACGCGAGTCCCGCGCCGCGGCCCGCGCGCCGTCACCCGGCCCGCGCGGATCGCCGGGCGCACCGTGATGCGGGTCCCGCTCGCGGCCGACCACCGCACGGCCCGGGATGGTTGTCCGGATCACGTCCCGGGCAGCGGGGGCATGGCCGAATCGACCGTTGTCCCTCGCGCCGTGGCCGCAGCAGGATGACGTCCGTGGGGAACCCGGGGGAGATCTCACCGTACGAAGCTCAGGACGCCGCCCAGTTCGTCGAGTTGATGCAGCAGCTCAAGGAGCGATCGGAGCTGACGTATCGCGAGCTGGAGGAGCAGGCTGCCCGAAGGGGCGACGTGCTGGCGCGCAGCACGCTGGCCGATGTTCTGCGACGGACGACCCTGCCACGCCCCGACGTGCTGGCCGCGTTCGTCCGTGCCTGCGGGGACGAACAGCGCGTCGACACCTGGCTGGAGGCCAGGGACCGGATCGCCGCAGGTGTCTCTGCCGTGCCCGCCACGGCGCCAGGCCCCGGGCCGGAGTCGGGGGACGGGGACGGGGACGGCGCCACGGCACAACCGCGAACCGAAGAACCCACGACTCCTCGGCCACGCCGGACCAAGGGCCGTGCGGTCGCGCTCGCGACCGCACTCGTCATCCCCCCGCTCGCCCTGGTCGCCTGGTCGTTACTCCCGGACAACTCCGCTGATCCGGACGCGCAGACCGTTCCGGGCATCGCTTCCGGGACCCCCGCCGGCGGCTGGGTCACCATCCACCCCGCCGCCGCGCCCCACCTCTGCCTGACCGACGGACGCGACCGCGACGGCGCCTACGCCAGCGCTGTGGCCGTCCAACTCCCCTGTGCGCAAGCCACGGTGCCGCGCACCTATCTCGAACCGGCCGGCGAGGGCCTCTACCGCATCCAATGGCATCATCCCCAGATGGGGAAGGGCTGCCTGACGATCATGAGTACCGGCCCGGTCAAGGGGATGCTCGAACCCCGTATGGACTGTGCCCAGGCGACCCTGTTCCGTATGGAAGCCGCCTCCGCCGACAGCGCCGGCGGATTCCGGCTCCGTCCGGCCAACAGCAGCAAGTGCATCGGCATCGCCGACGACGACGACCGTACACAGGGAGCCGAGGCGATCGAGGAACCATGTACCGGCGCGGCCGACCAGCGTTACCTCGTCCGGGCGGGATGACGGTCCCGCCCGCACATCTCGTCCTGCTGCCCGGACGTCCGGGCGCGAAGTGATCGAATCGAGTGCTACAATAACCGCGTTGGCCTTCGACGCCCCGACGGGTGCGTTCGAAGGCTTTTTTCATGCCTTCTGACACCTCTGTGCCCTTCACGCCGCCCCCTCACAGCTACCGCGCCCTGCTCCGCAACCGTGAGTTCGCCGGCTTGTACGCCGGCTTCACGCTGACGGCCGCCGCGAGCACCCTGTCGGGTTTCGCACTCGGCACGCTGGTCGACCACCAGACCCGGTCCCCGTTCCTGACCGCCGTGAGCATGTACGGCGCCACGTTCGCCACGGTGTTCGGTGCGCTGACGCTCATGTCGGTCGCGGACGGCAACCGTCCTCGCCGGACCCTCGTCCTGCTCCAGTGCGTCTCGCTGCTGGGCGTGGCCGCGCAGGCGATCCCGGGGCTGCCGCTGGCCGTCCGGTTCGGTCTCCTCCTGGTGCTGGGCTTCTTCCAGTCTCTCGGCACGGGGACACGGATGGGCCTGCTCGCCGAGGTGGTGCCGGCCCCGACGTATGCGCTCGCGCGGTCGCTGATGAACATCACGTCGGGCGGCATGGCGATCCTCGGCTACGCCGTCGGCGCCGTACTGCTGCGGTATCTCAGCCCGCGCGAGGTCTTCGTCGTCGCCGCCGGCCTGACCGCGCTCGCGCTGGGCGTCGTGGCGGCGACCGTCCGGGAACACTCGATCCGGCTGACCCGGCGCCCCGGACTGCGGCAGACCTGGACGACCAACACCGCGCTCTTCTCCCACCCCGGCCAGCGGGCACTGCTGCTGAACCTGTGGGTTCCCAACGGCCTGATCGTCGGCTGCGAGGCCCTGTTCATCTCCTACGCCCCGGACGACGCGGGCACGCTTCTGGCCGCCGGATCGGCCGGCATGCTCCTCGGGGACCTGACGGTCGGGCGCCTGCTCAGCGCCGATCAGCGCCGCCGCTACGCTTTCGCCCTGCGCCTGCTGCTCGCCGTGCCGTACCTGCTGTTCGCCGCCGACCCGTCCACGCTGGTGATGGCGGCCGCGGTGTTCCTGGCCAGTGCCGGGTTCGCCGCCACCCTGCCGCTCCAGGAACAGCTTCTCGCGCTGACCCCGGACCCGGTCCGCGGTCAGGTACAGGGTGTCGAGTCCGCCGGCCGCATGACGTGGCAGGGCATCGGAGCCGCGATCGCAGGCGGTCTCGCCCAGCACCTCGCCCCGGGTACGGCCATCACCGCTGTGGCCGCACTTTCCGTCGTCATCACCGTCTTCTCGCGGCCCTTCGTCGTCCGCGCCCGTCCGGTCCGGCCCGAGACGATCGACGCGTGAGCCGCAGCGGGCCGGCAGTCGGTCACACCGCACCGCTTCCACCAGTGGCTGCCTTGACGCCGGAATGAGGTCCAGGCCGTCATGGGGGCCGACGGGGGAGAGCGCGGCCCCGTCGGTTCCCAGGGCCACGACGGCGGGGCGGGTCCCACGGCCGGCGCGGGGGAGACCCGGGCCGTGATGAGCCCGCGCGGTTCGTGAGTCTCGATGCGGCGGGCGCTGAGGGCCCCGCGCCCTCACACGTCCAGCACATCGGCTTCGACGGATCATGATCCAGGCCGCTGCCGCCCCCGAGGTTCCGCCACTGCCCACCGGCGGCTGCCTGCGGGCCGGCAGCGGCCGGTAGGTGCCGTAGCAGGGGCGGCGGTCGGGGCCCCCGGGTCGCCAGGAGGCTCGACCCGTCACCCCTTTGCCCGAGCGTTGACAAGACGTCGCACCCCTCCCATCATGGGAGCGCTCCCACGGCAGGCTGCGGCCGCCACCCGCGCACGTGCACGATCGCCACCGCACCCCCGCTTCGTTTTCCGTGCCACCGGCGCCGAACGTCCTGCTGACGCGGCGGCGCTTCGCCCGTCCGGCGACATGGTCCGACCCCTGCTGCCCCGCCCGTGCCGCCGGACCACCTAGGGAGGATCCGTATGTCCCCACTGCGCAGACCCGGACGGCCGGCCGGTGCCGGCTTTCGCCCCCTCGCGCGCGGCGCGACCGTCCTGACCGCCGCGCTGGCCCTGCTGTATCCGCTGTCCGGTGTCGCACCCGCCGCACCGCAGGCGGCCGGCGCCGCGGACGTCGGCGTCCAGGTCAACGCCCAGGCGGCGTCGGGCCGGCTGTCCGGCACCGCACGCGGCGTCAACGCCGCCATCTGGGACTCGCACATGAACGATCCCGAGGTCGCCCGCCTGATGAAGGCCGCCGACGTCGGGGCGATGCGCTACCCCGGCGGTTCGTACGCCGACATCTACCACTGGGAGACGCACACGGCGCCCGGGGGGTATGTCGCCCCGGGCACCGGCTTCGACTCCTTCATGGGCACCGTCCGCGCCACGGGGGCCCAGCCGATCCTGATCGCCAACTACGGGTCGGGCACGCCCGAGGAGGCGGCCGGCTGGGTCCGGTACGCGAACGTCACCAAGAACTACGGCGCGAAGTACTGGGAGATCGGCAACGAGATCTACGGCAACGGCCATTACGGCAGCGGCTGGGAGAACGACGAACACGACGACAAGAGTCCCCAGGAGTACGCCCGTCAGGTGCGTGCCTACGCCGCGGCCATGAAGGCCGTCGACCCGACCGTCAAGATCGGTGCCGTCCTCACCGCTCCCGGGGAGTGGCCGGACGGCGTGGTCGGCGAAGGCGATCCCGGCGACTGGAACCACACCGTGCTCTCCCGAGTGACCGACGTCATCGACTTCGTGAGCGTCCACTGGTACGCGGGTGGATCCGACACCACAGCCCAGGACGCCACGGCGAGGCTGGCCAGGCTGCCGGGCGAACTGCGGGAGGTGCGCAGCCAGATCGACCGGTACGCGGGCGCCGACTCGCCGCGCATCGGCATCGCCCTCACCGAGGTCAACGCCAACACCGGTGGCGCTCGACTCACCGCCCGCCCCAACGGTCTGTTCGCCGCCGACGCGTTCATGACGGCCTTGGAGAACGGCGTGTTCACCGTCGACTGGTGGAACACCCACAACGGGGCGGGACGGACCACCACCGTCGACGGCGAGACCGACTACGGCGACATGGGGATGCTCTCCAGCGGCGCCTGTACCGGTGACGTGTGCGAGCCGGCGCCGAACACGCCGTTCCACCCCTACTACGGCATGAAGATGACCAGCGAACTCGGCACCGCGGGCGACACCATGGTCGCCGCCGCGTCTTCCGCGCAAGACGTCTCGGCACACGCCGTGCTCCGTCGCGACGGGCGCCTGAGCGTCCTGCTCGTCAACAAGAACCCGGACGCAGCACGGACCGTGGACCTCCAGTACGCGGGCTTCACCCCGTCCGCCACCGCACCCGAGGTCCGCCGCTACGCACGCGGCGACGACGACATCACCGAGGTCACCGGCGGGGAGGCCTCCGCGTCCCGGGTCACCGTGCCGCCGTACGCGTTGCTCACCGTCACCCTCGAACCGCGGGCCGGCACCGGGCCCGGTGCCTCGGCCGCCGGAACCCCGGGCACCCCGGAACTGGAAGCGGTGACCGACACCACTGCGCGTCTGTCCTGGGCGGGCGCGGTGGGCGCCGCCCGCTACCTGGTGCAGGAGCGCGACGGCGTGCACACCCACCTGGTCGGCGAGACCACCGGCACGTCCGTGACCCTGCGGAACCTGCCGCCGGGCAGCACCCACACGGTCGACGTGCTGGCGGCCGACGCCGCGGGACGGCCCTCCGCCCCGTCTGTCCCGCTGACCTTCACCACCGTCACCCCACCGGACGCCACCTGCGCGGTGACCTACCACCACGACACGGGCTGGGGTGACGGTTTCGTGGCCACGGTCACCGTCCGCAACCTCTCGGAGACGCCGATCACCGGCTGGACCGTGGACTGGGACTGGCCGACCGACCATCAGTCGGTGTCCTCCGGCTGGGGAGCCACGTTCCACCAGACCGGCTCGCACGTGCGGGTGACCGCCTCCGAAGGCGCGGGGCCGCTGGCCCCGCACGGCGGCTCGACGGCCTCCTTCGGATTCGTCGGCGCCAACGACGGGCCCGACCCGGACCCGACGGTCTTCCGCCTCAACGGCACCGTCTGCTCGGGCGGCTGACACCCGGCCCGCCCGGGACCGGAACCGCGGGGCGACCTGCTCCCGGGCGGACCCACCCCGCACTTGTGACGGCGCTCGTCCGGCGCTGCCTGTGATGGGCGCCGGGCGATCGCCGTGCCGCGCTGCCGTGCCACAGGCTCGTCGGCTGCCCTGCCCCGAGGCGGCGGCCGTTCGGGCGGGTGCCAGGGGGAGCCCGCAGGAGCGGCCGGCGTACCCGCGGCTGGGCCCAGTGTGCCCCCGCGCCTCCGATTCATTCGATGGGGGTCAACGGGGCGAATCTCCACACGTCGGGCATCTCTTCTCTTCGATGATCGGTCCGCGGCGGGCACGTGAGGGACACCGCACCGTGTCGCTCCGAAGAGCCGCGCAGTTCAGGTGAAGCGACGAGGAGGAGGGAGGGTGGCATGCATCTGACTCCGCATGAGCAGGAACGCCTGCTGGTCCACGTGGCGGCGGATGTCGCCCGGCGGCGCCGGGAGCGCGGGTTGCTGCTGAACTATCCCGAGGTCATGGCGCTGCTGACGGCACACGTCTACGAAGAGGCGCGTGCCGGGGCGACGGTCGACTCGGTGATGGAGTCGGGGCGTCATGTGTTGCGGCGCAGCGAGGTCATGGACGGCGTGCCGGAAATGATCACCAATGTCCAGGTCGAGGCGACGTTCCCGGACGGGACGAAGCTGGTGACCATTCACGAGCCGTTCGACGCGGCCGCCACCGAGGTGGACGTCCATCCGGGCAGACTGGAACTGCTGCCGGACGAGGACGAGCACCGGGTGGTGTTCAACGAGGGCGTCCCGTCCGTGCCACTGTGCGTGTCCAATCCCTCGGATCGGCCGATCCAGGTGGGCTCCCACTTCCACTTCGCCGAGGCGAACGAGGGCCTCGACTTCTCCCGTGAGGCCGCCCGCGGGATGCGGCTGCACATCGCGTCCGGCACGTCCGAGCGGTTCGAGCCCGGTGACGAGCGGACCGTGCTGCTGGTGCCCATCGCCGGTGACCGGATCATCCACGGGCTGCAGGCGGACAAGAGCGAAGAGGAGAAGCACCTCGATGCCTGACGAGACTGAGCACCCTTCCACCCCGCTGCTGCGTTCCCGGTACGCGGACCTCTACGGCCCGACAGCCGGCGACCGGGTCCGGCTCGCCGACACCAACCTCGTCCTCAAGATCGAGGAGGACTGGTGCGGCGGCCCGGGGCGCAGCGGTGACGAGATGGTCTTCGGCGGCGGCAAGGTGATCCGCGAGTCCATGGGCCAGTCGCACATTCCCCGCGACGACCCCCGCGAGCCGGTGGACACGGTGATCACCGGCGCCCTGCTCCTGGACCACTGGGGCGTGGTCAAGGCCGACGTCGGAGTGCGTGACGGCCGCATCCAGGCGATCGGCAAGGCGTACAACCCCGAGACCATGTCGTCGCGGCCCCACGACGACCCTCGTGCGTCCCACTTCGTCGTGGGGCCCGAGACGGAAGTGATCTCGGGCAAGGGGCGCATCCTGACCGCGGGCGGCGTCGACACCCACGTGCACTTCCTGTGCCCCGGCCAGATCCACGAAGCGCTCGCGTCGGGTGTGACGACACTGATCGGTGGCGGCACCGGCCCCGCCGAGGGCAGTACAGCCACCACCGTGACGCCCGGCAAGTGGCACATCCAGCGGATGTTCGAGGCGCTCGACGCCTACCCGGTGAACATCGGCCTGCTCGCCAAGGGCAGTACGGTCTCCGAGAAGGCGCTGCACGACCAGGTCACCGCCGGCGCCCTCGGTTTCAAGATCCACGAAGACTGGGGCGCGACCCCGGCGGTGATCGACGCGGCGCTGAAGGTGTGCGACGGGACCGGCGTCCAGGTCGCCCTGCACGCCGACTCGCTGAACGAGTCCGGCTTCGTGCACCACACCTTCGCGGCGACGAAGGAGGACCGCAGGAGCAGGGACGCCAAGTACCGCAGCCTGCACATCTTCCACATCGAAGGCGCCGGCGGCGGCCACGCACCCGACATGATCACCCTCGTGAGCAAGCCGAACGTGCTGCCCGCGTCGACGAACCCCACCCGGCCACTGACGGTCAACACCGTCAAGGAACACGTCGACATGATGATCGTCTGCCACCATCTCAACCCCGACGTCGACGCGGACATGAAGTTCGCCGACTCCCGGATCCGGCCCTCCACCATGGCCGCCGAGGACCTGCTGCACGACATGGGCGCCATCTCGATGATGTCCTCCGACGCCCAGGCCATGGGCCGCATCGGCGAAATGGTCATGCGGACCTGGCAGACCGCGCACGTCATGAAGTCCCGCTACGGCCACCTGCGCGAGGACGACGCCGAGGCGGACAACTTCCGGGCCCGGCGCTACATCGCCAAGTACACGATCAATCCGGCCATCACCCACGGCATCGACCACGAGGTGGGGTCGATCGAGCCCGGCAAACTCGCCGACCTCGTCCTGTGGGAGCCCAAGTTCTTCGGCGTGAAGCCCCACATGGTCATCAAGGGCGGCCAGATCGCCTACGCGCAGATCGGTGACGCCAACGCCTCCATCCCCACACCGCAGCCCTACCTGCCGCGCCCGGTGTGGGGTTCGCGTGGCCGGTCCCCGGCGGCCAACTCCGTCAACTTCGTGGCGGAGGTGGCCCTCGGCGGCGAACTCTCCCGGACCGGCCTGCTCAAGCCCCTGCGTGCCATCCGGTCCACCCGGGAGGTCACCAAGGCCGACATGGTGCACAACAACGGCCTGCCGGACATCGTCATCGACCCCGACACCTTCGACGTCACCATCGGCGGCGCCACCACCTCCGACGTACGCACCACGGTGGACGGACAGCAGGTCGGGCGGAACTACGCCACCGAACTGCCCATGGCTCAGCGGTACTTCCTGTTCTGACCCAGCCGCCGGGGCCGGTCGCACCGACGCGGCCGGCCGTGTCTCGCGAAAGGCGGGCCCGCCACCCCATGAGCCGCACCGCCCTGCTCCTCCTGGCCGACGGCCGCTTCCCCGCCGGCGGACACGCCCACTCCAGTGGCATGGAAGCAGCCGTCGCCTCCGGGGGCGTACACGACACCCAGAGTCTGGAGGCGTTCTGCCGGGGGCGGCTGCACACCGCCGGACTGACCGCGGCCGGCCTCGCGGCCGCGGCCGCCACCGGATACGACGCCCTCGCCCTGGACGAGGCCGCCGACGCCCGCACACCCATGCCGGCGCTGCGCCGCGTCGCGCGCCGCCTGGGCCGGCAGCTGATGCGTGCCGCCCGCGCCACCTGGCCCTGTGCCGACCTCGACCACCTCGCCCGCCACCGGCCGCAGGGAGCACACCAGCCGGTCGTCCTCGGTGTCACGGCCCGGGCCGCCGGGCTCACCCCGCTGGACGCCGCCCACGCCGCCGTGTACGAGAGCGTCGGCGGCCCGGCGAGTGCGGCGGTACGCCTGCTGAGCCTCGACCCGCTGGACGCCACCGGAGTCCTGGCACGGCTGGCCGATGACCTGGAAGACGTCGCCGAGGCCGCGGCCGGCGCGGCGCGGCGCCTTACCGCGGAAGGCGTCTCCGTCCTGCCCGCCGCGTCCGCCGCCCTGCTGGACATCACCGGCGAACAACACGCCACCTGGACCGTCCGCCTCTTCGCCTCCTGACCATCCCACCGATCTGGAGCCCCCCGTGCATCTCGACCACCCCGTGACCATGCCGCACCGTCACAGCCACAGCGCCGACCCCCACCGCCCGGACGGCAGCCGCCGCGCCCTGCGGATCGGCTTCGGCGGACCGGTCGGCTCGGGCAAGACCGCGACAGTCGCCGCCCTGTGCCGCACCCTGCGCGACCGGCTGTCCATCGCCGTGGTCACCAACGACATCTACACCCAGGAGGACGCCGCCTTCCTGCGCCGCGAGGCCGTCCTGCCGCCGGAACGGATCACCGCCGTGGAGACGGGGGCCTGTCCGCACACCGCGATCCGCGACGACATCTCCGCCAATCTCGAGGCGGTCGAGCAGCTGGAGCAGAGCCTGCACCCGCTGGACCTGATCCTCATCGAGTCCGGGGGGGACAACCTCACCGCGACCTTCTCCCGTGGACTCGTCGACACCCAGGTCTTCGTCATCGACGTCGCCAGCGGCGACGACATCCCACGCAAGGGCGGACCCGGCATCACCACCGCCGACCTCCTCGTGGTCAACAAGACCGACCTCGCGCCGTACGTCGGAGCCGACCTGGACACCATGGCAGCCGACACCCGCAAGCAGCGCGGGGACCTGCCGTTCGCCTTCACCAGCCTCACCACGGCCGAGGGGATCCGGCCGGTCGCCGACTGGGTCACCGCATGCCTCACCGGCTGGCACGCCGGAGCCCCCCGGTGAGCGCCACCACCCGGGTACCGGCCGTCGACCGGGCACCGGCGGGCGACCCTCCGACGTTCGAGGGCGCGGCACACAGGCGGCGGACGGCCGGGCCCGGCACCCCGGACGCCGCCGGCCCCGCCCACCCCACCGGAGTCCGCGCCACCGCCCGCATCCAGGCCGCACACAACGGCCGCGCCACCACGGTCCCCCTCCTGCACAGTGACGGCCCCTTCCACCTGCGCCGGCTGCGGCCCCGTGGGGAGCGGGCACGGGTCTGCGTGCTCGGCGCGATGAGCGCACCGCTCGGCGGCGACAGACTCGCCCTCGACATCGCCGCCGGGGCACACGCCCGACTGGACGTGACAACGGCGGCCGCCACCATCGCGCTGCGCGGCTCCACCACCGACCCCGCCACCTACGACGTACGACTCACCGTCGGTGAGGGCGCGTCCCTGCACTGGCTGCCCCAGCCACTGATCAGCGCCCGAGGCAGCACCCTGCACCAGACCTATCGGGTGGAACTCGCCGGCACCTCCCGGCTGCTCCTGCGCGAGGAACAACTCCTCGGACGCATCGCCGAGCCACCGGGCCATCTGTCCACCCGGCTGACCGTGCGACGCGACGGCCGGACGATCCTCGACCAGCACACCGTCTACGGCGCCCCGGCCCCGGCGTGGGACGGCCCCGCGGTTCTCGGCGGCCACCGCGCGACCGGACAACTCCTCCTCGTCGACCCGGAGCTCGAAGCACCACCGGAGCCCGTCCTCCTGGGCGAGCCGGCCCGGGGACACTGCGTTCTGGCGCCACTCGCCGACGGTCCGGCAGTGTTCGCCACCGCCGTCGCACCGACACCGGCCGAGTTGCGCAGCCTCCTCGACGCGGCGCTCGCGGCTGCCTCCGGCAGCGTCGGGCCGTAGCCCGCGCGGAGGCTCGGCGGGGACCGTCACCGGGCGCCCGCACTCCGAGGGTGGGCCGGCAGGTGTATTCCGGGTACGGGCACTGCCGCTCGGTGAGGCGCCGGGAGCGGGCCGCCGCACCCCGCCGCGGCGGCCCGCTCCGGTCTGCCGGGGTGATCTCCACCAGGACATGTGACATGCCAAGTCACCGCACTGGCGCTCGCGACCGACCTCCCGGAGATCGCCATCACCGTCTCGGCCGCCCTGGCCGGCCGGCTGGACGTCGCCGTCGGCGACATCCTCGGCGGTTTGCCATCCAGCCCGTCGTCCTGGCCATCCTCGACGCCGCCGGGGGTGCGTCCGCGCACGCCGCTGACCCGGTTCGCCGCCAGCCTCCAGCTGGTACTGGAAGGGGCGCTCGTGGTGGTGGTCCTGGCCGTGGCGGTCATGGGCACCCAGCCGTCCCCGGATCCGCATGCCGCGCGTCCGGCCCCCGCGTCGGTGGTGATCGCCGCGTCGTGGGTGATCGGGCTGGTGCTGCTGAACCGGGCGCGCCGGGGGCTGCCGTGGCGGGAGGGTGACGACGCTCCGGACAGCCAGCCCGAGCCGCGCGGCCACTCCCGCGGGAAGAAGCAGAAGGCCGCGACCGACCGTCCACCCGGCTCGGCGACTACCAGCTCGCGGTCAGCGACATCTTCGGCGGTAACGCGTACTGCCCGTCCTCTTCCTCCTGGCCACACTCATCTCCGGCAAGCCCGTCCTGCCGGCCGCGCATGACACGGACAGCTACCTCACCGCACTCGGCATCATCCGCACCGTCATCCACATGACCGGATTCGTCTTCCGTCCCCGCCGCCAGCGGTCAGGCATCGTCCAGTCGGCGTAGGTCCTGCTCGTCCCACGTGCGGGTGTCGCGCGGTTCGGCGTACGGCTCCGCCTGCGGCGGGTGGCCGCCGGCGATCGCCCGCTGCCGTGCCGTCTCGGCGTCGAACTCCAGCCCCAGAAGGACGGCCAGGTTGCTGATCCACAGCCACACCAGGAAGACGATGACGCCGGCCATGGTGCCGTAGGTCTTGTTGTAGGAGGCGAAGTTCGCCACGTAGAACGCGAACCCGGTGGAGGCGATCATCCAGATGACCAGCGCGAGGAAGCTGCCCGGCGTCACCCAGCGAAAGCCCTTCACCTTCGCGTTCGGCGTCGCCCAGTAGAGGATCGCGATCATCATGGTGACCAGGACCACCAGCACCGGCCACTTGGCGACCGACCACACCGTCAGCGCGCTGTCCCCGATCCCGAGCGCGGCCCCCGCCTGGCGGGCCAGGCCACCGGTGAACACCACGATCAGGGCGCTGACCGCCGCCAGCACCATGAGGACGACAGTCACACCGAGACGCACGGGCAGGACCTTCCACACGGGGCGGCCCTCGGGCATGTCGTAGACGGCGTTGGCCGTGCGGATGAAAGCGGCGACGTAGCCGGAGGCGGACCAGACGGCGATCGCCACACCGACGATCGCCATGACCGAACCGGTGCCGGCACGGTCCTGCATCTGTTCCACGGCCCGGGTGAGGATGTCCCGGGCCGAACCCGGGGCGAGCTGCTTGAGGTGGGACAGCACCGTGTCGGTGGCCGACTTGCCGGTGATGCCCAGCAGCGAGATCAACACCAGGAGAGCCGGGAACAGGGAGAGCACCCCGTAGTACGTCAGTGCGGCGGCCCGGTCGGTCAGCTCGTCGTCCTGGAACTCCTTCAGCGAGCCCTTCAGCACCCGAAGCCAAGCCCCCTTGGGCAGCTTCGTCGGCGCGTCCGGCGCCCGCCGCTCGACCTCCGGGCCGGGTCCCGCCTCCTCGGGGGCCGGCATCTCTGGTTCTCGGGCGTCGCCGTGATCGTGGTGGTCACGGCCGGGAAGATGCAGGTTCGCCATGTGCACCGGATAACCCCGGCCCGTGGGCTTACGCCGGTTCGGCGGCAGCCCGCCCCTGCGAGGCTCCACGGGCCCCCTGCCGCGGCGCCGCTCAGCGACAGCAGGCGGCGGTCCTTGTGTTTCGCTCATGGCCGGCGAGACCTCCTCGGCGTCCTCGCCGGCGCACAGCAGGGCCGGTCACGGAAAACGGCGGCGCCGGTCACGCCGGCCGGTGTGGGATCGCTCGGGCGGGGCACGGGAATGCTGCGCAGCCCGCCGGGGCGCGGGCACCGCCGAGGGTGTGGGAGGCCACATGAACGTGCTGGCCCGGCTGGACCGATATCAGCGACGGCACCGGTGGGCGGGTATGCCGCTCGCGGTGGTGTACAAGTTCTTCGACGACCAGGCGGCCTATCTCGCCGCGCTGCTGGCCTACTACGGCTTCGTCTCCCTCTTCCCGCTCCTGCTGTTCCTCGTGGCCATCCTCAGCGCCTCCCTGCACGGCAACCCGCAGTTGCAGCAGTCGGTACTCCACTCGGCGCTCGGCGAGATCCCGGTGATCGGCGACCAGCTCGGCCACAACATCCACTCCTTCCACGGCAACGGCGCCGCCGTCGCGGTAGGTGTCATCGGCAGCCTCTACGGCGCCCTCGGGGTCTCCCAGGCGGTCCAGCACGCCCTCAACAAGATCTTCGCCGTACCGCGGCACGCCCGGCCCGACCCGCTGCGTTCCCGGGCCAGGGGCCTGTGGTTCCTGCTGCTGCTCGCGGCAGGCCTCGTCCTGACGACAGCGCTGTCCACGGCGGAATCCGCTGCCGACATCTTCGGCACGCGCCTGGCCGTCGGCCTCCGCATCGCCATCGGCGTGGCAGGAGTGGTGGTCAACGCCGCGCTGCTGCTCCTGAGCTACCGGCTCATGACCCGGCGCCAACTGCCGTTGCGCTCGATGTACGGCCCCGCGCTGGGGGCCGCGTCCGCCTGGCAGGCACTTCAGTGGGGCGGCTCCTACTACGTCGGACACGTGCTGCGCGGCGCCACCGCGACCTACGGGATGTTCGGCATCGTGCTCGGACTGCTCGCCTGGATCTACCTCGCCGCCATCGTGTACCTCGCCACCGCCGAGATCATCGCGGTGCGCAGCCTGCGGCTGTGGCCCCGCAGCCTGCTCACACCGTTCACCGACCACGTCCATCTCGCCACGGGTGACCTGCGTGCCTACCGGTCCTACGCGGCCACCGAGTCCTTCAAAGGCTTCGAGAAGGTCTCCGTACGCTTCGGCAAACCCCCGCCGCCGGCCGTCGGTGACAAAGGGCCCCCCTGACCTCACGCGAGCTGCTTGCCGGTGCGACGCGCGGACAGCGACCGCGTGTCGAGGCGATCGCGACGCCACCGCAAGGTCGGCCTGACGCCCGCCTGCCCCCGCCGACTAGTGGCCTCGGAAGCGGTCCTCGAGCATTTCGACGACACCATGGATCACCCCGTCGGGTGACGGGCTGTAGTGCGGCACGGCCCATCGCGTGATCTTGGCATCGATGAGCGTGGGCCGGCCGGAGGCCAGTGCCGCGCGGAACGCCTCCTCGAACTCGTCGAGCGTCTCCACCCGATGGCCGTCGGCGCCGCAGGCACGTGCGTACGACGCGAAGTCCGGGTTCCGGAACTCGACGAGAGCGGACTCGCCGTAGGTGGCGACCTGGAACATCTTGATCAGCTTGAATTCCTCGTCGTCGAAGATGACCCAGATGACGGGGATGTCGTGTTCCACGGCGGTCATCAACTCGAAGCCGGACAGCGAGTAGCAGCCGTCGCCGCAGCCGACGACGACCGTCCGCTCGGGGTGCGCGACCTTGAGGCCGATGGCTCCGTTGACGTGACCGGCCATCGGCCCGAAGGCGCCGGCCTTTCGAAAGTTCTGGCCCGCCTCGAGTTCCACGTAGTACCCGAGCCAGGCCAGATGGGCTCCGGCGTCTGCGAGCAGCACGCCCTGCGGCGGAAGCATCCGGCCGATCGCCTGCGCGAGCTGTGCGGGATGGATCCTTCCGTCGACGGGGATGACGTGCCGGGCCTCGTAGTCCTGGCTTTCCACCTTCAGCGCCGGCACGTCACCGACCCTCTGCTCCAGCGCGGGTACGAGGGCCGCCACCGCCTCACGCGCGTCGGACAACAACGCGTGGTCGGGCCGATAGGCTTTGGCGAATTCCGTCTCGGCGATGTTCACATGGATGAGTACCTTGTTCTCGAACAGATCGTCGCGGTAATTGAACGTGGCATGCTGGCTGAGGGAGTTCCCTATGCACAGCACGATGTCGGCCTCGCGGAAGGCCTTCCAGGCGCTGGAATGACCGCTGTCGGCGAAGACGCCGACCGCGAGCGGGTGTCCCTCCGCCACGATGCCCTTGCCGTCCAGAGTGGTGAGCAGCGGGATCTGGAACCGTTCGATCAGGCGTTTGATCTCCGGTCCGGCTCCGGAACGGACCGCGCCGAACCCGACCAGCGCCACGATCCGTTTCTGCTGCGCGATGGCGTCGGCCAGTACGGACGCGATCTCCTCGACCCTTGCCGGGTCGGGCCGTATTGGCGGCACGTCCAGTCGTACCGGCCGGAAGTCCGTCACCTCGACGCCGCTCTCGGTCAGGTCTTCGGGCACATGGATGTGAACCGGCCCCGGCCTCCCCTCGAACGCGAGGTTGACTGCCTCCTCCAGGACGTCACAGGTGTCGGCCACGTCGGTGAGCAGGAAGGACTTCTTGGTCGTGGCCGCGAACATGGCCTGCGAGTCGGGAGTGCGGTTCAGCCCGGAGGTCTCGTTGAGCGCGCCCCGTCCGCGCCATTTCATCCGCGAGTATCCGGAGACGGCGAGGACCGGGTACGAGTCGGACATCGCCACGGCCAGCCCGGAGAAAAGGTTGAACGCACCGGGCCCCGCCGTGGCGAAGCAGAACCCCAGTTGGTTGGTGTACATCGCATAGCCGCAGGCCATGAACGAGGCGGCCTGTTCGTGTCGCGTGATGACCGGCCGGATCTGCCGCGAGTGCTTCAACGCCACCATGAGGCCGGCGGCGTTCTCCCCGGCGCCACCGAAAGCGGCTCGTACGCCGACCCCTTCCAGGCCCTTGACGATGGCCTCATACACTCTCATGGCCTTCTCCTCCATGCTGCGCGGTTGACGACGCAGTTCTCGCACGCCGTTCTTCGGTCGCGGCCGCATTCCCGTCAGCCATGACGGAATCGCTCCTCGAGCACTTCCCACAGCCAGGGATGACGCCCTCGCGGGAGCTGCTGTAGTGCGGGAGGGCCCACCGGGTGACCCTGGCGTCTATCACCGTGGGCCTGTCCTAGGTGAGCGCGGCCCTCGAGCACCTCGCAGGTGTCGGCGACATCGGTGAGCAGGTAGGACTTCTTGGTCGTCGCCGCGAACACCGCCTGCGAGTCCGGGGTGCGGTTCCGCCCGGAGGTGTCGTTCACCGCGCCCCGCCCGCGCCAGTCGAGTTCGACGTATCCGGTGATGGCCGGCACCGGATAGGAGTCCGCCAATGCCACCGCCAGGCCGGAGAACAGGTTGAACGCACCGGGACCCACGGTCGCGACGTCTCCAGCCGGTTGGTGTACATCGTGTACCCGCACGCCATGAAGGACGCCGCCTGCTCGTGCCGGGTCATGACAGGCCTGATCTTCTGCGAAGGCTTCAGTGCCGGCGTCAGGCCGGCGATGTTCCCGCCGTTCCCGCCGAACGCCGTGTCGACCCCCACGCTCTCGAGTCCTCTGACCACAGCTTCGTAGACCTGCATGGCGCGGCTGCCCATCCCGTCAGGAGTTCCTTCTCGAGGCACAGCGCCGCTGTCCGGCCGGCAGGATCGAGGCCGGTCCCAGCACTGTGGAATGCCGGCACCCGACCTGGGCCGGCAAAATCTGCGCACAGTCGGTACCGGTGTACAGATGACCGCTTGCCGGTCGTACCCGCTCCTCGGCGACTCACCGCTGCACGCGGTCGCCCGCGGGGATGCGGGCGGACTTCCGCCCTTCCGTCAGCGTAGAACAGGGTGGCCGTAAGGGCATCTGCTCTCGAGGCATCAGCCGCTGCCGGCCGGGCACTTCCTGTCACAGGCCGCGCGTACGGCAGCCGTCGCGGCCGCGACATGCGGGCGGCGACGGGTTGCGCGAACATGGTCGGGTGGGCTCGGCGGTGAGGAGAACCCGCCGGCTGCACCCTCCTCAGTCCGAGGCTCCGTGCCGCTCCACCCCCGCCGGAGGATGGAGGATCCCGTATGTCGCAGACCGGCATCCCGCGTAGTGCCGAGCAGCACCGAACGAGCTGCGAACCCCGGGGCGGAGTGCGGCCCGGCAACGGTGAGCGCGGCGATGTCTCCGCGGTGGTACTGGCCGGCGCCGGCGCCCGGGGCGCCTACGAGGCGGGTCTGCCGGCGGAGATGCTGCCGGCCCTGGAGGCCCGCGGGCAGCGTCCGACGGTCTTCGTCGGCACCAGCGCGGGTGCCGTCGCCGCCGTGCTGTTCGCTTCGCCGGCCCATCTGCCGGCACGGCAGGCCGCCGAAGCAGCGGTCGGGTTGTGGCGAGGCGTGAGCAAGGACCAGGTGTTCCTGCCGTTCGTGCCCAGGACGCTGTGGGTGGACCTGACACGGTATCTCAGCGGGCTGCTCCGGCGGCCCGGCCCGCCGCCGACCGGGTTGCTGGACACGGCCCCGCCGCTGTCCACGCTGCGCGACAGGCTGGACTGGCAGCAGCTCGACGAGAACGCCCGGACGGGCGCGTCGCAGGCGGTCGCAGTGGCCGCCACCGTGTGCCGGACCGGCCGCACCGAGATCGTCGCCGACGGGCCGCTCGCCCTCGGTCTGCCCCGCAGTGACGACGACCAGGCTGTGGATCACACGCTGGACACCCTGACTCCGGAGCACGTGCTGGCCTCCGCGGCGGTCCCGGTGGCGTTCCGGCCCGCCCGGATCAGACCGGGCGGCGAGTGGTACATCGACGGCGGCGTACGGCTCAACGCGCCCATCAAACCGGCGATCGCGCCGGGTGTGAGCCGCGTACTGGTCATCGCCACCGACCCCGGCAAGTACCTGCTGCCGGAGGCGGGCGGGCGCACCGAGCCCGCGCCGTCGGTACAGGACACCGTGGCCCAGGTCTTCCACGCGGCGCTGACCGACCGGATGATCGAGGACCTGCGCACCCTGAGCCGGACCAATGCCCTGGTGGAGTCCGGTGCCACGGCGAAGAGCGCCGCCGGGCGCCCGTACCGCGTCGTGGAGCACCTCTTCGGCGGCCCGAAGCTGGGCCGGTTCGGACAGTTGGGCCGGCTCGCGAGGACCGTCCTCGACACCCGGTTCGGCGGTGTGCGGCGCCTGCGGCATCTGGACCTCGCGCTCCTCACCGGGCTTCTGACACCGGGACACAGCCGAGGCGAGCTGCTGAGCTACGTCTTCTTCGAGCCCCATTTCGTCGACGCGGCCGTCGAGCTCGGCCGACGCGATGCCCGGCGCGTGATCGGCAACGCGCACGACGGCGGTCTCTGGCAGGTCACGGCGTCCACGGCGTGACGCGGGGGCAGAAGCGCGTACCCGCTAGGAAAGGCATGGCGCAACCATGAGCAGCACAGAGCGGTACGAGCGGTACGAGGGCGGTAGCGCGGAGGCCGAGCGGCTGGTCTTCGAGCAACTGGCCGAGGAACTGATGCGTGTCCAGGACAGGATCAGGAAGTCCGCCGGGGCGGCGGCCTTCGCCAGAACCTTCCACGCGAAACCGGTGCTCGGCGTGGAGAACGCCCGTCTGAACATCCACGACCAGGTGCCGCCCGAGCTGCGGACGGGCTTCGTCCGGCCCGGCGCCGAGTACCCGGTCACCGTCCGGCTGTCCAACGCCGGCGGCGCCCCGCAGGCCGACTCCCTGCCCGACATGCGCGGCGCAGCGCTCCGCGTCGAGGCCTCCGACGGCACGCACGACCTGCTCATGACGAACTTCCCGGTGTCCCACGCGCGCAACGCACGTGAGTTCGTGGCGTTCGCCAGGACGATGGCGGGCGCCCGCACCCGTCTCCAGCAGGCGTTCGCGCTGTTCGTCAAGTTGCCCTTCGCCGTGGGCTGGTCCACCGCCGCCCGGATGCGCCACAACGTGCGGGCCGGCGCGCGCGGTGATGTGCGCAGCCTGGCCCTGGAGACGTACTGGAGCCGCGGCGCCATTCTGTGGGGCGAGGCCGGGCCGGTGCGCTACCAGCTGCGCCCCGCGCGGGGCGCGCCCGACGCGCCCGCACCGCCCCGCGCCGATCCGGACCATCTGAGTCGCGAGCTGGCGCAACGCCTGGCCCGCGGCGACGTCGTCTTCGAGCTGCTCGTGCAGCGGTACGTCAGTGAGGCGATCACCCCCGTCGAGGACGGCTCGGTGGAATGGCGGGAGGACGCCGCCCCCGCGGTGCCCGTGGCCACCCTGACCATCCCCCGCCAGAGCGTCGACACCGCCGAGGCCCGGGCGGCCGCGCGCCGGATCGAGGAGCTGGCGTTCAACCCCTGGCACACCACGGAGGAGTTCCGCCCACTGGGCAATCTCAACCGTGCCCGCAAGGCCGCCTACCAGGCGAGCAGCGCGCAGCGGCTGGGCTACCGCTTCACCACCGAGGAGCCCCGGCGCAACAGGGTGCTGAGCGCTCCGGTGAGCGCCGCCTTCCGCGTCCTCAACCGGTGGGTGCCCTGGTACCGGCTGCCCTTGCCGGCCGGCCTGCTCAACCTCGTGTTCCTGCGCAAGACCTTGCGCAGGAAGAACCTCATCGACACCGATCGCCACGAGGCACCGCCGCAGCCCGTCCCGGTGCCGCCGCCGATCGACGAGTCGCTGCGGGTCGCCCGCAGCTACGATGGCACGTTCAACGACCTGTCCGCGCCCGCGATGGGCGCCGTGGGCGCGGCCTTCGGCCGCAACATGCCGCCCGTGCTGCGCCCGGACCTGTTCGACGAGCCCGGCCCGTACGAGGTCAGCAGGCTGCTGCTGCACCGCGACACGTTCCTGCCCGCCCGGTCCCTGAACCTGCTCGCCGCCGCTTGGATCCAGTTCCAGGTGCACGACTGGGTCAACCACAGTCGCTACCCGACGGGTACCTCCAGCGTGGAGGTGCCGCTCCCGCCGGACGTCGAGTGGCACAACACCCCGGGCGGTCCCGCGGAGCATGTGATGCGCTTCGCCGAGAACGTGGCGACGGCCGGTGACGGCGCGCCGGTCCACTTCGCCGACTCGGCCTCCCACTGGTGGGACGGCTCGGAGCTCTACGGCGGTGACGAGAAGGCAGCCCGCTCCCTGCGCGAGCCGGACGGCGCCGACCTGCGCCTGGAGGACGGCCATCTGCCGTTCGGCCCGAACGGCGTCCCGCTCACCGGTGTCCGTGAGAACTGGTGGCTGGGCCTCAGTGTGATGCACACCCTCTTCGCCAGGGAGCACAACACGGTGTGCGCGGCGCTGCGACGCGAGTATCCGCGTATGGAGGAGGAGCGCGTCTATCAGACGGCGCGGCTCATCGTGTCCGCGCTCATCGCCAAGATCCACACGGTGGAGTGGACACCGGCGATCCTCGCCACCGAGGCCATCGACATCGGGCTGAGGACCAACTGGCAGGGTCCGCCCGCCAAGTGGCTGGAGCGTCTGGGACTGTGGCTGTTCGAGGCGCACTCGCTGACCGGCATCCCCAAGACCGTGCCCGACCACCACGGCGCGCCCTACTCCCTCACCGAGGACTTCGTCACCGTCTACCGGATGCATCCGCTGATCCCGGACGACTTCGAGATCTGCGACCACCGCTTCGGGCGGCGGCGGGACATCCTCGGCTTCGACGACGTGCAGGGCGCAGCGGCCGAGCCCCTCATCCGCAAGACCGGGCTGCCCGACTCGCTGTACTCGTTCGGCATCGCCCATCCCGGCGCGATCACCCTGCACAACTACCCGCGCGCACTGCAGCACTTCCGGCGGGACGGCGAGATCATCGACCTGTCCGTCGTCGACCTGGTGCGGACCCGCCGCCGTGGAGTCCCCCGGTACAACGACTTCCGGGCCGGCCTGCACAAGGAGCGTATCCGCCGCTTCGAGGACCTGACGGCCGAACCCGGGACGCTGGCGCGGCTGAGGGAGCTCTACCGGTCGGTCGACGAGATCGACACCATGGTCGGATTGTTCGCCGAGAACCCGCCGACGGGATTCGGGTTCAGTGACACGGCCTTCCGCGTCTTCATCCTGATGGCGACCCGGAGGCTGCAGAGCGACCGCTTCCTCACCGTGGACTACCGCCCCGAGCTGTACACGCCGCTCGGCATGGACTGGATCGAGCGCAGCGGCATGACCGAGGTCGTCCTGCGGCACTGCCCGGAGCTGGCGAGCTTCCTGCCGCGCGACGCGAGCGCGTTCGTACCGTGGCGGCCGGTGCCGGCACCGCCGAACGGCTCCCGCACCACGGAGCCTTGAGATCAGAGGGTGTCCCTGAGACAGGGAGAGGACCATGACGGTGACCACCCGGCATCGGGGTCTCGAAGCACTGCTGGCGCGGCCGCTCCTGGAGACCATCTGGCGGCGGCGCACCCACCGGGTCAGCCGGGGTGCGGCCGTCCCCGCCGGCTCGATGAGCTATCGCTCGTCCGACGTCCCACTACCGCTCGGCGAGCTGGAGGAGGCGGTGCTAATCGCCCTCACCGGCTGCACCGGGCTCACCATGCCGGACCGGCCGTTCGAGGATCCACGCGACGGCAAGCCCATCATGGCCAAGCCGAACCTCAACATGGTCGGCCGGGCGGCGGGCAGCCCGGACAACGCGCAGGGCACCCACTTCTTCCTGATCAATGACAGCGGCACCTATTACCTGCGCAGGTTGCCGCCGTCCCCCGACGCGTCCTTCGAACCCGGCGCGCTGGTCGATCGGGCTCGGCAGGCCAAGGTGCGGGTCCTGGACCACCGCCTGGACGTCGCCGAGGGCATGCGCGACTTCCCGGCCTACCTCGACTCCAACCGCGTGCTGTCCAACCTGCCGGGCAGCACCGTCCTGCTGCCGGTCGTCGACCTCTCGCACCAGTACATCAACGGCCTGATGTACCTGCTCACTCAGCCGGACGGAGCTCGGCCCGCCCTCGTCGACGACCGCAACTTCTACCGCCCCGCCGGGGTGCGCAAGTGGATACGGAGCGGCTTCCTGAACAAGGACCTCAAGCTTCCGCTGGGTGTGCTCGGCCCGCTGCGGACCCAGATCGAGGCCGAGCTCCTGCTGCAGAACCTCATGCTGACCGCGGACGCCATGGGGCTCGGCGCGTGGATCCATGCCTCGATCAACCCCCAGATCATGTTGGGCGACCCGAAGTTCTCGGCCCGGTACGGGCGGATGCTCGGCTTCGACTTCGTCACCCCCCGCTGGCGCCCGTCGGACCTTCCGCGCTGGCAGCTGCCTCTGCCCAGATTCGCGACCGTGCGGTCCCACCCGGTCGGGCTCAGCGTCGACGGCCGACCGCTGATCAGAGCGGCATGTCCCCCCTACCACCCGACGATGTCCGAGGCCGTCGACGCGGTCGTCCAGGCGAAGTTCGGCCCGACGGGCATCTATCACGACAAGAACCTCTTCGCGGACATCTACCGCAAGGACTACGGGCAGCGCTATCTCGCCGAGGCCCGAGAGTACGACCAACGGGTCGTCGAGTGCGCCCGTGACGTATGCGAGTACATCCACGCCACGCACGACCGGTTCCCCGCACACGTCGACGCCATTCAGGTGCCCGGCATCTGGCTTCAGGTGCACCATCCCGAACTCGGTTACTACAAACGGTACTTCCGCGACGGGCTGACCGAGGCGCACACGGAACACACACAGTTGTGGGACACCTGACAGCTCCCGTCCGTCTCCTGGAGAGCGCCGTTGAACACTCCGCCGGTGACGCGCAGGAACGGGCCCACCTCGCACTCGCGCTGGAGGTGCGGTCGGAATGAAGAGCGGGCGCTTCCCTTTCACCACCAGGAGGGATCGACATGGCCAAACGCCTCGTCATCTGCTGCGACGGAACCTGGAACTTCGCCGACCAGCCGAGCAAGACCAACGTCACCAAGGTCGCGCTGTCCGTGTGCACAGGGCCAGATGCCGACAAGGTCCAGCGTGTGTACTACCACAGTGGTGTCGGCACCGGCCGCTGGGAACGTCTCCGGGGTGGCGCCTTCGGCGTGGGCCTGTCCCAGAACGTGATCGACGCCTACCGCTTCCTCGTCGAGACGTACGAGTCCCGCGACGAGTTGTTCCTGTTCGGCTTCAGCCGCGGCGCGTTCACCGTGCGAAGTCTGGCGGGTCTGGTGCGCAACTGCGGCATCGTGCGCCGGGATCACGCCGGCCGGATCCAGGAGGCCTGGGACCTCTACCGGGACCGGACCGAGAAGCCGAGCGGCACGGCCTCCACGCTGTTCCGCCGTTCGTATGCGCACGAGACGGCTATCCGCTTCATCGGGGTGTGGGACACGGTCGGTGCCCTCGGTATCCCGCTTCCCGCCTCGCGCAGGCTCGACCCGGTCGTGGACCGCTTCAACCGCCAATGGGCGTTCCACGACACCGAGCTGAGCAGCTGGGTCAGGGCGGCCTTCCACGCGCTGGCCATTGACGAACAACGCTCGGCCTTCCAGCCGACGCTGTGGCACCAGCAGCCCGGAGCCGAGCACCGCCAGGAACTGAAGCAGGTGTGGTTCGCCGGCGTGCACTGCGATGTAGGTGGCGGCTACAGGGAGACGGGGCTGTCCGACATCACCCTGCTCTGGATGATCGACCAGGCTCGTAGGTACGGGCTGGTGTTCGATCCGAAGGCGCTCGGCGTGGCCGGGCCGAGTGCGATGAAGCCGGAGGACTGCATCGACTTCCGGGTGCAGCCCGATGTCCTGGGCGAGGTGCACCCTTCGAGGAAAGGCATGTACCGACTGGCCGAGCCGCTGCAGCGGCCCATCGGGTGCGCGGCGGACGAGGAGGGCCGGCCCGACGGGAACGAGTTCCTGGCAGTGCCGGCCATGGAGCGCTATGACAAGGACGCCGGCTACCGGCCGCCCGAGCTCGTGAAATACCTCACCGATCGGACGCGGTTCCGGCTGGATCCCTGAGCGGCCCGGGCGGCTCGGCCTCCGCGTCTGGAGGTGAACCGAGGACTGACAGCTGTTCCCCGCCTCGCCGTGTGACAGGCCACCACGCACCGGTTCGCGTGGCGGTGCCTCTCCCGCTCGCCGGGCCGCTCGGCGGAGAGACCGGCCGCGGTCGGGCGGCGTTCAGGCGGAGTCCCGTACGACCAGTTCGGGGTCGAAGATGACGGACGTGGGTTCGGCCCGCTCTCCCCGGACGTGTTCGTCGAGGAGGCGGGCCATGTGTGCCGCCATGCGCTCGACCGGCTGGCGGATCGTGGTCAGCGGGGGGTGGCAGACCGGCGCGATGCCGGAGTCGTCGAAGCCGACGACCGCGACGTCGTCGGGCACGCGCCTGCCGTGGTCCCGCAGCACCTGGCAGGCGCCTTGGGCCATCAGGTCGTTGGCCGCGAACACGCCGTCGACGTCGGGCTGTTCGGCGAGGAGCCGTGTCATGGCGGTGATGCCGCTGTCGAAGGTGAAGCCGCCTTCGACGACAGGCGTGTACGGGTGGCCGTTGCGGGCCAGCGTGTCACGAAAGCCGGCAAGCCGTTCCTGGCTCGCGCCGACGGCGAGCGGCCCGGCCACGGTGGCCGGCCTGCGACAGCCGCGTGCCAGCAGATGTTCCGCGGCGAGCCGGCCGCCGTCCCGGTGGTCCAGGTCCACGTAGCTCAGCGGCACCGGGCGTGCCGGGCGGGCGAACAGCACGGTGGGCAGTTCCGCCTCGGCCAGGAGCGCGGGCAGCGGGTCGTGTGCGTGCGTGGAGACGACGAGCGCCCCGTCGGCGCGCCCCTGGCGCAGATAGGTGAGGACCTCGCGCCGGTCCTCGGCCGACTCGGCGAACATCAGTACCGGATGCATGGAGCGCGGGCGCAGGAAACCGATGACCCCCGCGACCACCCGCCCGAAGAAGGGGTCGGCGAAGACGCGGGCCGCGAAGGCTTCCTGGGTGTCGTCCGGCTCGTCCCCGGCCCCGGAGACCACCAGCGCGACGGTCTCGGCGCGCCGGGTCACCAGCGACCGGGCGGCCCGGTTGGGGGCGTAACCGGTCTGCTCGATCGCCCGGCACACCAGTTCCTGGATCGTGGGGTCGACATTGCGGACACCGTTGACGACCCGGGAGACAGTCGCCCGGGACACCCCTGCCTCGCGGGCGACGTCCTCCAAGGTCGGAGCCTGTTTGCTCATGGCCGCACCCTAACGGCACACCGGGCGGACCGCATAGAGCGCTCTCCCGCAGCCGGCGTCCGCAGCCCGCAGCCCGGCGCCCGGCTTTCTCGGCTGCCGTCCGGCCCGGCCGCGGCAGATCAGTCCTCCGCGTGCAGCTCCGTCACCGCAGTCAGCGGGAGATCACCTGCCGACCGGCCCGCCAGCACCTGGCACGGGCCGGGCTCGGTTCGCCAGGTGCCTGCCCGTTCGTCCCAGTGCCGCAGGAGTCTGGCCGGAACGCGTACCTGGGCGGTCACCGTCTCTCCCGGCCGGGCGTGGACCGCCGCGTATCCCGCGAACCACCGCTCGGGGTACTCGACGCCGGCGCCGGGCCGGGCGAGGTAGACCTGGACGACCTCACGTCCCGGACGGGCGCCGGTGTTGCGCACCCGGACACCCACCGTGAACGACTCGCCCGCCCGGACCGTGGCCGGCCCCGTCAGTTCCTCGTACTCCCAGGTGGTGTAGCCCAGCCCGTGTCCGAACCAGTAGGCCGGCGCCCGCCCCGCCCGCAGCCAGCCGCGGTGGCCGATGTGCAGGTCCTCGCTGTAGTCGAGGCGCCCGTCCGACGGCCGGGTGCCGGTGAGGGGAGCGTCGTCGAGTACGGCCGGCCAGGTGGTGGGCAGCCGTCCGCCGGGCTCGGTGCGGCCGAAGAGCACGTCGGCCAGGGCGCCGCCGCCCTCCTGTCCCGGGAACCAGGGCAGGAGCAGCGCGCCGACCTCCTCCCGCCAGGGCATCTCGACGGGGCCGCCGCTGTTGACGACGGCCACGGTGCGCGTGTTGGCGGCGGCCACCGCGCTGACCAGCGCGTTCTGGACCGGGTCCAGCTCGATCCGCAGGCGGTCGCGGCCCTCGCACTCGTCGTGCTCGGTGGTGCCGACGACCACGATCGCCGCATCCGCCTCGCGTGCCGCCCGGGCGGCCGCCTCCAGTGCCGCGGCCTCGTCGGCGGCCGGTGGCGCCGCGCCGACCACCATCGCCCGCCCGGTGCCGGGCCTCAGTTCACGGCGGGCGACGAGGAGCGCGTCCCTGCCCTCCGTCAGGTGCGCGGTGGCGCAGCGGGCCGGCGGGCTGACGTGCACGAGTGCAGGGTCGTCGGTGTCCTTGGGGAAGTCACCCTCCAGCAGGGTCCGGCCGTCGACTCGCAGACTCATCCGCCCGAACCCGGCGATCCCCAGTGTCCAGGCCCCCGTCACGCGCGGGTGCAGCCGCGCGCTGATCTCCACCGTGTGTGCGCCGGTCACCATCCGTGGTTCCAGCTGTCGCCCGGTGGCGCGCCGTTCGGCGTACAGCTCGCTCCCGCGGGCGTCGAGGACGCGCAGCAGCACGCCGGGCACCCGGGATCTCGGGTCGGAGCACAGCTCCGCGTCCAGGGGTGGCGGCGGCCCTTCGGGGACGGGACCCGGGACGTGCACCACCCTGGCACGGCCGCGCAGTCGCGCCCTGACGCCCCGCAGCACACTGATCTCGGCCTGGGGAAACACTCCGGCGCTGCCGCCGCCCTGGGTGCGGGTCCGGGCGGCGTGCGCACCGATCACCGCCACCGTCTCCAGACCATCGGCGTCCAGCGGCAGCACACCGCGGTTGGCCAGCAGGACCGTACCCGCCGCCGCGGCCCGGCGCGCCAGGGCCCGCACCGCACCCGGGCGTACGCCGGGCTCGGGCCGTCGGCCGGGCCGGCCGGGCCGGCCGAGCTCGCCGAGCCAGTCCGCCTGCTTCAGCAGGCGCCGCACCTTGTCGTCGACCACGCGCTGCGCGAGATCTCCCTCCTCCACCGCGCGCACCAATGCCTCGCCCCAGGCTCCCTCGGGCCCCGGCATCACGAGATCCAGGCCGCCGTCCGCGGTGTCCAGGGTGGTCCGCGCCGCTCCCCAGTCGGAGACGACGACGCCGTCGAATCCCCAGTCGGACCGCAGGGGATCGGTCAGCAGGGGACTCGCGGTCATGGTGGCGCCGTTGACCGCGTTGTACCCCGCCATGACGACACGGACGCCGGCCGCCACGGCCGCTTCGAACGGGGCCAGATACACCTCGCGCAGCGCCCGTTGGCCGACGCGTACGTCCACGGTCAGCCGGTCGGTCTCGGAGTCGTTGGCCACGTAGTGCTTGGCCGTGGCGGCCACGCCGTGCGCCTGGATGCCGCGTACCAGTGCCGCTCCGATACGGCCGGTCAGCTCGGGGTCCTCGGAGAAGCACTCGAAGTGCCGGCCGCCCAGTGGGCTGCGGTGCAGGTTGAGGTTGGGCGCGAGGACCACGTGCACGCCCTTGCGCCGCGCCTCCAGGGCGAGGAGAGCGCCGAGTCGCTCGACCAGCGGTTCGTCCCACGTGGCGGCGAGCGCGGTGGCCGAGGGCAGCAGCACGGAGGTCTTCCGTTCGTCCCACGACGGCCCGCGCACTCCGGCCGGCCCGTCCGACATGACCCACGGGCGCAGCTGGACGGCCGGTTCCGCCGCCGTACGCCAGGTGTCGGCACCGGTGAGCAGTCGGACCTTGGCCCGCAGCGTGAGTTTGTCGATCAGCCGGTCGAGCTCGTCGTCGTCGTACATCCCCGCCCCCTCGTCCTGCCGTGCCGTCAGTTGTAGACGCCGAGTTCGTACAGCGAGTAGCCGTAACCGGTGCCGCGTGCCGTGCCGTTGACACGGACGTAGCGGCCGGCGCCGCCGACGTCGAAGTCGTCCACGCCGCCGTTGCCGTCGCTCACCGTGCGCAGCGTCTGCCAGTTATGTCCGTCGTCGGAGGTCTGGAGGGTGTACGCCTTGGCGTAGGAGGATTCCCACACGAGCTGCACGTGCTTGAACGAGGTGCGTGCGCCCAGGTCGACCTGGATCCACTGCGGGTCGCTCCAGTCACTGGCCCAGCGGGTGGTGAGCTTGCCGTCCACCGCGTTCGCGGCGGTGCACGGGCAGTCGCCGTAACCGCCCTGGAAGGAGGACGCGGTGGCGGGCCTGCCGAGCGCGATGTCCGTGCCGTTCACCGCCGGCGGCACGACGCGGATCGAGCGGGTCTCCACGCCGACGTTGCCGTGGCCGTCCGTGGCCTTGACGTAGATTTTCCAGACGCCGGGCCGGTCCGGAGCCGTGAACCTCAGCCGGCCGCCGCCCAGGTCGGTGAACGGCAGGGAGACCAACTGCTTGCTGCCGTCGATGTAGTTGCTGTTGTCGAGGACCTCGTGGCCGACCCGGTCGCCGTCGGGATCGCTCGCCCTGACCGACAGTGTCAGATCGCGGCCGGCCTGCACGCTGCCCGCGCCGCCCTCGACGGTGAGGTCGGAGATGACGGGCGGGGTGTTGTCGTGGGAGGCGTCCCCTCCGTAGGCCCGTTTCACCGCGTAGTAGGAGAGCCGCTTCTGGCCGGCCGGCAGCAGGTTGAACCAGATGCCGCCGAAGTCGTACTCCGTTCCGTAGTGGAACATCGTCGCTCCCAGCGCCACACCCCTGTGCCCGGTGATACAGCCCCACGCCCTGGTGTAGCCGGTGGCCTTCGCCTGGTCCGTCGGCTCCTGCGGTACGCCGTCGGCGTCGTTCGGCACCTCCCACTCCCCGGCGGGTCCGGTCTCGGTGACGATGTACGGCTTGGTGTAGCCGCCCTGTTCCCATGCCGCCTTGACATCGCAGACGGCGTTGTAGGAGTTGACGGCGTACAGGTCGAGGTCGGGGGCGTTCTTCTTGAAGTACGGCCAGGCGCCGGCCCAGGCGTCGGTCGAGGTGACCGGGTGGTTCGGGTCGATGCCGTGTATCTTCTTGGTGATGTCGTTGACGAGCGTGGTGTAGGCGGTGCGCTGCCGTTCCAGTTCGTCGCCGCTGTAGCAGTTCTGGAGGCCGAGCACGGACTCGTTGCCGACGTCCCACATCAGGACGCCCGGGTTGTCCTTGTAGGCCTGCACCCACTTCGGGAACTCGTCGAGCACCTGGTTCTTGTACGTCGTGTCCGTCAGGTAGTTGACGCAGCCGCCGGCGCCTGGACCGCCGCCGGGCTGGAGCCAGAACCCGGCGACGACCTTGATGCCGTGGGCCGCGGCGGAGTCGAACAGCGGCTTGCTGGAGGCGTCGGTGCCCCAGGTGCGGATGGTGTTGACACCCATGGACTGGAGGTCGGGCATGTACCTGCTGGCGTCGGCGACGGCCGGCCCCCAGGTCAGGCCCTTGATCTGGTACGGCTTTCCGTCCACGGTCAGCTGCCAGTCGCCCTGGGTGCCGGCCACCTTGACGACGCTGCCCGCGGCGTGCGCGGTGGTGCCGGGCAGTGCGGCCAGGGCGCCGACGGTCAGTACTCCGGCGGTCAGGGGCGCCAGGAGACGGCGTGTGCGGGCGCGGGGTGGGGTCATGAGGTCCTCTTCGCGTGGGGGGCGTGGGGGAACGGGGCGGCCCGGCCCCGGCGGGGCGGGCCAGCGGCCGGGCCGCCCCGGATCAGGGGTGACGGCGGTGACGCGGCATGGTCACGGGAGCCGGTAGTTCTGGTCGAGCGCCGCGCCCGCCTCGGGGTGTGTCTGGTCGTAACCACGCGCGTCGCACTGGAGTCCGCCGACGACGCAGTGGCCGACCAGTGCCCTGAGCGTGGCGTCGTCCCAGGCGTTGAAGAAGTCGTAGTGGAAGCTGTGGCCCGGCCCGCTGGCCAGCCGTACCCGCGACATGTCGCCGTTGACGGGGAACGCCATCTTGAACTCGATCATCGGCAGCGCCACCGGATGGTCGGCCGGGCAGACGTTGTCGTTCGTACCGGGCCTGACCACCGGGTAGGCCATGTGGCTCTTGTGGTCCGGCGTGTCGAGGTATTTCCCGTCCCAGCAACTGGGTGCCTGGAAGCGGATGTTGACCTGGACGTCGGCCCGGTCGGGGCAGGTCGCCGGGAACTCGGTGTTGAAGTAGCTGTCACCGCACTCCCAGCCCTCGACGAAGCCGGGGTGGTGGCGGAACGCGTCGGCGCTCTGCGCAGGATCGCCGACGACGAACCTCAGCCCCCTGGGGAAGGGGCGGACGCTGGTGTAGTCGGTGACGCCGGTCTTGTAGTAGATCGTCTGCGGGCCGACGGGGAGGACCGGCCTGTCACCGTCGAACAGCGTGGGCATCCAGTACCCCGACCTGTCCCCGGGTGCCTTGCAGGTGGTGCCGCCCGCGTCGAGCGAGGCGGTGGTGCTGTTCGCGTTCGTGGTCGTGTTGCCCATGAAGGTGTGGTCATGGGATCTGCCCGGCTGCCGCGGGTACACGATGGGGTCGTCCGGGGCGGTGTGCGTGACCGAACAGTTGGCCTGGAACTCGTGGAAGTAGCGGTGCGGCGGGTCCTGGGTGGAGGGGGTCACGCCCGTGACCGGCGGGTTCGCCGGGATGTAGCCGTCACCGTCCGGGTCTTCGGGCGACGAAGTGGTGGACACCGCCATGGTGTGACCGGAATGGACGGACGCGAAGGCCGCCGCGGCCCCGGCGCCGGGCGCGGGGACACCGGCGCTCAGTGCGACGCCGCCCAGACCGAGCGAGGTCAGCAGGAGCGCGCCTGTGATCAGTGTTCCTGAGAGGATCTTCGATCTCCGTGGCATGGAGACCTCCTGAGGATGGAGGAGTCGGGGGGTGAGCGGCCACCGCGTCGCTGACGGACACCGCGGGCGCCAGTGCTGGGAGAGCGCTCTCCCATGCACGGAGTCTCAGGTCGGCGATGTCGAGGTGTCAAGGTGTCCGGCAGCAGAGGGTGAGGCCCTCCACGCACTCGCTGGGTGAGGCAAGGGCCCTACGACGCACGGGCGTTGAGGTGCCTTGTCGGCGCGTGCGGGTGCGTGCCGCGAGGTCGACGGGACGTGAACGAAAGTTCACGGATTTACGTCGTGACCCTTGACGTTGCGTTCAGCGGACTGAAGCATTCCCGGCGAGAGAGCGCTCCCCCACCCCCACATCGTTCACATCTCGAATCAGGAGAGCCGCCCCATGCCCCCTGCCTTCTCCGACTCCCCAGCCTCCGGCCGGTCTCCCGTCACGCGCCGTACCGTCATCGGTGCCGCTGCCGCGGCAGCGGCACCCTTCCTGACCGGCCTGGCCACTCCGGCCTCGGCGGCTCCCCCGGCCGTCCGGCCACGCGCCCTGTCCGGCGGCGGCGACCTCGGCCCCAACGTCCTGGTGTTCGACCCCTCCACGCCCGGCATCCAGGCGAAACTCGACCAGGTCTTCCGGCAGCAGGAGTCGGCGCAGTTCGGCACCGGCCGCTACGCCCTGCTCTTCAAGCCCGGCACCTACACGGGACTCAACGCCCAGCTCGGCTTCTACACCTCCATCGCCGGCCTCGGTCTTTCCCCTGACGACACGACCATCAACGGTGACGTCACGGTCGACGCGGGATGGGCCAACGGCAACGCCACGCAGAACTTCTGGCGTTCGGCCGAGAACCTGGCCCTCGTCCCGGCCAACGGAACCAACCGCTGGGCCGTCGCCCAGGCAGCTCCCTTCCGCCGGATGCACGTGCGCGGCGGACTCAACCTCGCCCCGGCCGGCTACGGCTGGGCCAGCGGCGGCTACATCGCCGACTGCCGCGTCGACGGCCAGGTCGGCCCCTACTCGCAACAGCAGTGGTACACCCGGGACAGCGCCATCGGGGGCTGGGCCAACGCCGTGTGGAACATGGTGTTCTCCGGTGTCCAGGGCGCCCCGGCACAAAGCTTCCCCAACCCGCCGTACACCACCCTCGACACCACTCCCGTCTCCCGCGAGAAGCCGTTCCTGTATCTCAACGGCAACGAGTACCGCGTCTTCCTGCCGGAGAAGCGCACCAATGCGCGCGGGGTCACCTGGGGCAACGGCACGCCCAGGGGTACCTCGCTGTCACTGTCGCAGTTCTATGTCGCCAAGCCGGGCGTGACCGCGGCCACCCTCAACCAGGCCCTGGCCCAAGGCCTTCACCTGCTGCTGACCCCGGGGATCTACCACGTCGACCAGCCGATCCAGGTCAACCGGGCCAACACCGTGGTCCTGGGACTGGGGTACGCGACGATCGTGCCGGACAACGGCGTCACCGCCCTGCGGGTCGCCGACGTGGACGGCGTACGGCTGGCGGGCTTCCTCATCGACGCCGGACCGGTCAACTCCACGACCCTGCTGGAGGTCGGTCCCACCGGTGCCTCCCGCGACCATTCGGCCAACCCCACCACCGTGCAGGACGTGTTCGTGCGCATCGGGGGAGCGGGCGCCGGCAGGGCCACCACCAGCATGGTCATCAACAGCAGGAACACCATCGTCGACCACACCTGGATCTGGCGCGCGGACCACGGCACCGGCGTCGGGTGGGACACCAACCGCGCCGACTACGGCATCGTCGTGAACGGCGACGACGTCCTGTGCACGGGCCTGTTCGTCGAGCACTTCAACAAGTACGACGTGCAGTGGTACGGCCAGCGGGGCCGCACGATCTTCTTCCAGAACGAGAAGGCGTACGACGCCCCGAACCAGGCCGCGATCCAGAACGGCTCCGTGAAGGGCTACGCCGCCTACAAGGTCGGCGGCAACGTCACCGCCCACGAAGCCTGGGGGCTGGGCAGCTACTGCAACTACACGGCCGATCCGAGCATCGTGCAGCACCACGGCTTCGCCGCCCCGAACGCCTCCGGCGTGAAGTTCCACGGCCTGCTCGTGGTCTCCCTCGGCGGCCAGGGTCAGTACGAGCACGTCATCAACGACACCGGGGCACCGACGTCGGGCACGTCGACCACGCCGTCCACGGTGCTGTCGTACCCCTGAGCCGGAACCGGGTGGAACCGCACGGCGACGGAACCCGGCCTCCACTCAGGCCAGGTCCGTCGCCGTCTCCGGCCTCGTGCGGGTCGCCACCGCGGATGCGGCCGTCAGGCCGCTCACCGCGAAGACCGACACATGGGGGAGTGCCGGTCCTACGCGGGCCGGCTGTACCTCAGCGCCGAGGGACAGTGCGGCAACACGCGCGTCACGTCGGCACCGGATGTCGTCGCAGGGCGGCGAGACACCGTTCACCTGCGGGCACGCGCCACCCGCTCGCACCGCGTGTCCCGCCGGGCCGGTGCCACCTCACGCAAGGGAGCCGCGACCGGCTTGGGTCCTCGGCACACAAGGAAGCATGAGCCGGTTCGTCCCACCTGCCGGCGACTTCCTGGTGTTGGACCCCGTTGCAGATCTAGGCCCTCTCGTTCGGATCATGCCGGGCTCGCGAAAGACCCTAGTCGCGAACAACGAGGCCGGGAACTCGCGTCGGTGAGGCGATTCCGGGAGCCCGGCCTTCGGCGCTTCGCCGGGACGCCGACGGCATCCCGGTGCCCACCCGTGACCGCACGATCGCCAACGAGCGCCGAACCACCGCCGCCCCACCGGCCACAAGGCCGTCACCGACGCCCGGCACCTGCCGCCAGTGCGCGCTCAGTTCTTCCTCCTGTCCCGCGGCGACACACCTGAGACGCGTGTACAACAACGCCACCCGGGCAACCCGGCCCGGCGAGTCCCGCCGCACGACGCCCCGACGAGCAGCCTCCGCGCCGGTGTGGATCAGTGCGCTGTCGGTAATGGTCCGGTGCGCTGACCGGAAACCCGGCCGTGAAACATCGGCATAGCTTGGCGTCGCGGCGTTACCGGAGACGGTTTCGCACCTCACGAGCATGCGCCGGTGACCCGGCGCCTCGTCGGAAAGCTCGTGCCGTATGACTCACAGGAGGTCGTAGGTGTCCACGATGCCGGTCGGCGGGCTGACTCCCCGCGCAAGCGGTGATGCGGCGGACCTCGTCGTCCGCAACGCCAAGATCCACACGAGGGATCCCCGGCTCCCGCAGGCCGAGGCGATCGCCATTCGCGACGGTGTGATCACCGCTGTGGGCGGGGACAAGGACGTGGCCGCCCTTGTCGGGCCGGCCACGCGGGTGGTCGACGCCCTCGGTCGCAGAATGATTCCCGGCCTCAACGACGCACACCTGCACGTGATCCGCGGCGGCCTCAACTATGTGCTGGAACTGCGCTGGGACGGTGTCCGCTCACTGCGCCAGGGGCTGGCCATGCTGCGTGAACAGGCAGCCCGCACACCCAAAGGCCAGTGGGTGCGGGTGGTCGGCGGCTGGTCGGTCGAGCAGTTCGCCGAGCGCCGACTGCCCACCGTCGCCGAACTGAACGCCGCCGCGCCTGACACTCCCGTCTTCGTCCTGCACCTGTACCAGGCCGCGGTTCTCAACCGCGCGGCGCTCCAGGCGGCGGGTTACGACCGGGACACCCCCGACCCCGCGGGCGGTCAGATCGTACGGGGCCGCGACGGCGAACCCACGGGCATGCTGCTCGCCGCCCCCAGCGCCCTGATCCTCTACTCCACCCTGGCCAGAGCCCCGTTGCTGGACGAGGAGCACAGGAAGACCTCCACCCGTCACTTCCTGCGAGAGCTGAACAGGTTCGGGCTCACCTCGGCGATCGACGCGGCGGGCGGGTTCCAGGCCTTCCCCGACAACTACGAGACGGTCACCGAACTGGCGCGGGAAGGCCGGCTCTCGCTACGCATCGCCTACCATCTCTTTCCCCAGACAGCCGGTCAGGAGATCGACGACCTCACCCGCTGGACCGGCATGGTCCGGCCCGGGGACGGCGACGAATGGCTGCGCTTCAACGGCGCCGGCGAGAACCTCACCTGGGCGGCGGCGGACTTCGAGAACTTCGCCCAACCGCGCCCCGAGCACGCCGCCGGCTACGAGGTGGAGTTCGAGAAGGCGGTACGCCTTCTCATGGAGAACGGCTGGGGATTCCGGCTGCACGCCACGTACGACGAGACCATCCGCCGAGACCTCGCCGTGTTCGAGAAGCTCGCCGCGGAAGGACTCTTCCCGGGCGAGAACCGATGGCTGTTCGACCATGCGGAGACCGTGTCCGCCGACAGCCTCGACCGCATCGCCGCACTCGGCGGCGCCATGTCCGTGCAGAACCGGCTGTCCTTCCAGGGCGAGGCGTTCGTGCGCCGCTACGGCACCGGAGCCGCCGCCGACGCCCCGCCGGTCCGCGCCATGCTGGCCCGGGGGCTGACCGTCGGTGCCGGCACCGACGCCACCCGCGTCTCGTCGTACAACCCGTGGGTCGCACTGCACTGGCTGGTCACCGGTCGGACGGTGGGCGACCTGGCCATTCACCCGCCGCACAATCTCGTGGACCGGGGGACGGCCCTGACCATGTTCACCGAGTCGGGTGCCGCGCTGACCGGCGAGCAGGATTCCAAGGGGGTGCTGCGCCCGGGTTGCCTCGGCGATCTCGCCGTTCTCTCCGAGGACTACTTCACGGTCCCCGACCCGGAGATACCGCACATCGAGTCCCTGCTGACCGTCGTCGGCGGCCGCGTCGTCTACGCGGCCGGCGAGTACGAGGGAATCGACGAGGCGCTGCCACCCGTGGGCCCCGCCTGGAGCCCGGTGGCGCACTTCGGTGGGTACCAGGCCGCACCTGCCGCACATCGTCCGGGCGTCCGTCAGGCCGAGATGCTCGGTGAGGCCGTCGCGGAGTCGGAGCTGCATCGCCAGTGGCGCGTCCGTCGCGGGCTCGCTCCACAAGCCGACGTCTCGGCTGTCGACCCCTGTTTCTCGTTCTGAACCGGACGGCTGCCCGGCACGGACCCCTCCTCGACCGACCGCCTCCGACCCGGACACGGCCGCGGTCGTGAAACGCGCGGAGGTCTCGGCCTGGTCACCACTGGCCGCCCGTGTCTTTCGCGCCCGGTGGATGGCGCAACTGGTGTCCGACACCGGCAACTGGATGCAGCCGGTCAACGCCCAGTGGCTCCGCGTCGGGCACGGTGCGGCGCCTGCACGTCGCGGAGGACGTCGGTGTCGACCGTGTCGGGTGCGGTCGCCGGCGTCCGTACGCCCGCAGCGGAGCTCCGCGGAGGGGGCCGCACCGCCGGACCGTCCCGGCGAGACCCCGCGCCCGGTCCGTCGGCAGTGCACGCCTCCCGGAGCGAGCGCGGGGTACCGGAGAACCGCGCGGACACCGGGCGGGGAGTGTGTCCGCGCGGCCGGCTGTCCACTCCTCGCGTGGGCCGCTCGCGGATCAGGTCCGCGATCTCCTCCAGCCGGGACACGGTGGCGGCGTGCGAAGTGCCCCTCGGCTCAGTCCGAGTGCAGGGCGGTACGCAGGGTGGTGACGGCGAGGGTGATGGCGGCCTGGGCGGCGTGGGTCTCACGCAGGGCGTTGAGCATGACGAAGTCGTGGATGATGCCCTGGAAGCGTACGGCGGTGACCGGGACGCCGGCCTCGCGGAGCTTGTTGGCGTAGGCCTCGCCCTCGTCACGCAGGACGTCGGCCTCGCCGGTGATGACCAGGGCCGGGGGGAGTCCGGTGAGCTGCTCGGTGGTGGCGCGCAGCGGGGAGGCGGTGATCCGGGCACGTTCGGCGGGGTCGGTGGTGTACTGGTCCCAGAACCACTGCATGCCGTCGCGGCGCAGGAAGTAGCCGGTGGCGAACTGGTGGTAGGAGCCGGTGTCGAAGTTCGCGTCGGTGACGGGGTAGAACAGCACCTGCTGGACCAGGGGCACGTTTCCGCGTTCCTTGGCCATCAGGGTCAGGGCCGCGGCCATGTTGCCGCCGACGGAGTCGCCGGCCACGGCGAGGCGTGCGGCGTCCAGGCCCTTGGTGGCACCCTCCTCGACGATCCACCGGGCGACGGTGTGGTTCTGCTCGATGGCGACGGGGTAGCGGGCCTCGGGGGAGAGGTCGTACTCGGGGAAGACGACGGCGGCGCGGGCGCCGACGGCGAGTTCGCGCACGAGGCGGTCGTGGGTGTGGGCGTTGCCGAACACCCAGCCGGCGCCGTGGATGTAGAGGATCACCGGGAGGGTGTCCTCGATGCCGGCCGGCTTGACGATCCGGGCGCGGACGCTGCCCGTGGGACCGCCCGGGACGGTGATCCACTCCTCGTCGACGTCCGGCTTGGCGATGTCGCCGGACTGCACCTCGTCGACGGCCTTGCGGCCCTCGACGGGACCGAGGTCGAAGAGGTAAGGCGGATTGGCGGTCGCCTCGGTGAACGCCCGGGCGGCGGGTTCCAGCACCGGCGGAACCGGCTCGACGACGTCGGACATGAGTATCTCCTGCTGCTGTCGGTGTGCGTTGTGCTGCCCCTTCACGCTAGGGCCGCGGGGGGCCCGGACAATGACTGCACGTGCACCCGCTCTGTCCGCACAGTGCACAGACCGGAGGTCATCGCCCGCTCCCACCGCATCTCCGTGCGCTGCCCGCACGAGCTTCTCCAGGCCGGGAGAAGCACCGTCGGCCGCCGGGCCCTGCACCGGCCGGCCTTGAGGATTGCCGCCGCGACCTGACGCGCCACGGCCGCGGAAGCCGCACCGTCGCCGCCGTCGCGAGCCGGTGGGGTTTCGCCGGCGCCGCGCACGGCGCCCGCCGTCCAGCGGACCCGGCGTGCGCGCGTCCAGCTGTTCGGCGGCGAGGGGCCGAAGGGGATCTACGGCGGTCGCGGCGAGCACCTTGCCGACCGGCGGCCGGGCCCGCGACATGGTGCGGGCCAGATCGGACAGCGACGGCGACAGCGGGGCGCCGAGCCGGGAGGCGACGGCGACCGGCGTACAGCCGTCCGGTGAGCGCGAGAGGAGGAAGACGACCCGCCCGGCGAAACAGTGCCTGCCGCCCGCGCCCACACGCGGACGGACTCAGCGGAGCCTGTCTCCGGTGCGCGCGTGCAGCGGTGTGGCGCCGTGCGGTGACGAGGCGCGGGAGCCACGGCGGCCACCCTCCGCGCCGAACGTCACGTGCCGACCGGTGACCACACCGCCTTCGGTGGGCTGACCGCCACCGCTACGCCCGCCCATCGAGCCGACCCCCGCGCCGTCACGCCCAGCCTCCGGACGCACGCTGCGCCATTCGCGAGGCGAGAGGCCGTAGGCGTCCCGGAACACCCGGCTGAAGTGGGTCGGGTTGACGAAGCCCCATCGCTGGGCGATGGAGGACACCGTGGGCGACGTGCGGCTGCGGCGGGCGAGTTCGTGCGCACACTTCTCCAGCCGGCGCCGCTGGATGAGCCGGCTGATCGTGATGGCCTCGTCCTGGAAGAGGCGGTGAAGATAGCGCACCGAGATGTGGTGAGCCCGCGCGACCGATTCCGGGGACAGGGCCGGATCGCCCAGGTTCTCGTCGATGTAGTCGTGGACGCGTTGCACGAGGAAGCTCCGCGTGGTCCCGGACCCCGCCGCCGTTTCCTCGGTCAGCTCGGTCACCAGGGTGCCGAAGAAGTCGACGAGGCCGTTGGCCAGCCTGCCCGCGGCGGACGGTGAGTACAGGTGGGCGGAGGCGACCACCGTGGCCAGGAAAGGCCTCAGGACCGCGGCGCACCCTTCTTCCGTGTCGATCACGGTGCCGGTGATCCTGCCGAGGTCCTCGTCCGACTGAGCCATCATGCGGCGGGGGATGAGTACCACGCGTGTGGAGAAGCGCTCCGGATGGTCCAGGAAGTACGGGCGCGCGGTGTCGTAGACGAAGAGGTCGTCCGGGTTCGCCGTGGCCTGCCGGCCGTCCTGGACGAGTAGCGTCCTGCCCGCCATCTGTACGCCTACGGCTACGAACGGCTCCGGCGAGCGCGCGATATGGGCCGCCGTCCGCCGGACACGCTGTGGGGCGGCCTCAGTGGTGGAGACCCGCAGGGTACCGACCCGGTCAGTGCGGACGCGGCCGAGGAACGGACCGTCGTCGCGTGGCACGACGGTCACGGGCACCAGCGCCCGCTCCACCACGTCGCGCCAGTGGGTGAGTCTGTGTCCGTCGGGTACCGAAGCAGTCGTCGATACCGGGTTCATCCGGCTCTCCTCTCCAACCATGTGGAACCGGCGGAGACCGTGGGCTCCTGGAGCGCACAGGGACCGGGCGGATGCGTGCCGCCGGAGAAGGCGGTACTCGGTGCCCGGGCAAGTGCGGAGGTCCCGTCGCGTCGCGGAAACTCCCCGCGACGGAAGTCGGGCAGCAACACTGCGGCCCGGTTCTGCCCGCCTCGACCAGCCAAGCAGCTGATCGTTTTGGGCTCCAGGCACTAATCAGGCAGAAAGGGCGTCGGCCCGGACGACGGCCGGACGTCGCGGACGACGCTCCGGACGCCGCCGATGCCACCGGCAGCCGGCGCCGGTGTCCGAGTGGTCGGTCACGCACCATGTGCCGCGGCACTTCGCGGCCGACACCCGCATCACCGCCCCTGACACGGGCAGGGCATGCCGCGCCTCACCCACCGTGCACGGCACTGTCCCACCGGCCGGGGCACCTACGGGCACGGAATATTGCGCAGACTGGTGGGCGCGAGGTGGATCATGCGTTCCACTGAGTCGAGTGAGCGGCGACCGGCGGCTTCTTGATCAGGAGTGCAGCGCTGCTCGTCCAGGAGTGCACTCGCGTGGCCGATCGGGTCCATCGGCACAGTGTTCCGGCGCGGCGCTGTCATAGCGTGTCCTCGTACGGCAGGGGAAAGTCGAAGGGACGCTTGATGTCGACGCTTGATGTCAGTGCATCGGCTGGGACCAGTGGCCCGCGGGGCGGTCGGACGCGACTCGTGAGCGGTGGCCGCCGGTCACCGTCGATCATCCGTCCCCCTCAGCGCCCCCATCACCTCTCTGAGCGAATCCTCGTGGATCTGCGCGGCCGGATGCGTCGCGCGACGACGCGCAGGCGAGTTGACCGTCTGATGCTGCGAGGCACTCGCAGGTCGTCACGTCTTGGGTGAGGTGCGACAAAGCATGGCGGCCGTCAGAACAGGGACGACTGAGGGTGCACCGGACTTCGGTGCCACGCTTCGCGAGCTGCGCCTGGCGGCCTCGCTGACCATGGAAGGCCTGGCCGAGGCGTCAGGACTGAGCGTTCGCGGCATCGGGGACCTGGAGCGAGGACGGCGTGCGGCTCCGCAGCGGCGCACGATAACGGCTCTCGCCGCAGGGCTGGGACTGTCCGACGTGGAGCGGCAACGGCTGCTGAGCGCGGCCCGTGCCGGGCGAAGCGACGGATACACGCCCGTCGGTGTGCAGACCGTGCGGCGCGAGATCACCGACTTCGTCGGCCGGGAACGCGAACTGTCATGGCTCACCGAGCTTGCACGGCAGATCTCCGGCGGGCAGACATCGGATCGACAGGCCGCACGACCCGGCCCGAGCGTACGACCTGTGATCGCGGCGGTGTCCGGGCCACCGGGCGCGGGCAAGACGACGCTGGCGCTGCACGCGGCCCGTCGGCTCGCCGGCCACTTTCCGGACGGTCAGGTCGTAGTGGACATGCGGGGACTGGAAACGGACCCGCCGGAGCCGGCCGAGCTCATGCTCGGTGTGCTTCGAGCACTACGGGTTGCCGACCGGGAGCTGCTGAAAGTCGGCTCGCAAGGTCATATCGGACTCTACCGCCAGACCCTGGCGGAACGACGATTCGTGCTCGTGCTCGACAACGCCCGCGACGAGGCGCAAGTGCGCCCGCTGCTGCCCGGATCCGGCGCGGGCATCGTGCTGGTCACGAGTCGGCGCATGCTCACCGGCCTGGAAGGCGTGCACCGCCTGCTGCTCGACGGGTTCGACACGCGCGAGGCCACGGCACTGCTCACGGCATTGGTGGGCCGGGAGCGTGCGTCCGCCGACACCGGCGCACTCGAAAAGGTCGCCCGGTACTGCGGACACCTGCCGCTTGCCCTTCGCCTGGCAGGTAACTGGCTGGCCGCGCAGAAGGCGTCGCCGGTGCGCCGACTCGCCGAGCGGCTCGCCCCCGACGACGGCCGACTGGAGGCTCTGGCCGCCGGAGACGTACGCGTGTCCACGGCGTTCGACCTTTCCTACCGCCGGCTCACCTCCGAAGCCGCCCGTCTGTTCAGGCGGCTTGCCCTCGTCCCGGGGCCCGACGTGTCCGCGGCCGGGGCCGCCAAGCTGTCCGGGCAGCAGTTCTTCGACGCCGAGGACACCTTGGAGGAACTGGTGGAAGCCGGCTTGCTGGGCGCCGAACGCGACCGCTACCGGCTGCACGACCTGTTGCGGCTCTACGCCCGGACGCGCTTGGACGCCGAGGAGACCCCGGAGGACATCGGGCGCGCCCGGACCGCTCTGTGCGACTGGCTGCTCCGGACCGCGGTCGTGGCCGGCCGATGGTTCGAGCCCGGCTACGGGGCTCCGTCCGTCGTCCGGGACGGAGGTGTCGACCTGTCCTCGGCGGTCAAGGGGCGGGAATGGCTGCAGGCGGAGGGTGCGAACTGGCTCGCCGCGTTGCGCGTGGCGGCCGAGGCGGGTCAGCACGCCACAGTGGTGGAGGTGGCTGAGTCCCTGCACTGGTTCTCGGACCAGTGGATCTTCTGGGGGCACTGGCCCGAGGTCTACGCCACCGCCGTCGACTGCGCGCGGGTACTGGGCGACCCCGTCCTGGAAGCGACTCAGCTCAACTACCTGGCATGGGCCCGGCTGTTGTGCGAGGGCCGTCACCGCGACAGCCTGACGCTCTCCGCCCGGGCCCTCGCCCTCGCCCAAGTCGCTGCCGACACGACCCAGCAGGCGTGGGCCCACTTCTACCGGGCGTGGGCGCTCAGCAGCCTCAGCGAATACGAGGCGGCGGCCGACCACATGAGTCGGGCCGGCCATCTCTTCGCGTCACTGGAAGACGCGCAGGGCAGCCTCACCGCCCTGCATGGCAGCGCCATGATTCTTTCCTCGTCCGGTCGCAACGAGGAGGCGGCCGAAGCATTTCAGCATGCGCTCGCCTTCCTCGAAGAAGCAGGTGACCGTATCGAGATCCATTGCGCGGAGTTCACCCGGGCGGAGATCCACGCCGGTATCGCCCATGTCAGCCGGCAGTTGAACAAGTGGGACGAGGCCGTCGTCCACCTGCGGAAGTCCATTGGTCTCAGCAGCAAGAGCGGCAACACCGCACTGGAGAGTCGGAGTCTCGACAAACTGGGCCGTGTTCTGCTCGGCATGGGGCGCACGGCGGAGGCACGGGAAGTCTTCGCCCGGATCATCTCTCTGGGGCCCTACGCGGACCCCCGCACCGCTCGGGAGGCCGCGGTACAGCTCGACGCCATCGACGCCCGTCGGCACGCCCTGCAGGAGACGGAGCGTGTATGACCCGGGGCGAGGGACGTCTGACACACGACGGCGTGAGGACGACAACTGGACATGACCGACAGAGGTCACAGCGGTCAGCGACCCCGCTGGTCCCTTGTGACAGAAGGGGACGAGCCACGTGAGCGCCGGAGGACAGGGATTCGGAGCGCTGTTGCGGCAGTTCCGGGTCAACGCGTTCCTGACCATCGAGGGTCTCGCCGAGGCCTCGGGCGTCAGTGTCCGCGGGATCGGGGATCTGGAGCGGGGGCGGCGTGCGGCTCCGCAGCGGCGTACGGTGGCTGCCCTCGCCGATGGTCTGAAGCTGGACGAGAACCAGCGTGACCAGCTGCTGGCGGCCGCACGAGTGGGACGTGCAGGCGACTTCGGCCCCGTTGCCGTTCGTACCTTTCCCCGCGGGATCAACGATTTCATCGGACGCGAGCACGAGTTGGTGTCGTTGGCGACGCTGGCGGTCGGAAACGCGGTACCCGGGGCCGACGGCGCCGAGTCCGCGGGCGCCGGCTCCCGGCCCGTGGTGGTGGCCGTGTCGGGCCCGCCCGGTACGGGGAAGACCGCGCTCGCTCTGCACGCGGCCCAGAAGCTGGCGGATCGATTCCCCGATGGCCAGATGGTCCTGGACCTGCGCGGCATGGACGAGGAGCCGCCGTCCACGGCGGAACTCATGCTGGGCGTGCTCAAGGCATTCCACGTAGCGGACGCGGAACTCGTCGAAGCCGGCCCGCGGGGTCAGGCCGCGCTGTACCAGAACCTTCTCGCCGACCGGCAGAGCCTGCTGGTGTTCGACAACGCCCGCGACGAAGCCCAGGTACAGCCGCTACTGCCTGCGCGTGGCCGGGCCATGGTGATGGTGACCAGCCGAAGGGTGCTCACCGGGCTGCGGAACGTGCACCGGCTGAGCCTGGGGGAGATGGCCGCCGAGGAGGCCATCGCCTTCCTCACCGGCATCATCGGAGAGGAGCGCGCCTCCAGCGATCCGTCCGCGCTCAGCGATGTGGCCCGGCAGTGCGGGTACCTTCCGCTTGCCCTGCGGCTGGCCGGCAGCTGGCTGGCGACACGGGCCGGCTGGACGGTGCGCCGCCTGGCCGACCGACTGGCCGTGGAGGAGCGTCGCCTGGACGCCCTGGTCGCCGGGGACAGGACGGTGTCGGCCGCGTTCGACCTCTCGTACCGCCAGCTGACGCCGGACGCCGCCCGGTTGTTCAGACGACTGTCCGTCGTGCCGGGTCCTGACGCGGGGGTGGCTTGTGCCGCAGTTCTGCTCGCGCAGGATCTCCTGTCGGCGGAGGAAGTCCTGGAGGAGTTGGTCGAGGCAGGGCTGCTCGGCACCCACGGCGACCGGTTCAGGATGCGCGACCTGCTGCGCCTGTACGCGCACGGCCGCCTCGAGGCCGACGAGGGCCGGGAGGGAGGGGAACAGGTGCGGGCCGACCTGTACCGCTGGCTTCTGGAGACGACCATCGTCGCGGGCCGCTGGTTCGAGCCGGGCCACGGTGCGCCTCCGGCGAGCCGGCAGGAACTGGTGGACCTGTCCTCCGCCGACCTGGCTCGCCGGTGGCTGCAGCTGCAGGGGATCAACTGGCTGGCCGCCCTGCACGCCGCGGCGGACGCCGGGGACCATGCCACGGTGGTGGAGGTGGCCGAGGCCCTGCACCGGTTCTCCGACCAGTGGATCTTCTGGGGAAACTGGCCCGACGTGTTCAGCATGGCCGCGCGCAGCGCCGAGGCTCTGGGTGACGAGACCTCCAGAGCCACCCACCTCAATTACTACGCGTGGACCCTCATCGTGTGCGAAAGCAGTCCCGCCGACAGCCTGCCCGTGTCCGGACAGGCGCTGGCGGTGGCGCTGCGCACCGGGGACGTACCGCAACAGGCGGGGTCCTCCTACTACCGAGCCTGGGCCTACCGGAATCTCGGAAGCCTCGCGGAGGCGAGCGACTGCTACGGCCGCGCAGCGTCACTGTTGGAGTCGGCAGGCGATCCGCACGGCAGTCTGCAGTGCCTGCTCGGCCGGTCGCTCAATCTTCTGACCCAGGGCCTGGGCGCGGCAGCCCTCGATTCGTACCAGCGGACGCTGTCGTTCCTGGACGAGGCCGGCGATCTCATGGAGCCGTACATCGCCGGGACGTCACGCGTCGGCATCGTCTCCGGAATCGGCAGGACCTTCGCTCTGCTGGAGAGGTGGGAGGAAGCGATCGCGTACCTCAACGCCGCGATCCGCCTCTGTGACGACCTCGGGAACCTTTCCGTGAAGAGCATGCATCTCTGCCACCTGGGAGAGGTTCTCCTGTCCGCAGGCCGGGAGACCGAGGCCCGGGAGGCTTTCCATGCCTGTGTCTCGCTCGGCTCCGATGCGGACCCCCAGCGCCTCCTGGAGGCGCGTGTCCGACTCTCTCGCCCGGGCTCCGTGAAGTCACGGTGACCCTCCTCTGTGAGCGCATGGAGTGTGCCGACACCGCACGAGGGGAGGGCGGCGGTGCGGGACCCGTTCACGCGGGTGCCGCCGCCAAGGAGGACGCGGTGCTGATTCGATCCGACCTCGCCAGGAAGCAGGAAGCCCGTCTGCGCGAGGTGTTCGCGCGCTGATGCGCAGGTGGACCGGTCGGGCAGCGGTGCGGCGTGCGGGGCGGCACCGCCGGAACACGAGCGCCGTGACCATGGACGAGCACCTGCGTCGGCTGCCACCCGTGCGGGCGCCCACCGGCCGGAGGCCCGGCAGCCGTGAGGGCACTCACGGAACCGAGAACATGCACACTCGGACAAGTCGGCTCCCGGGTCCTGAGCAGACTCGGCCTCGGTGTTCGGCTCCTGCCGACGAGAGCACGAGACCGAGCCGTCCCACCCGCTTCCGAGCCACTGCAGAAGGATCCGCCATGTCCCTTTCCGAGAGTCCGACCGTTGTTCTGGTGCACGGTGCCTTCGCCGATGCGTCCAGCTATGCCAGTGTCATTCCGGGGCTGCTGGAGCGTGGTCTGAAGGTCGTCGCTCCGGCTGTGCCCAACCGGAGTCTGATCGGGGACGCGGCTTACGTGGCCTCGGTGGTCCGTCAGATCGACGGCCCGGTCGTCCTGGTCGGCCACTCCTACGGTGGTGCCGTGATCACGGTGGCCGGCGTGGAGGACAACGTCAAGGGGCTGGTCTACCTGTCGGGTTACGCCCTCGAGGCGGGCGAGAGCCTGGGTGAGCTCCAGGGCCGGTTCCCGGATTCCGATCTGGCGGCGGCGCTGGTCTACACGCCGTTCCCGGTCGAGGGGTCCGACACGCCGGGTACCGATGTGTCGGTGGAGGTCGACAAGTTCCCGGCGATCTTCGCTGCGGACGTCGACCCCGATGTCGCCGCGGTCCTGGCTGTCTCCCAGCGTCCCCTGGCCGCACAGGCGTTCGCGGAGGCCGCTCCGGTGGCGGCCTGGAAGACGAAGCCGTCCTGGGGTCTGGTGTCCTCCTCGGACCACACCATCAACCCCGACGTCGAGCGCTTCGGTTACCAGCGTGCCGGCATGACCACCGTCGAGGTCGACTCCTCCCACCTCGTCATGCTCGCCCACCCCGAGCGCGTCGTCGCCCTCATCGAGGAAGCCGTCAGGGCCACCTCGAAGTAACCGGTCCCCGCCGGTCCTTCCGCCGTGACACGGCCCTCCGTTGAGCGGCCCACCGCCGCGCCCGTGGGCGTCGCTGACGGTACGGCAGAGGACCACCACCCCGATCAGAAAGCCCGATATGAACGCTTCGATCTCACGTCGCACCATGACCGTCTCCATGCTGGCCGGTGCCGCCGCCCTGGGTGCGACCGGTGCCGCGAACTCGGCTCCAAAGGCAGGCCCGGCTGCCGTTCCGGCGTCGCAGGACAACCGCACACTGCCCACCATCGTGCTGGTCCACGGCGCCTTCACCGACGCCTCCAGCTGGGCCCCCGTGGTGAAGACGCTCCAGCGCCACGGCCACCGCGTCGTGGCCCCGCCGGTCCCGCTGCGCGGACTCGCCGGTGACGCCGCCCATGTGCGCAGTGTCCTGGACAGCGTCCAGGGCCCGATCGTGCTGGTCGGACACTCCTACGGGGGATCGGTCATCAGCCGCGCCGCGGTCGGGGCCGCCGATGTCAAGGGATTGGTCTACGTGGCGGCCTTCGTCCCGGACGTGGGCGAGAGCGCCTCGTCACTGGCAGCCAAGTACCCGGGCAGTTCCCTGGCTGAGACCACCGTGACCCAGAAGTACCCTCTGCCCGGTGGTGGACAGGGCGATGAACTGCTCATCCGGCAGGACCTGTTCCCCCGGCAGTTCGCGGCCGGCGTCCCGCTCGTCACGGCGCGGACGATGGCCGTCGGACAGCGTCCGATCACCGTGGCGGCGCTCGAGGAACGAGCCACTGAGGCGGCCTGGAAGAAGCTGCCCAACTGGTACCTCGTCGCCTCCGAGGACCGCAACATACCGCCGGCTGCGCAGCGGTGGATGGCCACGCGCGCCAAGGCCCGCACGGTCACCGTCCACGCGCCGCACGCGGTCTCGGTGAGCGACCCGCGTGCCGTGACCGACCTGATCCTCGACGCCGCGCGCACCGTCCGAGCCGGTCACTGACCACCACCGGAACACTCGGGTGACCGAGGCCGGCGTACGCGGAGAGACGCCCGGCAGCGCACGATCCCGGACTGTGCCGCTCGTGCCGTCCGGCAGCGCCGCCTTCCGCCGGTGAACGAGCGACGGAAGGCGGCACGCCATCGCATCGAGGGGCGGGATCTGCCATGGAGTGGGCGGACCCTCTCGTCGAGACACGGCCGGAGTGTTCCACGCACGCACGCCGAGAGCCTCCAAGCGGCACCACCGGGGGCTCGGGCCTGCGAACGGCGCCGCGACCGGCGGCGCTGGATTCGTCACCTGGTGCGGCGGTGCGAGCTTCGTGCGCTCTCGGGCACCACCGTGTGCATCGCGGAGCAAAGAGGGTCACATCGTCCCGCCTAGCCTCCCCCCAGAACGTACGGCACCACAGGAGGCGCATCATGACCAGCAGCTCGAACCACGTGAGCGGCAGCCAGCCCTGGCTGCACCAGAAGGGCGAGGTGATCCAGGCTTTCGGGACGGTGAGGCAGTACCCGCTCGGCCTGTCCTACGAGGCGCGGATGTACTCCTGCCAGCGCCTGAACAAGGCTCTGGCGGACACCCAGATCCTGTACGGCCTGTACAAGAAGCACCACTGGCTGCTGCGCGGGGCGACCTTCTACCAACTGCACCTCCTGCTGGACAAGCACGCCGCAGAACAGCTCGAACTGGTCGACACCATCGCCGAACGCGTGCAGTCCCTGGGCGGCGTGGCGGTGGGCGATCCCCGGCACGTCGCGGAGATCACGTCGATCCCGCGGCCTCCGGACGGCGTGGAGGAGGTGCCGGCGATGCTCTCCCGCCTGCTGGAGGCACACGAGACCATCCTCATCGACGCCCACGACGCCGCCGCTCGCGCCGCCGAGATGGGGGACGACGGCACCAATGACCTGCTGGTGTCGCAGTTGATCAGAACCGGCGAACTCCAGGCGTGGTTCCTGGCCGAGCACCTGGTCGACACACCGCTGGTCCGCGTCTGACCGAATGATCGGGCGCCGCGAACCGCTGAATCTCTTCACGGAACCACACCGCTTCGCGGAGCGAAGAGGTCGAGGGCCGCGTCCCGGCACGGGACGCGGCCCTCGATCACTGCTTTCGTGTCTCACGCGATCGCGGCCTGTGCTCCCTCGATCACTGCCCCGCCGCGCCGGAACCTTCTCCCCGCGGAGGCGCAGCGCGCACCGGCGAGGTGCTTCCCACAGGCTCGGACAGCCTTCACCGCACATCTAGCGTGTTCACGCGATGTGCCGGTCCGGGCCAGTTGGCACGGTGTCCGGAGATACACCGGCTGAAGGGCAGAGAACATGTCATCGGACGCAGGCGCGTGGGGAACAGGAAGACCGTCGATGGAAATCCTCCACACCACGGCGGCGGTCCCTGCCGACCGAAGACTGGCGTACTGGCAAGACGCCCTGTCCCGCACGTTCACAGCGGTCGACGTGCGCGTACCCGACGGCGGGGACTGCCGGGGAACCATCCGGACCTCTCGGCTCGGTCCCGTGCAGGTGACCAGGGTGGAGGGCGGCGCCATGCGGGTACAGCGGCCCGAGCGTCCGGCCGCGTCCGGCCCTGACGAACCACTGGTCGTCATGTCGGTGGTCAAGGGTGCCGTTGTCGTCGAGAACGACGACAGGGTCGCGCACCTGCATCCTGGGGACACCCTCTTCTTCGACATGACCCGGCCGCTGCGGGTCGACTTCGGCTCCGTGTTCCACGTGACATGTCTCCTTCTCCCGCAGCGGCTCCTGGGCCTGACCGATTCGGGCCTGCGGCAGTTGATGACAACGCCCATACGACCCGACACCCCGTCGGGCTCATTGCTGTCACCTCTGTTGATCAAGCTCGGAGACACGGTGCCGACGTTGTCCTCCGGCACCGGCGAGTCCCTCGTGCGCCATGTCGTGGACCTGTTCTCGATCCTGACCGAGGAGCGGCTGCACCGGGAGTCGGGGGACGCGCCGGGCGCCGCACGGTACCTGCTGCCGCGCATCCAGGCGTTCATCGACGGAAACCTCGCCGATCCGGACCTGACCCCGGACTCCATAGCCCACGCCCACCGCATCTCCGTTCGCTACCTGCACAAGCTCTTCGAGCACGAGGACACCACCGTCAACCGGTGGATCCGGCGCCGTCGGCTCCAGGAGTGCCGTCGCGAGCTGGCCCGCCGCGGGACGGTGGACCGCACGATCTCCGCGGTGGCCCGCCGATGGGGGTTCACCAGCGCCTCCCACTTCAGTCGCGCGTTCCGGGCGATGTACGGGATGTCCCCCGCCGAGTGGCGGAGCTCGGCGGTCCGACAGCCCGGTGTGGCTGCCCCGGGTGACATGTCCACGGCGCAGACGGCCACGACCGAGCTGCGCTTTCAGCGCCCCGGCCCCCCTTCGTCCCGGCGTGAGGCCGAGGACACGGCAGCCTGAAACGGGAAAGGCCGTCACAACGGGCTCGCGTTCCGCGCGTCCGTCGGGTCCGCCGACGGCACCGGCAGTCGACGCCCCACGGCAGCGGAGCGTCGGCTCTGATCCGGGGTGAGGCGGGCATCGGTCGGACAGCCGTGCCCGCCGACACCGCCGGGCGCCGAGGGGACGGTTTCCACTCATTTTCCGGAATCCCCCGGTCAGCTCTACGATGCTCCGGTCACTGTGGGACTTCTCGGATCGGCTCCCGCTCGCGACATGTCGAACGAATGTCATCCGGGCAGGGGCAGGGGCAGGGGAAAGCGTCATGGGCTCAGCGGTCAGACCGGCAGGGCGGCGCCTCGCCGCTCTCCTCGCGTCGGCCGCTCTGGTATCGGTTGTCCCCGGGTGTGCGAACGGGAGCGGGGCCTCGTCCGCGGACGAGGCCACCACCATCACTGCGCTCGACTACTACACCGACAGCACCGAACACGCGCAATGGGGCGAGCGGCTGACCGCCTGCGGCAGGACCGCAGGTGTCAGGGTCGAGCACCGCAGTGTTCCGGGGCCCGCGCTCGTCTCCACGGTCCTGCGGCAGGCGTCCTCGCGGACGCCTCCCGACCTGCTCATGCTGGACAATCCCGATGTCCAGCAGGTCGCTCGGACCGGCATGCTGACCCCTCTGAGCCGGTACGGCATCGACTTCAGCGGTTACGCCCGGGGCATCCTGTCCGCCGGAACCTACAAGGGGCAGGTGTACGGGCTGGCGCCTGCGGTGAACACCGTCGCCCTCTTCTACAACAAGGACATGCTCGACGAGGCGGGTGTCGCCGTGCCGCGCACCTGGGACGAACTGGAGGCAGCGGCGGCCGAGCTGACCCGCCCCGGCCGCTACGGGCTGGCGGTCGATGCGAACGCGACTTTCGAGGGCAGCTGGCAGTTCCTGCCCTTCCTGTGGTCCAACGGCGGGAAGGAGACGGAGCTGGACAGCCCGCAGGCCGTGCAGGCGCTCCGGCTGTGGGTGGATCTGGTGCGGAGCGGATCGGTGTCGAGGTCGGCATTGACCTGGAACCAGGCCGACGTGCACGACCAGTTCGCCGCGGGCAAGGCCGCGATGATGATCAACGGACCTTGGCGGATCTCCGCCCTGAAGGATGCCCAGGACCTCCACTGGGGGATCGCGCCCCTGCCGGTCCGCAAGAAGGGGCAGTCCCTCGTCACGCCGCTGGGCGGCGAGGTGTGGACGGTCCCCCGGAGCGCCTCCGAGGCTCGCCGGAAGAAGGCCGCGCAGGTCCTCGCCTGTCTCAACAGTCCCGGCAACTCGCTGGCCGTGGCCAAGGAGTACTCCACTGTGCCGTCCCGTACCTCACTGGCCGCCGAATACGCCGAGCAGACGCCGTCCATGGCCGTTTTCGCCGACGCCGTCAAGAGGGCCCGCGCCCGTACCAGCCGTGTCGGCGTGGAGTGGCCGAAGGTGGCGACCGGCATCTACACGGCGATCCAGTCGGCGCTGACGGGCGAGGCGACACCTGAGGAGGCACTCCGGCGGGCGCAGCGCATCGCGACCGGTTCCTGACGCTCGAGTCGGCCGCTTCCTTCCGCCGGACGCGGTGGCAGGGGCGTTCCGGACGGCGTGGCGGGGAAGTGCGTTGAGGGATGATCATCGGGCTGGTAGTTTTCGGTCGACCGTGACACCGCCCAGGAGGTGAGACCCATGAACGCTGTAGAGACGTGGGTGCTCCCCCTTCCCGTCACGGCCGGCGACTGACGTAGGTGTCGCCGGGAGCGCCTCGACAACAAGGCACTCCCGAAAGCAACACCTGTGCACTCTCTGCAGTTCACCGCCGAGTCGTCGTCGAACGGCATGGTCGAACGCGACTTCGTCGTGGGCGGTGTCCCCGGCGTTCTCCGGTTTCCGGCTTCCGGCGCAGCCGATCGCGCGCCCCTGGTCCTGATGGCTCACGGCGGCGGCAACCACAAGAAGCACCCGGCGATGTCCGGCCGCGCCCGTCTCCTCGTGACCGGCTGCGGCTTGCACGCCGCCGTCATCGACGCACCCGGTCACGGCGACCGGCCGCGCACGGCGCACGACGAGGCGGAGATCGCCCCCGCGCCGGTGACTCGGCCCGTGCCGTGATCGGTCGCCGGGACCTCGACATGGTGCTCGGGCGCGACGGTGTCGCCCGAGCTGTCGGCGGCGTAGGTGTCCACGGCGTACACCTGCTTGGCCTTGGACAGGGCGTCCCCGCCCTTGTCGCCCCGGGACCAGGTCACCAGGCAGTCCTTGCCGCCGACCGGAACGACGACGAGGCCGGGCGCCTCACTCTCGGAGAGCTCCTCGAACGGCTTGCCGGTCCAGGGGACCCGGCCCGTCGCAGCATCTCGCAGGGTCACCCGGTAGGCGGACCCCGCGCTGGTCATCGTGGCTATCGCGCCGGCATGCGGCAGCACGGCGTGCGTACCGAGCTGCTTCCCCGAGAGCTGCCAGCCCCGCGAAGTGTCGTATCCGGCCGGTACTTCGATGTTCAACCGCCGCGTTCACCGCCCATCCCGGTGGCGATGAGACTCCTCTCCCGCTCCTGGTACCGGAGCGGGAGAGGGCAGGGACGAAGCACGCCGGACCGCTTGACGGGCCTCGTCAGGGGGTCGAGCAGCCGGCCGGGGTGGCCTGTGACGCGTCGTCGATCAGCGCGTGCTGGGCCGCCTGGAGCCGCCGCACATCGGGCTTGACGACTTTCCGGTCGTACGTCATCAAGCCGTTGAGCTCGCCTTCGACGTCCGAGATCTGGGTGTAGACGGCGCCGTTGCCGCCCTTGCAGGCCAGTGCGTGCACCTCGGCGAGCTTCGCCAGATAGTCGTCCGTGTACCGCGTCGGATCGACGTCGACGTACGACTGCTGCACCGACCAGGCGTGACCGGGCACCGCGAGGCCGAGACCGCCGTACTCGCCGCTGACCAGGGCACGCTTGCCGTCGGGGTGTGGCGGCAGCGCCGGACTCGGGTAGCCGTGTTCGTCCATGATGTCGCCGGTGCCGCCGTCCGCGCCGAGGTTCAGGCCCGACATACTGTCGACCAGCCGGGTCGGGTCCCAGGACTTGGCCTGGTCGGCGATGCGGGCCATGTCGTACTGGCCCCAGCCTTCATTGAAGGTGACCCACATGACGACCGACGGGCTGCTGATGTGCTCGTCGATCATCTGCTTCATCTCGTGCTCGTACTCGGCACGCTCGGCGGACGTGTCGGGCACCCTGCTCATCGCCGGCATGTCCTGCCAGACCAGCAGGCCCAGCCGGTCGGCCCAGTAGAACCAACGGTCGGGCTCCACCTTGATGTGCTTGCGGACCGCGTTGAACCCCATCGCCTTGTGCATCTTCAGGTCGTGGGCGAGGGCCGCGTCGGTGGGCGCGGTGTGCAGGCCGTCCGGCCAGAAGCCCTGGTCCAGCGTGGCCATCATGAAGACGGGCCTGCCGTTGAGGACGGTGCGCGGGACGCCGTTCACCTTCTCGACCGCGATGGAGCGCATCCCGAAGTAGCTGCCGACGCGGTCGCCGCCGACGCTCACCTTCAGGTCGTACAGGAAGGGGTCGGCGGGTGACCACGGGCGCGCGTGCGGGATCCTCAGCGTGAGGGGTTCGCCGCTGCGGCCGACGGCCGTGGCGACCTTGCGGTGACCGTCGTACGCGGTGGCCCGCACCGGGAGTCCGGCCCGCACGCCTTGCGGTTCGACGGTGAGCGTGCCCGCCGGAACGTCGGGGGTGAGCTTGAGCGTGTCGACATGGTCGGCCGCGACCGGCTCCATCCAGACGGTCTGCCAGATACCGGACGACGGGGTGTACCAGATGCCGCTGGGGTCGGTGCGCTGCTTGCCGACCGGCGGGTTCTCCCCGGCGGCGGCGTCCGTCGGGTCGTAGACACCGACGATCAGCTCCTGGGTACGGCCGCGTTCGAGGGCGTCGGTGATGTCCGCGGTGAACTTGTCGTAGCCGCCCTTGTGTTCCGCGACCTTGGTGCCGTTGACGTACACCTCGGCCTGCCAGTCGACGGCGCCGAAGTTCAGCTGCAGGTGTCTGCCCGAGCCGATTCTCCAGTCGGCCGGGACGGTGAAGGTGCGCCGGTACCACATCCGGTCCTCGTGCCGTTCGATTCCCGACAGCTGGGACTCGACCGGGTACGGGACGAGGATCCGTTCGCCCAGCTGCCTGCCGACCGGTGGCTGCTCGCCGGGCGCGGCGGCGGCGAACTGCCAGGTGCCGTTCAGGTTCCGCCAGGTGTCGCGGGTGAGCTGGGGGCGGGGGTATTCGGGGTGGGCGTTGCCGGGAGTGACCTCGTCCGCCCATGGGGTGCGCAGCTCGTACGTGGAGTGGTTGGGGCCGCTGCTCCAGAAAGCCCCGATGGCCTTGCCGTCCTGGGTGCCGAGGCCCCCCTTGCCGTCATAGTGGACGTCGGCGAGGCCGGGCGCGGTGCCGGTCTTGTCACCGACTACGGGCTCCTTGAGCGCCACGAGCAGGGACCTGGGGTCGCCGGGATCGGCCGTGGCCGTGCCGAGCGGCCACTTGGCTCCGCCGATCACGGCGTCGATGTGGTCGGTGACGCCGGCCGGCGGCGCGGTGAGTGCCTGGGCGAAGTCCAGCTTGAGGGTGCGGCCGCCTTCGAGGACGGTGGCGGCGAGGGCGCCGTCGTAGTCGAAGCCGTCGGGCAGACGGAAGGCCGAGGACGGGATCGCTTCCTTCGCCTCTCCCGGCTCGGTCCAGCGCAGGTGGAGGTTGGACCCGCCGAAGTGCTCGAAGTACTCGACCTTGACGTCGTACGCCTTGCCGGCGGTCAGTTCCACCGGCTGCGAGGTCTGTTCCCTGTCCCAGTCGTCGACCCAGTGGTCGATGGTCAGCTTGCCGTCGACCCACAGCCGGAAGCCGTTGTCGCCGGTCATCGAGAAGGTGGTGGGGCCGGTCTTCTCCGGCACGACCTTGCCGGTCCAGCGGACACTCACGTCGTCGTTCCGGCCGGTGGCGGACTGGAGACGGGGCTCGAGGTTGCCGAAGTCGATGTCGGGGTCGAAGGCGGTCGCCTTCAGGTCATGGAAGTCGAAGGCTCCCGGGGCGGACTGGGTGTAGTACTCGCCCTTGAGGCCGTGCGGTTGTGCGGTGGAGTCGGCGGCCGTCGCGGACGGAGCTGTGGCGAGACCGGTGATGCCGAGGGCTGCGGCGAGCAGCACGGCCATTCGCTGTCGGCTTCTGCTGGGGCTCACTTGTCTCCTCGAATGGTGAGCTGACGGTTCGTCGTGCCGTTGTACAACGTTGGAAGGAGAGAGCAATGGGCATGACAGCATGGCGTCCGGCCGCCTGTCCAGAGTCGTGCAGGGCCTCCGTGCGGCACCCCTTGTCGTCTCGCCCTCATGAGCGTCGGGTACGAGAGACGCACCCGGTGGCCCGCCCAGGGGAGTGCTTGACGCCCACCGCCGGGAGCACGGCAGTCCGGCCGAGGGCACCGTCGAGGCTCCCGGAGTCCGGCCGCCCCGATGTCCCGGCGAGGCGGCCGTGGACCCAGGGTCAAGGGGCGTGCGCCACCCGGCCGGCGCGGTCGGAGCACCCCTCACGCCCGGCGTCGGCCCATGTCCCTCACGGCCCAGCCCAAACGGATGTGGTGCGGAACGCACCCGCCCCCCCCCCGCGTCGACCTGCCGTTCCGGACACCAACCGCTACGCCGAGGCGACCAAGTGAACCCGTGCGGTGAGTGTCCGGAACGGCTCGGCCTGTCAGCGGCGTTGACATGTTCAGTGCCCATCCCAATGCTGAGAGCACGTATTCCATCGATGCAGAGCCCGGTACGGAAGCCGGGTGCCGGGCGGCCAGGATCGCCCACCGCCCTCTCCGGCGCGGTTCTGACCGGATGCCGTCCGCACCTCCGCCGCCTGGTCGTCGGCTCGGTGCCGAAGCGGAGGACGACCAGGGAATGGGACGATGAAGCCATCTCGCTGCCTTACGGGCGCTGCCGCCCTCCTGCTGTCCGGCCTGCTGACCGCCGTACTGGCCCTCGTGTCCGCCGAGCCCGCTCGGGCCGGGCAGACGGGTCTGCGGGCCGCCGACCCGAGCGTGCTCCGGGCCGGCGGCACCTACATCTCGGTGCAGTCCGCCGGTGACGGCATCCTCGTGCGGCAGGCTCCCTCGACGGACGCGCTCGCCTCGGCGGCCGCCCGGCGGGTCTGGTCGGACACACGCAGCCTCGGTGAAATCTGGGCCCCCGAGATCGTGCGCGACGGAGGCCGCTACTACATCTATTTCTCCGCCGGTCGCGGACCGGCGCACCGCATGTACGTCATCAGCTCCGCCGCCCCGGACAGCGGCTACACCCGCGAAGCGGAACTGGCCCTGCCGGACGACAAGTGGGCCATTGACGGCACCCTGTTCACCTTCGACGGGCAACGATGGTTCGTCTGGTCCGGCTGGGCCGGTGACAGCAACGTCGAACAGAACCTGTACATCGCCCGCATGAGCAGCCCGGTCACGCCGACCGGCGCACGTTACGTCATCTCGCAGCCCCGGGAAGGCTGGGAGCGGGTGGTCGGCAGCCCGTTCATCAACGAGGGCCCCGAGCCCGTCAAGGATCCGAACGGGCAGCTGCACATCGTCTACTCCGCCAACGGCAGCTGGAGCGACCAGTACTGTCTGGGCGAACTGCGGCTACGGGCCGGTGGTGATCCGACCTACGTCTGGGACTGGTACAAGTCCAACGGCTGCCTGTTCGGCTCGCACCGTGCCACGATGATGGCCGGCTGGGACCCCACCCTGCACGTCGACGGACCCGGTCACCACAGCTTCGTCCTCCTCGACGGTGACATCGGCACCAGCCCGCCCGCCGGTCCGAGGTTCCCCCTGATGTACCACGCGGTGCCCAAGGGCACGCCGTACGCCTGGGAGAACCGCTACTGGTACACCGGCACCTTCTGCTGGTGGGGCGACACCACCTACAGTCGCGCCGGCGTACCGGGCGCGAACACGGACACCGGCTGGAGCCTCAAGTTCTTCGAGTAGTGCGGGACGGCTCCCGCTCGACCCGGCTCGTCCCCCGCGTCGGTGGTGCGGGCGCGCCGCAGCCGGGTCTGTGTGCTGTCGTCCAGGCCGCCTTCGGTGAGCGTGCCCGGCCCACCGTCCTCCTCGGCCGGCGGTGAACCGGGGGCGCGCGCCGGTGCACGGGCTTTCACGACGGCCGGGCCGACGGCCGTCCGACGACCAGGGCTGTGCCGCCGGCTGAAGGCGCGACCCGGTCGTGGCGGCCGCACCGGCCGGGGACTCCGCTGCCGTCGGAGCGCGGTCCGCCGGAAGCCCGCGGCTGGTCCGCCACGCTTCGGACGCTCATTCCTTCGAGGGTGGTGGACGCCGGTACGCACGCCGTGCGGTGGCGCGGTGGACGTGGCGGCGCGGGCGCCCGTAGACCGGCGACGGGCTTGTGCACAACACTTCTCCTCACGGCACGATCGCTCCTGGCCGGGCGCCGTCCGGCCGCACGAACCTCCGCCGAGGGCGGACGGCAGGGCGGTTTCCCGCGCCTTGTCAGCGTGATGAAGCCACATGTATAACGTTGTAAAAACCAGTCCGCGAGAGGTCGGCGCAGGGCTCACGGTGAAAGCGCCGGACCCGCACCGGCCACCCGGGTCGGTACGCTCAGAAGGGATGAACGTGCGGGTCAGCCTCAAGGACGTCGCCGCGCACGCGGGGGTCTCCATCAAGACCGTCTCCAACGTGGTGAACAACTACCAGCACGTCACTCCCGTCATGCGGGAACGCGTCCAGCGGTCGATCGACGCGCTCGGCTACCGGCCCAACCTGGCCGCCCGGCACCTGCGCAAGGGGCGCACGGGCATCATCGCGCTCGCGCTGCCCGAACTCGGCAACCCCTACTTCGCCGAACTCGCCACCACCGTCATCGACGCCGCCGCCGAGCACGACTACATCGTGCTGCTCGACCACACCGGCGGACGGCGTGACCAGGAGATCCTGGTCAGTCAGGGCTTCCGGGCGCGGGTCATCGACGGACTGATCCTCAGCCCGATCGAACTGGAGGCCGACGACCTCCGCGACCGCACGGAGAACGTGCCCCTGGTCCTGCTCGGTGAGCGGGAGTACGACCTGCCGTACGACCACATCGCCATCGACAACATCGCCGCCGCCCGCGCCGCCGTCCGGCACCTGATCGACCTGGGCCGCCGGGAGGTCGCCTTCATCGGTGCCCGGCGCGGTCGCAGCGAGCCCGCCCAGTTGCGCGTGCGCGGTTGGCGCGAGGAACTGGCCTCGGCCGGACTGCGCACCGACGACGGACTCGTCGCCGCCACCGACGGCTGGGGGCACGCGGACGGCGCGGAGGCCATGGCCCGCATCCTGGAGACCGGCAGACGCCCCGACGCGGTTTTCGCCTACAACGACCCGATGGCCATCGGCGCGATGCGCGTGCTGCACGAGTGGGGACTGCGGGTGCCCGAGGACGTCGCGGTGGTCGGATTCGACGACGTGATCGAGGGCCGGTTCGGCGCGGTGACCCTCACCTCCGTCTCACCGGACAAGGGGGCCATCGGCCGGCTCGCGGTGGAGTCGGTCCTCGCCCGGCTCGGCGGCCATGCTCCCGAACCCCGGCGCATCTCGGTCGACCACCGGCTGGTCGAGCGGGAGAGCACCGTGGGAGGCCGAACGCCGAACGGCCCCAGGAACGGTTGACCTGCCGGACCGGATGCGCGGGCGACGCCCTCGGCTCGGTCGGGACGAGCGTCCTCGCGGTCGCGGAGGGCATGCGCGACCTCGTCGGCGACGAGCAGGGAATGCCCCCCCGGCCCGGTGGGAGGCCGTCACGGCGCACTCGACCGCGCGGTCCGATCCCATGGAGTCCGGAGGCGGCCACCGCGCCCGCCTCGGCGAGTCCGTACTGCGAGTCCGCACTGCGGGAGGTGCTCGGCGAGCCGCCTGTGACTACGAGTCCTCGTGACACGCCGAGAGGTCACCGGCCCGGGAGGCCGTCGGTCTCGAGGGGTGGGGAGCCGCCCCGCGACGCGGGAACCGCGAGCGCCCACGGCGGGGTGCCCGCTGCGTTCCCGCGGTGGCGGATCACCGTCGGGGCGAGGTCACATGTCGGTCACGCGGCAAGGCGGCAAGCCGAGCCGGGGCCGGCTGCGGCCGAGTTCTGTCCGCACGCATGCCTTTCACCGAAGTGCCTGTTCATCAGGTCTGTCGGTCGCGGCGTGAGACACCGCTGCCCGCGAGCCGACCGGGCCCCGGCTTCCATCCGTTTCCCAGTCTCCTGATCGTTTTCGGTGCGCGAAGGGTTTACAGCACTCTTCCAACGATGTAAAAACCTGCTTGCGGCGGACCGGACAACGTCCTGCGCCGAGGCAGAAGCACCGCCAGTGCTTGTCTGAAGCATCCTCAGTTCCTTTTCCGCGTCGCCCGGATCGGGGTCACCATGCAGCGCACCACTCGCCATCCTCACCACCTCACCCGTCCCCTGCTCGTGGCCCTGGCCGCAGCGGTGGCCCTGGCCGCCACCGCCTGCACCAAGTCGGAGGACGACGCCTCGGGCAAGCGGCAGTCCTCCACGGCGGCCGACACGGAGCAGAAGGTCGTCACGTCGAAGGCCGGCAGCAAGGGCTGCACCATCGACGCCTACGGCGGGAAGAAGGTCGACCTGAAGGACGCGACCGTCGGCTTCTCCCAGTCGGAGAAGGAGGCCAACCCGTTCCGCATCGCCGAGACGCAGTCCATCAAGGACGAGGCGAAGAAGCGGGGAGTCAAGCTGCTGACGGCCAACGCCCAGTCACAGTTCTCCAAGCAGATCAGCGACGTGCAGGACCTGCTCGCCAAGGGCGCCGACCTGCTGGTCATCGCCCCGCTCAATTCCGACGGCTGGGACCCGGTGCTCCAGGCCGCCGCCGCCAGGAAGGTGCCGATCATCACGATCGACCGCAAGATCAACGCAGAAGCCTGCAAGGACTACGTCTCCTTCATCGCGTCGGACTTCGTCGAGCAGGGCCGGCGCGCCGCCGACCAGATGATCCGGGCGACGGGCGGCAAGGGGCAGGTCGCCATCCTGCTCGGCTCGGCCGGGAACAACGTCACCACCGAGCGCACCAAGGGCTTCAAGGAGCGGATCGCCGAGAAGGCCCCGGACCTGAAGGTCGTCTTCGAGCAGACCGGTGACTTCGCCCGCGAGAAGGGCCAGCAGGTCACCGAGCAGCTGATCCAGTCCAAGCCCGGCATCAAGGGAATCTACGCGGAGAACGACGAGATGGGCCTGGGCGCGGTGGCCGCGCTCAAGGGCGCCGGCAAGAAGGCCGGCGACATCAGCATCGTCACGGTGGACGGCACTCGCAACGCGGTCCAGGGCATCGTCGACGGATGGGTCAGCGGCGTCATCGAGTCGAACCCGCGTTTCGGTCCGCTGGCGTTCCAGACACTGGACACCTTCACCAGGGGCGAGGAAGTCCCGCAGGACATCGTCATCCAGGACAGCGCCTACAACGCCGGCGACGCCAGGCAGGACATCGGCAAGGCGTACTGACCCAGGGGAGGGCCCGAGGCCGACCAGGGCCCTCCGCTCGCGCACGTCACCCACTCTCTCCGCTCTACCTGGAGGCACAGGTGGTACCCCCCGCCGAGGTCCTCACCGTCCGCGGACTCAGCAAGACCTTCCCGGGTGTCCGCGCCCTCGACGGCGTGGACCTCACCCTGCACTCCGGTGAGGTGCACGCCCTCATCGGTGAGAACGGTGCCGGCAAGTCCACGCTCATCAAGGTGCTGACCGGCGTGTACCGGCCGGACGCCGGCGACATCACCTTCCAGGGCGGGAAGGTCTCCTTCGACACGCCCCTGGAGGCCCAGAAGGCCGGCATCTCCACCATCTACCAAGAGGTCAACCTCATCCCGCTGCTGAGCGTGGCCCGCAACCTCCACCTGGGACGCGAACCCCGCAACCGCCTCGGTCTGCTGGACCCCGGCCGCATGAACCGGGAAGCCGAGGAGACGCTGCGCGCCTTCGGCGTCCGGGTGGACGTCCGGCAGCCGCTGCGCACCCTCGGCGTCGGCGCGCAGCAGATGGTGGCCCTCGCCCGCGCGGTCGCGGCCGACGCCCGGATCGTCATCATGGACGAGCCGACCTCCTCCCTCGAACCGCGCGAGGTGGAGACCCTGTTCTCGGTGATCCGCCGCCTGCGCGCGAAGGGCATCGCGGTCGTCTACGTCAGCCACCGCCTGGACGAGCTGTACGCCGTGTGCGACACCGTCACCGTGCTGCGCGACGGACGCCGCGTGCACCACGGCCGGCTGGCCGACCTGCCCCGCCTCGAACTGGTCTCCACGATGCTCGGCCGCGAACTCGGTGAGGTCCGCACGGAGGGCCTGACCAAGTTCACCGGCGGCCGCCGCACGGCCGACGCCCGGCCGGTGCTGGAGGCGGCGGACCTCACCGTCCCGCACAGACTGCACGGCGTCTCCGTGAGCATTCGGCCGGGCGAGGTCGTCGGACTCGGCGGGCTGCTCGGCTCGGGCCGCACCGAGACGGCGAAGGCCGTCTCCGGTGCGCTCGCACTCCGTTCCGGCAGTGTCATGGTCGCCGGGGTCCCCCTGCGCGGCAACTCCACTCCCGGCGCCATCCGGGCCGGCATCAGCCTGCTGCCCGAGGACCGCAAGAGCGAGGGCATCGTCCCCGGCCTCTCGGTCCGGGAGAACATCGCGCTGGCCGCCCTGCCCCGGCTCTCCCGCTTCGGCCTCGTGTCCGAGTCCCGCGTGGACAGCATCGTGAACACCTTCATCGAGCGGCTGCGTATCAAGGCGTCCTCACCGCACCAGAAGGTCGGCGAGCTGTCCGGCGGCAACCAGCAGAAGGTGCTCCTTGCCCGCTGGCTCGCGACGAATCCCAAGGTACTGCTGCTCGACGAGCCGACGCGCGGCATCGACGTCGGTGCCAAGGCCGAGGTGCAGAAACTCGTGGACGAACTCGCCGAGGACGGCCTGGGCGTCCTGCTCATCTCCTCCGACCTGGAGGAACTGATCGAAGGGTCCGACCGCGTGGTCGTACTGAAGGACGGTGCGGTCGTCGGCGAACTGACCGGCGACGACGTCACCGAGGACAAGCTGATGCGGACCATCGCCGGGGACGCCCCGGCGCGGGACGCGGTGAAGGAGGCGGCCACCGATGGCTGAAGTCACCCTCGCCACCGCCCCGCCGGACAGGACCCGCGTCCTGCGATGGCTGCAGTCCTACGGCGTCTACGCGGGTGTCGCCCTGCTCCTCGTCGTCAACATCGTCGTCACCCCGCACTTCCTGTCCGCCGAGAACTTCCGCACCCAGGCCGTCCAGGTCGCCCCGGTGATCATCGTGGCGCTCGGCATGGCTCTCGTCATCGGCACCGAGGGTGTCGACCTGTCCGTCGGTGCCGTGATGGCACTGGCGGCCTCGGCGACGGCCCTGTACCTCGGTTACGGCCTGCTGCCGGCGCTGGTGGTGGTGGCGCTGTTCGCCGCCGGGGTGGGCCTCGCGAACGGCGCGCTGGTCGCGTTCATCGGAGTGCAGCCCATCGTGGCCACCCTGGCTCTCATGGTCGGTGGCCGCGGCCTCGCCCTGGTACTGCTCCCGCAGCTGAGGGACGTACGCAACCCGGCGCTGGCCGACCTCGGCTCCGGTGACGTCCTCGGCGTTCCCTACCTGATCCTCATCGCGGGCGCGCTGGCGCTGCTGGTGGCCTTCGTCGTCCGCCGCACCACCTTCGGACGCCAGCTCCTCGCCATCGGCGACAGCCGTCCCGCGGCCCAGCTCTCCGGACTGCCCGTACGCAGGGTCCTGGTCCTCGTCTACGTCGCCTGCGCGCTGCTCGCGGCCGTGGCGGGCGTGCTGGCCACCGCCCGGCTCCAGGCCAGCGACCCGACCTCGCTGGGCAACCTGATGGAGCTGTCCGCCATCACCGCCGTCGTGGTCGGCGGCACCCCGCTCACCGGCGGCCGGGTCGACATCGCCGGCACGGTGGCGGGTGCGGTCCTCATCCAGCTGCTCACCGCCACTCTCATCAAGCACGATCTGCCACCCTCCTGGACCCAGATCGCCCAGGCCACAGTGATCGTCGCCGCGGTCTACGCGGCACGCGGACGGGGGAAGCGATGACCGCCACCAAGACGGACACACCCGTGTCGGCGGGGAGCGACGAACCGACGGGCGGCCTGGGGCCGGTGGGCCCGGCGCGCTCCGAACAGCTGAGCGCGCTGGTCCAGCAGCACGGCGCGCCGGCGGTGCTGGTGATCATCTCGATCATCGCCTCGGTCAGCTTCGACTCCTTCGCCACCGGCGACAACGTCTCCAACATGGCGACCAGTTCGGCGTTCCTCGCCATCGTCGCCCTGGGCATGACGTTCGTCATCATCACCGGCGGCATCGACCTGTCGGTCGGTTCCCTCTTCGCGCTCGGCGGTGTCCTGGCGGCCTGGGGGTCCCGTCACGGCACCCTGGTGGCGCTACTGCTGCCGCTCGCCGTCTGCGGCCTCATCGGCGTCGTCAACGGACTGCTCATCGCCCGTTCCCGGCTGGCTCCCTTCATCGTCACGTTGGCCGCCATGCTCGGGGCGCGCGGACTGATGCTGGCGCTGACGGACGAGGGCGCCGAGACGTACCTGATCGGCAAGGGCTCGTTCCTCGCCGAACTCGGCCAGGGCAGCACCCTGGGCGTCGGCAACCCCGTATGGATCACCATGGCGCTGTTCGCCGCCGGAGCCGTGGTGCTGCGCCGGACCCGGTTCGGGCAGCACGTGTACGCGGTCGGCGGCAACGAGGACGCGGCGGCCCTGATGGGCGCGCCCGTGGCCCGTACCAAGATTCTCGTCTACACACTGTCCGGCGTCCTGGCCGGGCTGGCCGGTGCCCTGAACGCCGCCTGGCTGGCCTCCGGCGTGACCATCCTCGGCAACGGCATGGAACTGGACGCCATCTCCGCCGTAGTCATCGGCGGCACCCTGCTCACCGGCGGCCTCGGCTACGTCAGCGGCTCCCTGGTGGGCGTCCTGCTGCTCAAGGTGATCCAGAACGTCATCAACCAGATCGGCTCCCTGGACTCCTCCTACCAGCTGGTGGTCAGCGGCGCCTTCCTGGCCCTCGTCGTGATCGCCCAGACCTGGCTGGGCCGCAAACGGCAACTGATGTGACAAGCCGGATCCGGTCCGGTGAAGGGCACCTGTGCCGCCACGGACGCGTCCACCGCCGCCCGGGCAACCGGGACGCCGACCGTCGAGGAGCCGCACACGGGCCCGCCCGCGAAGGTGCGGGCACGAGCAGGCAGGCGTCCACCCTGGAGGATGTCACCCGGGGAGCGGGGGTGTCGCTCGTCCCGCGCGTCCCCGCCCCGGGGACCACCAGGGCGACGGCCTCGGCACGCCGGGTCACCAGGGACCGAGCGTGCTGAGCCGCCGCGCTCGGCGCTGCCGCCCCTGCCGCGCATCGCCGTAACGCGGGTACGCAGTAGTCGTCTTGACGCGGCATCAGGGCAGCCTCGCTGATTCGGCACCGGTCGTGCAGTTCACCGACAGCGGCACCGCTGACCACCTGTGGCGGCTCGTTCACGACTCCAGCGGGGCCGTCCGTGTCCAGAACCGCAAACTCCGGCAAGGTCCTGGCCGTACACGACGCATCCACCGACAACTCCGCCGACGTCGAGCAGCCAGTACAACGGGACGGCCGACCACCTCTGGCGCTTGCGGGCAGTCCGCTCGGCCTTGCGCTCCGAATGACCGCACCCGTCCTGCCGTGTCCCGCAACCGCAGCGGACGGAGCGGGGAGGAACAGCGGTCACACCGTGGCGGCGCCGCTCGCCGGCGCCGGTCCGGACAGGAAGTCACTCCTGTCCGGGGACGGCCATCTCCCCGAGCAGCGACCAGTCGTCCTGAGGAACGGTCGCGTTCACGATGCGCGGCGTCTCGACCAGGTGGGGCGGCAGCGTCTGCTGCGCAGCCTCGAAGTGCGCGGACTGCACATGCTTGGCGCCGGCGTCCTCGTCGCGGAAGGCCTCGACCAGGACGTACTCCGTGGGGTCCGCCACGCTGCGCGACCAGTCGAACCACAGGCAGCCGGGCTCGTCGCGGGTCGCCCGGGTGAAGTCGGCGGTGATCTCGGGCCAGCGGTCGGCGTCCTCGGGGCGGACTCGGAACTTGGCGGTGATGAAGATCATGGCATTCCTTCGCTGATGTCTGTGCGTTCTGCCTCGAACGGACGTTGCGTACGGCGGATCGTACGGCCTGGGTCCGCTGTCGGCGGCTCGCCGACCCCACGACAGCGGACGCGTCGCGGCATTCCGCCGGCAAGTCGTGCGTCCCGCGCCCAGGCGCTGCGGCGCGGGCGGTGGCGACGCTGCCGCAGTCGGGGCGCGGTCCCGCGCTGGGACCGGCGCCGACGTGGATCCCGCACTTCGGCCCTTCTGCCGCCGGCTACTTGGTCCGCAGCATCAGGGCAAGACGCGTGTTGTCGCCGTAGACCCCGGTCTCGTCGCTGCGGATCCCGTACCGCTTCTGGAACCGGGTCACTGCCGCTCGGACCTCCACGTCGTAGCGGCCGTCGATCGGCCCGCCGTCGTAGATGCCGGGTACCTGCAGGAGACGTACCTGCAGCTCGTAGACGCCGTGGCCGCTGTCGCCCGGGCGCAGGACCCCCGTGCCCGGGATCTCGGGGAGCGGCGGGTCCGGTGTGCCGGGCCGCGGGCGGTTCGACTGCCCTGCGGTCGGGGGAGGGGGGTCCTTCGGCGCGGGAGCCGCCGGCAGTGGGGATTCCATGTGCCGGGGAGGCGAGGAGGAGGCCGCAGGGTCGGCGTCGTGGTGGGTCAGCAGCCAAGTGGCGAGGATCAGTCCGCTCGCCGCGCCCAGCCCGAGGATTCCGGTGATGCGCAGGTCCCGGCCGGTGAAGCGCCGCCGTCCGGCGTCGGTCCTCCTCCTGTGTGCGCGGGCGGACGGCGCGGATCCCTTCGGGGACGCGGTGTCGAGCCGGTCGAACGGGACGGCAGGACGGTGAGGGACGTCCGGCCGAGCGGTGCCCGGCCGATTGCTCCCGCTCGGTGCGCGGTCCAGCCAGGGGGCCGGAGGGGGGTGAGCCACGGCTGACGCGACAGCCGCCGGGCCCGGTCCGCCAGCCGTCGGCGGCACTCCCGTCGGCGGGGGCGGAACGGCCTCCAGCTCTCTCGGGGACGAGGTCGGCTGCGGAGACCGGGCGTCCCCGGTCGGGTGACGGTGCCGGCTCCGCGGCGGGGACGGGCCCTCGGCGCGTTCCTGGCTCTCGTCGCGCAGAAGGTCGGCGCGTGCGGCGTCCAGAGCGTCCAGCACGGCTTGGAAGGAGTCCCTGATCTCTTGCGCGACGTCAGGGGCCGAGCCGGGAGTCCGCTCAGGGCCGGCGTCGTTGCGACTCACCGAGTCCTCCTCCTCGACTTGTCTTGTTCCTGACGGTCCAGAGACGCAATACGTAGGCCGCGCGGCTTTGTCCTCATCCAGCGGCCGGTATGTAACCCACGCCTCATCCGGAACCCGGGCGGTGGTACAGCCGCCCTGGCCGTGCGGCTGCGCGGTCCGCCCCGCGGAGTTACATACCCCACTTTTCCGCGTGCGGGTGAGCACCCGTTCGATGCGCCTCGTTGAGCCCAGTAACCGGTGATCCACCTGAAGACCGGTAAGTGAGGTGCGCATATGTCAGCGATCGGTCCGAGACGAACCGAGCGGCGCCTGCCCACCACTGACTGCTGCCCGGATCGGGTGCACCTCCGCTCCCGTCGACTCAAGGACTGAGAACGGTCGCTTCATGGACTACTGCATCCCGTGCAGCCGCACGCTCAACGGCGCCGTAACCTGCCCGGAGTGCGGGGCGTACGACCCCGGCGTGACACAGCCGAGCGAGCGGAGAGACGGTGCTCCGACCGTCGAGGCGGCGATGCCTGAGGTCCGCTCCAGCAGGGGGCCGAGCTCCTCCGGGTCGTTCTTTCCCGGGTCACCGACCGCCTCGCAACCGGCTGACCGGTACGACCCTCCGGCGCGGCTGAAGAAGTATGCCGTCCGGTCTCTCGCCGCAGCGGCCTTCACCCTCCTCGGAGGCCTGGCCACCGCATCGTTGCTTCCTCAGTCGACGGCCCCACGAGCAGCCTCGGTCCCGGAACAGCCGTCCCTCGAAGAGCCCGGACTCCGCGTTCCCGATTCACAGGCTTCACCGGAGCGTGTGACCACGCACCCGGCCCGAAAGGGCGTGCCGGACCGGAACGGTGACAGGATCCGGCGTCCTCTGCCGACGCCGACTCGCAGCGCGTCACCGGTCTCCCGGCCTCCCGCCACCACCAGTGCGCCGCCACCCGCGCAGGCGAAGCCGACCCCCCGCGCCACCAGCGGCCGCCGCCCCAACTCGCCCTCGCCGACGGCAACCTCTTCCCCGAGGCCGTCCGCCAGTCCTTCCACCAGCCCTTCCGCCAGTCCGTCCGCCAGTCCTTCCGGCAGCGCCAGCACCTCTCCCACCAGTTAGTGGGGGAAGCCGGCTGAAACACTGGCAGAGCTCCTCGGCGCGGACACCTCCGCCCCGCGCTTCCTGCGGCGCTCACCGGGGGGCGCGGGGCTGGGGTGTCGAGAGGCCAGGATCAGCGCCGGATGCGGGCGGCAGGCCAGGGGTGTACTGGGTCAGGAGCAGCGCGATGTCGTCCGTCCGGTCTGCGGCGCGGCCGGCGTTGCCCAGGAGGGCGTCGGCCAGGCCGTCCAGGGATCGGGCGGAGGCGTGAGCCAGCCGGGTGCGCAGGTGGTCGATGCCGACGCTGATGTCGGCGTCGCGTGATTCGACCAGTCCGTCGGTGTAGAGGGCGAGGATGCATCCGGGGGACAGGGGTACCTGGGACTGCGGGTACTCGGAGGCGTGATCGATTCCCAGGAGCGGACCGCCGGGCACCTCCAGAATCTCGGTGATGCCGTCGCCCCGGTGCAGCAGGGGCGGGCAGTGGCCGGCACGGACCAGGTCGGCGACGGCGGCATCGGGGTCGATCAGGGCATAGCAGCAGCTGGCGAGCTGGTCCGGGTCGAGGTCGAGCAGCAGCCGGTTGATGCCGACCATCACCTCGGCGGGCCGTTGCCCCGCGGCGGTCAAGGCACGTACGGCGCTGCGCAGCTGGCCCATGGTGGCCGCGGCCGCAGGGTTGTGGCCCTCGACGTCACCGACGACGAGGACGATGCCGTGGGCGGTCGGGATCGCGTCGTACCAGTCGCCGCCGACGTCCATCCACGCGGTGGCGGGCAGGTAGCGGCCGGTGATCCGCGCTCCGGGCAGGGTCGGCAGTCGTTGGGGGAGCAGGGCGTTCTGCAGTCCCCGGGCGAGCGCGTTCTCGTGGTCGTAGAGCCGGGCCCGCTCCAGCGCCTGGGCGATCAGGCCGCTGAGCGCGGTCAGCAGGCTGCGTTCCTCGGCGGGGAAGGGGTGGGCCTCGTCGAAGCCGAGCACGCAGACTCCCGTCGGCCGGTTGGAGGCGATCAGCGGCAGGAACACCAGGGCATGGGATGTGGTCTCCAGCTCGGTGTAGGCCCTCGAAAGCTCCTGGGGTGTCTCCAGGAACAGCGGGACGCCGCCGGCCAGTGCCCCGGTCACCGGGCTCCATCCCCGCTGCATCGTGTTGCTCTCGAACAGGCCCAGGAGCTCTCCGCGGCAGCCGCGCTGCAGCAGCAGATGCAGGCGCCGCTCGCGCACCCCGTAGATGGCCATACGCTGTCCGCCGAAGGCGGGGAGCAGTTGGTCTGCGACCACGCCGCAGACGTCGCGTGCCGTGACCGCCTCGGTGAGCGCGCTGCTCATCTCCAGGACGCGGTACAGCGCGCCCAGCCGTGTCGGGACAGGGCGCTCGGGAACCGGAGCGGGCACCGCCGCGTCGGGGGCCTCGACCTCGGCTTCACCTCCAGCGGAGGTGGGGCTCGAGGCCGGGGTCACCCATCCGGTCATGCCCCTGGTGTCGGGGCGCAGGCAGAACGCCAGCCATCCCTCCGGGCCGCGCGCGAGGAAGGAAACGGGCTGCTGGGAGACCCGGGCTGCCCGGAAACGGTCCTCGAAGCCCGGATCGGCCAGGAACGGCATCACCTCGTAGGGGTGCCGGCCCACCAGATCGCCACGGCGCACGTGGACCAACCTGACGAGGCGGTGGTTGGCGTAGGAGATCCGCCCGTCACGGTCGAGCGCGAAGAACCCGTCCCCGAGCTGTTCCAGCGCCGCCACGGCAGCCATGCCGGTCCCCAGATCCAGGACCCCGCCCACCAGGTGTGCCCGCGCCGCTGTCGGCTCGTCGGCCGTGCCGGCCAGCCGGCCCCACAGCTCGACGGTGCGCAACCCGCCCCCTGTTTCCGGAATGCGCACACAGCGGGCCAGCACGCGGCCCTCCCTCGCTGCGACGCGGGCGACGGCCCGGAACGCGGCACGATCTGCCGGATGCACCTGGGCGGCCAGCGTCGCCGCCTGCCCGTCGTACTCCTGGGGGCTCAGTCCGAAGACGGCGCAGGTGGTGGCGTCCGCCTCCAGGACCCCGCTGGCCACATCCCAGTCGAACAGGCCCACACGTACTGCCTGAGCGGCCGGAACCGCCACCTCCACCGGTGCCTTCCCCACCTCGTGCAGGGGGTCGGTGCCGTGGGCGCACAGCCGCGCCAGCGAGGTGCCGAGACGGGCGGCGGTGGTTCGCAGATGCCGCCGCTGGGCCTTGGACAGCCCCTGCCCACCGGGCCGGCCCGCCCACACCACGGCCAGCGCCCCAAAGATCTTCCGATCGGCCGCCACCGGCACGGAGGCCGAGCCGAACGGGTAGGGCAGGGCCACGGCGAGCTGCGGAAAGCGCCGCATGGTGGCCTCGGCATCCGCCAGGTACACCGTCCGTCCCACGCGGTACGCCTCGGCCACCGGAATGGCGCTGCTGACGGGAATCCGCCGCCAGCCGCCCAGCAGCGAGGGCGGCATTCCCGCGGCCGCGGCCAGCACCAGTGTGCTGCCGTCGTCCGATGCCAGGAACACGCTGCCGGCATGCGCCCCGGTCACCTCGACCGCCTTCAGCACCCCGTCGACCAGCGCATCGTCACACTCCGCTGCCGCGTCGGCGCCCGCAGCGCCGAAGGGCTGTGCACCCGACCTGGCACCGGTGGACGTCATGCCGACTCCTCACCGACCTGTGGCGCGGCACTCCTACCTTGACCTTTGCCATTCTCGTACGGTATGCACCGGGGGGAAACCCGCGGGCCGTGCCCCACGGGGCCGGCTGTAACCGCTCACCACCACGCCGCCGGCAGCCGGCATCAGGGAGAACGCTGAGCCCGGCCCGCAGCGAAGGGGCCCCCGGGGCAGCAGGAACACCGACGTCCCGCGAGACCAGGACGATTTCGTGGCCTGTCACAACTGGCCGGACGACATGAGCGCCCTCCGGCAGTTCGAGCACGAGGCGGAACGAGAGGCCCGGTCAGCCGAGCTCGAGCAGGCCGGCTTCGATGACGGCGCGGCCGAAGGGCTCCGCGAGTTCGGCGAGACGTTCGCAACCGGCGTCACCCAGGGCGGCGTAGGCGGGAAGGGCCAGGCGGTCGGTGCGGTCCTCGATGTGCCGGCGCAGGAGTACGCCTTCCGGGCTGAGCGCGTCGCCGTCCAGGAGACCTCGCTCGCGCAGGCGCTCCTGGGTGTCGGCCCACTCCGTCTCGGGCCATGCGCGGCTCGCTTTGAGGAATCCGGCGGGAACCTCACCTGTGGCGGCGTGCAGAACCAAGGCCTCCAAGCCACCCACGCCCTCGCTGAGCAGGCACGCGACATGGCCGTCTCCGCGGAACTCCCGGAGCAGCGTCTGGGCGTGCCACAGCCGCAGTACCGGCTCCTCCGGCCATGGAAGTGCAGCGTGCGCGGCGAACAGCGGGCGTCCCTGGGCGTGTTCGCAGGCCGCCTCGGCGGCCCGGCGGGTCAGCGCCACCACCTCGTCCAGGTGGGGCAGTTCGTGGATCCGCGCCCGCCGCAGGGCTTCACCCGCGGCGGCGTACCGCGCGTCCAGCACCTGCTTCGGCGTCGTCGCGTTCCAGGCTCCGTCAACCGCCTGCCGTACGAACTCGGGGTTGAAGTTGTAGAAGGTCGCGATGACCAGCTCGGCGGATGCCCGGCCGAACGCGGCGCTCCGGGAGGTGAAGTACCCGGCGCGTCCGCTCAGTCCGAGGTCCGCGTACCGCAGCCTTCCCTCGGGGACGAAATAGATCATGCCGTGTACGGGCTCGAGGCGGCGCCAGGCCGCGCGCGCTGTGTTCATGGGGTCACCTCTGTGACGAGTCGGCGAACGGGGCGTCCGCCGGTTCGGTACCGGCGTGCGCTCCCAGGTGGTCGAGCAGCAGGCGGGTCAGCGCTTCGGGCGCCTCCTCGGGGACCCAGTGGCTCACTCCCTGGAGGGTCTCGAACCGGTACGGCCCCTCGACCCACCGCCCGGTCTCCTCCGCGGCCGCCGGGCCGAACGCGCTGTCCTCCGTGCTCCAGACGTACAGCGTGGGCACGCCGATGACGCCGATCGCGCCGTCGGGGCGGCCGGCCCGGTACCAGTTCAGCGCCGCGGTGAGAGCGCCCGGCCGGGACAGGTGGCTCACGTAGGCCTCGGCACTGTCCGGCGGGACCTTTCCGGCGTAGAGGCCGCGAAGCTCCTGTGCGTCGTGGGCGAGCATGCGCTCCTCGGTGGCGGGTGTCTCGCGCCAGTCGATCATGTAGTGGGAGCGTCTGCGCTGATCCTGGTCGGTACGCAGGGTGGTGGCCAGAGCGCGGGGATGCGGGGTCGACACAACCGTCAGGGTGCGGATGCGGCCGGGGTGGACGTGAGCGGTCCACCAGGCCACCGCGCCTCCCCAGTCATGGCCGACCAGGTCGAACGCCGCCCAGCCCAGTTCCTCGCCGATCGCGACCACGTCGTCGACGAGAAGGCCGATGCGATAGTCCTCGGGCCGCTGGGGACGGGCACCGGGGGAGTACCCGCGCTGATCTGGTGCCGCCACCCGGTAGCCGTGCGCGGCCAACGCCGCGATCTGCCGTCTCCATACCCGCCCCGTCTGCGGGAAGCCGTGCAGCAGCAGCACCGGGCGGCCCTCGGGCGGACCCGCCACGATCGTGTCGAACACGCCCGCACCGGTGGAGATGCTCAGCTGCCTCACGATTCACCCCTTCATACCGACTGGTCGGTAGCCTCCAGGTGCGGATCGCCACTGTCAAGACCGCGGGCCTGCGCGCAGCCCGGCGAAGAAGGACCTGGTTGAACATGACGCCGAATTCAACTATAACGATCGGGAGCCCGGCTCCGGTCACCCCTGTGGCCATGGCTCGGGCCGTCGGTCACCGGAGGGGATGGTCGACAAGTCCCTCGCCGCACGGCAGTTGGCGTTCAGTACCGCCTGCCGGTATCGATCCCGGCTCACGACGCTCGGAATGCCGGCCCCTCGCTCTCGGGCGAACCGGCCCAACAGGAATCAGCGAGGCGACATGAGGCAAGCAGTCATCGTTTCGACGGCACGGACGCCGATCGGGAGGGCCTACCGCGGCGCGTTCAACGACACCCAGGCGCAGGAACTCGCCGCCCATGCCCTCTCGCACGCGGTACAGCGCGCCGGGCTCGAGGGGGGTGAGGTCGAGGACGTGATCTTCGGCTGCGCCGTGCAGCAGGGGTCCTCCGGTGGCAACGTCGCGCGCCAGGCGGCCCTCCGTGCCGGACTTCCGGACACCGTGCCGGGGATGACCGTCGACCGGCAGTGCTCGTCGGGCCTGATGGCCATGGCGACGGCCGCCAAGCAGATCATCACGGACGGCATGCAGGTCGTTGTCGGCGGCGGTGTCGAGTCGATCTCCCTGGTGCAGAACGATCACATGAACACCCACCGCATGATGGATCCCTGGCTGGTCGAGCACAAGCCGAGCATCTACATGCCGATGCTGCAGACGGCGGAGATCGTCGCCGAACGCTACGGCGTGAGCCGGGACCGCCAGGACGAGTTCGCCCTGGTGTCCCAGCAGCGCACCGCGGCGGCGCAGGAGGCCGGCCGGTTCGACCGGGAGATCGTCGCGCTCCGCAGCACCAAGAAGGTCCTCGACAAGCAGTCCGGGGAGGTGCGGGACGAGGAGGTCACCCTGACCCGGGACGAGGGCAACCGCCCGTCGACGACGTCCGACGGCTTGGCCGGCCTGGCGCCGGTGCTGCCCGACGGCCGGGTGACCACGCAGTCCAGCGTGACGGCCGGCAACTCCTCGCAGTTGTCGGACGGGGCCTCGGCGTCGGTGTTGATGGAGTCGAAGGAGGCCGAGCGCCGGGGGCTGGAACCGCTGGGCGTCTACCGGGGTATGACGGTCGCCGGTTGCGGGCCGGACGAGATGGGCATCGGTCCGGTGTTCGCCATTCCGAAGCTGCTGAAGCAGCACAACCTCACCATCGACGACATCGGCCTGTGGGAACTCAACGAGGCGTTCGCTTCCCAGGCGCTGTACTGCCGTGACGAACTGCGCATCGACCCGGAGCGGTTCAACGTCGATGGCGGCGCCATCTCGGTCGGTCATCCGTACGGAATGACCGGTGCCCGGCTGGTGGGGCATGCCCTCATCGAGGGCAAGCGCCGTGGCGTCCGGTATGTGGTGATCTCGATGTGCGTCGGCGGTGGAATGGGCGCCGCCGGACTGTTCGAGGTTGCCTGACGCCAGGCACCCCGGCTGGGTACGCGCGGCAGGGACCGGCTGGCGGCGCGGTACTGCGGGTACTTCTGAGGGCCGGCGAAACATGACTGCCGTCGTACGGGCCGACGCCGGCCCGACCGCTGGAGAGAGGCGTGGACACTGTGTCGAACGTGGTGGGGAAGGCCCGGTCCGCGGTCCTGGTGGACTTCGGCGGTGTCATCACCTCCAGTGTGCTGGAGGCTTTCACCGACTTCGGCGCCTCGCTCGGCGGCGACCCCCGCCTGCCGCTGTACCTCCTCGGCCGGGACGAGCCCTCACGCACGCTCCTGAGCGACCACGAGTGTGGCCGTATCGACGCCGAGACCTTCGAGCGGGGATTCTCCGAACGTCTCCGCGTCCACGGCGCCGACGTACCGGCCGAAGGGCTCACGGCCCGGATGCAAGCGGGCATGTCGATCGACCAGGACATGCTCGCGTTGCTCGGTCATCTGCGGGCCGCCGGCCGTCCCGTCGCGGTCGTGTCCAATTCGTTCGGTACCGGAACCTACGACGGCGTCGACCTCGCCACCGTCGCCGATGTGGTCGTCATCTCGGCCGAGGTCGGGATCCGCAAGCCTTCCCGGCGGATCTATGCGATCGCATGTGAACGCCTCGGCATCCACCCCGAGGAGGCAGTCATGATCGACGATCTGCGGCACAACCTCGACGGAGCGGCACGGATCGGGATCGGGGGCGTACTGCACACCGGCGCAGCCGACACCCGCCGCCAACTCGCCGAACGCTTCGGGATCACCACCTGACGATCCGACCGAGTCCACATCGCGCTGCGCGGCGCCGAGGCCGGATCTCTGAGCGGTCCATCGGCCCTGCTGCTCCGACCCGGCACCCGGCCACCTAGGTCGTGTCCGCAAAGTCAGGGCAGCCAGAGTCGTAGGCAGGCGAGGGTGACCAGCGCCTGGTAGTGGCGGGCGCGTTTGTCGTAGCGGGT
>NZ_JBIBVY010000031.1:0-46182 GCF_043080665.1 Streptomyces sp. NPDC014991
AGCGGGCGGACGAACTCCCACTCGACATCAGACAGTTCATGGCGACGTATCACCCGACCATGATCCGCCACTCAAGATCTTTTGAAGACACGGCCTAGCGGTCGCGCTCGCAACCCTGGTCCACGCCTTGTCCGATGTACCCACGCGGGGCTGGACCGCCACGCCGATGCTGCTCGAATTCCTCGCCGTCATCGGCGTGGCAACGTTGCTCACTTGGCACGAACGCCGCACCACACACCCGATCGTTCCACCAGCCGTAGCGCGGTCCGTACCGGTGACGGCGTCGATGACGCTCCTGCTGGTCACCACCGCCGGCGTGTTCGGCGCGCTGTTCAGGGCCACGTTCTACCTCCAGAACGTACTTCGACTCGACGCACTCGCCAGCGGTCTGCGCGTGCTCCCGCTGACCGTGCTCATGGTCCTCGGCTCACCCGCCGCGGTCGCCGCACTGCGCCGGTACGGTGCGCGCCGCACCGCGATCGCCGGTACGGTCCTCGTCGTGGTCGGCATCGCGGGGCTGTCCCGGCTCGATCCCGCCAGCACATGGATGGCTACGGCTGCAGTCTTTGCCGCCATCGGTGCCGGGTTCGCCACCGTGATGGTCACCGCCACCGGGACCGTCGTCGGTGACGCGCCGCCCGGGTACGCCGGAGTCGTCGGCGGGCTCAAGCAGACCGCCATGAACATCGGGCCGACCTTCGGCATCGCCGTCGCGGCCAGCGCAACCAGCTCGGCTGTTTCAACCATGAGCTCTACTCTGCTGATCCTGGCCTCACTCGCCGCTCTCGGCCTGCTGCCCGCGTCGCGGCTGCCCCGGCGGCCGGCCCACCAGGAAGGAGACGAGACGACCGCCTCACGCCCGGCGCAAGCACCAACACCATAAGCGACGCCCGCTCGCCACACGCAAAGTTGAGCAACCGCCGAACACACCCAGGCTGATCCGGTCATGCACCAGACCGATCTTCAGAGTCGGCAAACGATGGCGCCCGCGACAAGGTCCGCATCGACACCGCGAGCGGCGCGAAGGCGTCCAGGCGGAAGCTCGACCTCGCGCTTCAGTTGTTGCGCAATGGCGACACATTGAAGGCACCCGGCTCGGCCGGCTCGCCCGCAAGAAGACCGCGCTCACGAAGTCCTGATCGCTACTTTGCGGCTTGTGTCTGAGCTAGGACTCCGGGGCCGACACGAGCTGATGTCTCATGAGACACGTCAAAGTCTGGAGAAGGACGGATGGCGCGCGCTTGTGTCGTGGGACGCCGGGCGTCTGGTGCTGCGCTCCCGCAGGGGCACAGACCTCGCCCCTTCCTTCCCTGAGCTGCACTCCGGCGCAGTCCTCCAGCTCCCAGACGCGACGGCCCTGGATGGGGAAGTGGTTGTATGGGAGTCCGGCAGGCTCGCCTTCGAGCGGCTTCAGGGCCGTCTCCAGCGGCGAGGCGCCGGCGCGGCCCGGGTCGCCAAACAGTGGCCCGCCCATTACGTGGCCTTCGACCTGCTGCGGCTTGCGGGCACCGACACCACCACCTGGCCGTACCGGCGTCGCAGGGCCGCCTTGGAGCATCTGTTCGCCGAGCGCCGGCTCACCGCACCGTGGGCGCTGTGCCCGTCGACCACCGACCCGGACACCGTGCGCGAGTGGCTGACGAGCTGGACAGCCGTCGGTGTCGAAGGCGTGGTCTACAAAAGGTTGGAGGGCGCCTATGAACCCTCCTCGCGTGGCTGGAGGAAATTCAAGACCAGGGAGACCGAGGACGCCATCGTCGGCGCGTTCACCGGCTCTCCGACGGCTCCTCGCACGCTGCTGCTGGGCCGGTATGACACCGACGGGCGCCTGCGGTACGTCGGGCGCAGTACGACGCTTCCGCAGGCCGCGGGCCGGGCGGTCGCCGGGCTGTTCACTCCGGCTGGAGACGATCACCCCTGGACGGGGTGGACGTTCTCCGCCGGGTGGGGCTCGCGCGAGAGGCTGCGCGTCACTCTCGTAGTGCCGGAATTGGTGGTGGAGGTCGGCGTCGACGTCGCACGCGATGGTGCCGGACGCTGGCGCCACCCTGCGCGCTGGCACCGGATGCGTCCGGACCTGTCACCGGCCGGCACCCCGCGTTTCGAGCCGGGGCCGACGGGCTGAGCGACCGCCCGGGGGCCACGCTGCTACGCGAGGGCAGCACGCTCTAGCCGGGACGTACCCCGGCGCCACTCCCTGCAGCCGCTGCCCCGGCACGCGGGGCGGTGTGCCTCGCTCCGCTCGTTGCCCCGGTATCCACTGGCCGTGCTGCACTGCGGATGGTCCTGGCCCAGCACGCACAGGGACCACCCGGCCTCGTCTAGCTCCTCGGCGAACGCAGAGTCCCAGTTCGCCCGGCCGTAGACCTGGCGCAGCGTTACCCCGGCCTTCTCCGCCGCCTCGGCCACGGGCGTCTGTGCCGCGACCAGATCCAGCACGCGCCTGCTGAGGACCGCCACCAGCCCGTCGACGGCCGCGGGCGGCCCGGTCAGCCGTACCTGGGTGAAGGCCGGGCCCCGCGGTGTTGAGGACTCTGCGCTCACACTTGCTCCTTGAGAAGACGGGCGGCCCGTGCTGCTTGGGTGGGAGCCCCTGGCGGGCCGGCTCGGGACGAAGGCGCCGCAGACGGCGCACACGGCCAGTGTTGCAGGGGCGGCACAGCCGAGATCAACAACCATGCCCGTTGTGGGCAGGCGCGGACGGCGGCCGGGGCTGCGGCGGTCAGGGGACGGGACGCAACTGCTGACCGCGTTCCGGGGCGCGGGAGTACGGGCGGCGCGGCGCGGCCCGCGCAGGATACGTGCACCAGATCACCTCATTTCATATGGTTTGCCTGCCCGGCTCTGACAGGACAGCGGGGCTCGGCGGTCCCGTGCCCCATTCGCACGTCGCACGGGACCGCCTCCCCGTCTGCCGCCGGTCCGGGGCGCCAGGTCCTCGTGGCGCGTCAGAGGCCGGGGCTCGCGGGCGCGGCCGGGGCGGACTAGGGCCTGTCTGGAGTCGTGCTCGATGCGGTCTGTTTTCGGGCCCGAGGGTTGCGCCGAGCTGGTAGAACGCTTCGGTGACGCGACGTGAACTGAGCGATGACGAGTGGGAACTGATAGAGCCGTTTCTACCGATAGGGCGGTACGGCCCTTTCCCGCAGCGCCTGCGAGTGCAGTTCGAGGGCGTCATCTGGCGGTTCCGCACTGGCAGCCAATGGCGAGAGGTGCCAGAGGAGTTCGGGGCCTGGCAGACGGTCTACGGCCGCTTCACCCAGTGGCGTGACGTCGGCATGTTCGCCGTGCTGATGGAGGGGATGATCGCCGAGGCCGCTCGGCGCGGCCAGGCGGACATGTCTTTGGTCAGCGTGGACTCCACGGTGGCCCGCGCCCATCACGACGCGGCCGGGATGGTGGTGGAACCGGAGGTCCTGGCGGCGTTGGAAGAGGCCGCGGCGCAGGAAAAGGGGCCACGGAAACCGGGCAAACCGCCCCGGCAACCGTCGACTCGCTGGCTGGGGAGTCCGAGCGGGCCGAGCGCCGGCGGCTGCGTCGGCGCCGCCGGGCCCGGCTCAAGGCTGCGGCGCTGGGTCGTTCGCGCGGCGGGCTGACCAGCAAGGTCCACCTTGCGGCAGACCGGCGATGCCGCCCTCTGGCGTTCGTGCTCACGCCCGGGCAGGCCGCCGACAGCCCCCGATTCGTCGCGGTGTTGGAGAAGGTTAAGGTACGCGGACCAGTGGGCCGTCCGCGCACCCGACCGGACGCGGTAGCTGCCGATAAGGCGTACTCCTCGCGGGCGAACCGCTCCTACCTGCGCAGACGCGGGATCAAGGCGGTCATCCCGGAGAAGGCCGATCAGGCCGCGAACCGCAAGAAGCGCGGCAGGGACGGCGGTCGACCGGTGGCCCATGACGCTGAGCAGTACAAGGAGCGCAACACGGTGGAACGCTGCATCAACAAGATCCGGGCCTGGCGGGGCCTGGCCACGCGATACGACAAGACGCCCGCGAGCTACATGGGGGGGCTCCAACTACGCGGATCCATCATCTGGATGCGCAGCCTCAACCCGGGGCCGCGGTTGCGGCGCCCGGCTGGCAAGCCGGACGCCGCAACCCCGCACGTCAGGCCAGCGAGGTGACTGACCGGCCGAGGTGCCGGGCGAAGAACCGGACCGCGCTGTCGGCCTCGAACCGGGGCAGCTCCTTGTGCTTGCCCGAGTTCACGTGCAACGACTTCTCCTTCGAGGCGAAGGCGTCGAACAGCGCGAGACCCTCCTCGCGCGAGATGTGCTCGTCGTCCCACTGCATGTCGAACTCGATCGGGATGGTGATCTGCTTCGCCTTCTCGGCCAGGACATCGGGCCAGTGCTGGCCGAAGACCGCGGCGGTGATCCTGGGTTCGATCGCCACGAACGGTATGCCGATCGCGGTGCCCATGTTGATGCCCCAGAAGCCGACCGGCCCGTCGGTGCCGATCTCCGGGAGTTCTTGGAGGGCGTCCAGGGTCGCCTGGTACTCGGGCACGGCGAGCTCCGCCAGGTGGTCGTTGTAGCGCACGACGATCGGGCTTTCCGGCTCGCCCGCCGCCCTCGCCCGGAACAGCTCGGCGATTTCCGCCTCGTCGTGCGCCGTGCGCGGCCGGTCGCCGTGACCGGGTGCGTCGATGACGGCGACGTGGAAGCCGCAGCCGGTCACGAGGAGACGGGCGCGGCCGGACATCGCCGGGTGCTTCTTGTGGTTGCCGCCGCCGTGGGCCATCAGGACCAGGGGTGCACGATCGGCTGCGCCGGAAGCCGGCGACCAGAGGACGCCGGGGATGCCGCCCACGGTGAAGTCGCCTTCGAGCATGCCGTTCGACGACGACTCGGCGGTGAACTGCAGAGAGTGCATAGGTGGTGCCTTTCGGGAGTGCCTAGTTATCGAGGCGCTCCCGGCGACACCTACGTCAATCGCCGGCCGTGACGGCAAGGGGGAGCACCCACATGGATACAGCGTTCATGGGTCTCACCTCCTCGGACGGTGTCACGGTCGACTGAAAACTACCAGCCCGATGATCACCCCTCAACCCATTTCCCCGCCACGTCGTTACGACTCCAGACAGGCCCTAGGCGGCGGGTTCACCGCCATCTAAGCGATCTACAACGTGGGTCTCATCTGAGGTACAGAGACATAGCCGCAGGCCAGCGCGTTTCAGCAGGTGAAGGGGGCAATGCGGAACGTAGAAGTGCTGAGGTATCGCCTACTCGCTCGGGTCGCATCCCGCCGTAGCCGCTGCCCAGGCTGCGCCTTCTCCGCTTTTGTGATGCCCTGAAAGGGAGGCGAATGTCCTGAGTGCGGGCGCTTCGGCCGCTGGGCCGGTGAGCCGGGCTTTCCCCGCTGGCGGACCACAACGGACATTGATCACTCCGGGCTTTGCCGTGTCGTACGAGCTGCTCTGTCTGACGAGGTGCCTCATGCGTGAGACATTGAAAGCCGCGCTACAGGGATGGATGGATCAAATCGGTGCTGCTCGGGATCCCTCCTTGGCGTTGGAGCCGGAGGCTTTGGCGGCAACCCGTGAGCTTGCGGACGACATGCAGGCCGGAGATACGGATCTTGAGGCCCGGCGCATGCTCGGCTGGATGTACTTCTACCAGTCCCTTGCACTACCCAGACATCAGGGCGACTACGAGGCCGCTATGGCGGCGGTTGAACAGTTCACACCCTGTTTCCTGGCTGGCGAGCAGGACCTGCCCCAGCCGATGCTCCCCGCCATCGCGGACGCCGCAACACGAGATGCCGCCGCCACGATCCACGGCCTGCGTTACTCCCACGACATCGCCCAGATCTCGACCGCGGCACGGGCGTGGCAGCGCATCATCGCCATCCTGCCCGACGACCACCCAGAACGGGCACTCCACCTGCGCTACCTGGCTCTAGCCCTGCAGCTCTTGGCTGAGCAGAGCGAAGTCCCCCAGTCCCTAGCCCTCTTGGATGAAGCGATCGAGGCACGCGAACGAGCGGTGGATGCCATCCCCGTCGGCACCCCCGACCGGGCGTCGGCGCTGTGCGATCTCGGCGCAACCTGGCAGCTACGGTTCGAGCTCACCGACGCGATCGAGGATGCGGACAAGTGGATTGAGGCGTTCGAGCAGGGAGTGGAAGCCGCCCCCGCCTCAGACCCGGACCTCTCACGCCGACTCGCCCACTTGAGCACCGCATTGCGTAACCGGTTCGAGCGCACTGGGAGGATGGAGGACGGGGACAAGGCCGTGCAGACGGCTCGGCAGGCAGTGGCGGCCGCTTCGCACCGGGACCGACCTGACGCACTGTCCGTCCTCGGCGGCGCGCTGCGCACCCAGGCCGAGCACACCGCAGACCTGGCACAGATCAACGAAGCGGTCGAGCAAGAGCGGCATGCCCTGGCAGCGTTGCCAACCCACGCCGACGACGCGAAGTACTTGTCCGGCCTGGGCATCGCCCTAGGCACTCGATTCAAGTTCACCGGCCGCCTGGAGGACATAGACGAGGCTGTTCGTCGGCTCCAGCAAGCGGTAGATGCCACCCCCAAGAGCGGTGCGGCGGGCCTCCGTGCCCGCCGCCTGTCCCACCTCGGTGCCGCCCATAGCAGCCGCTTCGACCACACCGGGGCGGTGGAAGACCTGGACGACGCCATCGCGGCAGGCCGGAAGGCACTGCGGCTGACCCCTGAGGCTGCCACAGACCGGCCTATGTACATGTCCAACCTCGGCTCTGCCCTGCAGAAGCGATTCGTGCGCACCGGGGCGAGCCCGGACATCGATGAGGCCGTGGACATCCTTCGCAAGGCGGTGGACGCCACCGAGACCGGCCATCCCGACCGCGCAGGCCGGCTGTCCAACTTGAGTAATGCCTTGCAGGTGCGTTTCGAGCGATATGCACGGATGGCGGATGTGGATGAGGCCGTCTCCACGGCCCGCCAGGCGACGGAGGCGACGGAGGATACACACCTCGGTCATGTGGGCAGGCCTTCGGATACATACCTCGGTCGAGTGGGCTGGCTGTCCAACCTGAGTAACGCTCTGCAGGTGCGCTTCGAACGGACTGGGCAGATGGCCGACCTGGACGAGGCCATCAATGCGGCCCGGCAAGCTGCGGAAACCTCGCAGGCCAGTTCCAACCGCAAAGACTTGCCCGTCTGCCTGTCCACCTTGAGCATTGCCCTGCTGATGCGCTTCCGGCGGAACAAGCAGACGGCGGACATGGACGAGGCCGTCAACGCGGCCCGGCGAGCCGTAGAGGCGACCCCTGGGAATAGCCCCGACCGTGCCGACAGGCTGTTCAACCTCGGTACTGCCCTGCACACCCAGTTCGAGCACACTGGCGACGCCACCGACGCGCGGGGTGCAATGGACGCCTTCGCAGGTGCCTCCAAGACCGCCGATGCTGCGCCCTCGACCCGGATCCACGCGGCCCGGGCGGCGGCAGATTTGGCCGTGGAGCAGGAGGTGGGAACCCGCTACGCCTCGGAGCTGCTGGAGAGCGCAGTTCAACTGCTGCCCGAAGTGGCTCCCCGACAGCTCGAGCGGGCCGATCAGCAGTATGAGCTGGGAGGTTTCGCTGGGCTGGCCAGCGACGCTGCCGCTCTTGTTCTTGCCGATCAGGACACCGGCCTGGACGGCCACCGGACCGCCAAAGCCCTGCGCCTCCTGGAATCCGGCCGGGCAGTGTTGCTCAGCCAGTTGCTGGACACCCGCAGCGACCTCACTGACCTGCAACAAGCCGACCCCGAACTGGGAAAAAAACTTGCTGACTTGCGAGAGCAGCTCGACCCGGCCTTCGCCCGAGGCCCTGCCGCGGCACTCGGCAGGGATCCAGCCGCCGAGCGGCATGTGGCCGCGTTGTTCAGCGCCACGGTCGCCGAGATCCGCGAGCTCCCTGGCTTTGAGTCCTTCCTGCTCCCGCCGGATACCGAGACCCTCACCCAGGACGCCGCCCAAGGCCCGATCGTGGTCTTCAACGTCAGCAGCCACCGTAGCGACGCGCTGCTGATCACGTCAGACGGGGTCACCGATCTCCCCCTTCCCGGACTCGATCTTCACTCCGTCACGGGGAGGATCAACCAGTTCCAGACAGCGCTCGAAGCACACGACGAGGAGTCGTTGAGCGGCACTTTGGAGTGGCTGTGGGATGTCGCCGCGGAACCTGTCCTGGAAACCCTGGGCTACCGCAATCAGCCCCAGTCCGCGACATGGCACTGGCCACGATTGTGGTGGTCACCTGGCGGTCTGCTTGGCCAGCTGCCTCTGCACGCCGCCGGCTACCATCGCCACCCCGCCGACCCGCGCCCACGCACGGTCATGGACCGAGTGGTCTCCGCCTACACACCCACCGTGCGGGCCCTGCACTACGCCCGGCAACCGATCCCAGCCCCCTCCACGTCGCCGAAGGCCTTGATCGTTGCGATGCCGACCACGCCTGACGCGGGTGAGCTTCCCAACGTGGCCGCCGAAGCCACCATGCTCAAAGACCGCCTTCCCCACTCCATCCTGCTTGAAGAAAAGGACGCGCCCGTTGAAGAGGAAGACACGGCCGCCCCAGACCTCCCCACGAAGTCTCGCGTCCTGACGGAGCTGAGTGGCTGCGCCATAGCGCACTTTGCATGTCACGGCCTCTGTCATGCCACCGACCCGTCACAGAGCCGGCTGCTGCTCCACGACCACCGCAGCGATCCTCTGACCGTCGCCAGCCTCGCCCCACTCAAGCTCGACTCGGCGAGCCTGGCCTACCTGTCAGCCTGCCGGACGACGTTCACCGGCGCACCGACCCTTGTCGACGAGGCCATCCACCTCACCTCCGGCTTCCAACTGGCCGGCTTTCGCCATGTGGTCGGCACACTCTGGGAGATCGACGACGCTGTCGCCGTCCGCGTCGCCGACGCCTTCTATGCCGCTCTACAACAAGCGCCTGAAGCACTGGGCAGTGGCGCGAACGCTCATGCCCTCCATCACGCTGTGCGGGCCGTCCGCGACGGACAAGACCTTCGCAAGCCCCTCGACCGTCGAGATACCCCCTCCCGGTGGGCGGCCTATGTGCATGCGGGCGCTTGACCAGACCGCTCCACAACAGGAGGCACGGGATGGACCAGGACATCATCGATGTCGCCCGCACAATCAGGTTCTACTTGCCCGAGCTTGTCAGCGACAAAGCCGACGCGTACGACAACGAGATCAAGGACCTGCTCGCCCGAGCCCACGAGGGGGTGGACGTCGGCGACGAGATCATGGCTGTTCTGACCCGCTCCGGAGTAAAGGAATGGGTAATCCGGGTATTCGAGGACGAATACCACAGGCCACCCGTTCTCCTTCCGCGGGACCGGGGCGCCGGCTACCAGCCGCCGCCAGGCGCCGGCGGCTACCAGTCGCCGCCAGGCAAGCCCACCCCGGTCCTTTCCGACAAGTACGAATGCCCGGTGGACCGCAATTACGTCTGGTACCGGCCGTCAGTCGGATTCCCGGTGCCTGATTGCAAGGATCACCCAGGAGTCAGGCTCGTGCCGGCGGCATCTGATGCTCAGTAGCTTGTGGGAGGCAGCCGGCGCCAAGTTGGCCGAGCGTTGGGCCGCCGTCTCCGTTCCCGCCCTGGTGTTCTGGTTGGCCGGGCTGCTGGCCTGGACACGCAGCAGAGGCGGCTTCCATGCGCTCAAGGTGCCCGCTGACTGGCTGGCCAAGCAATCCGTTCCAGCCCAGATCACTATCGTGCTGATCGCCCTACTAGGGGTATCTGCATCCGGCGTGATCATCGAGCGGCTTACTACTCCGGTACTTCGACTTCTCGAGGGTTGGTACTGGCCGTGCTTCCTCAAGCCGCTACGCCACAAACTCGTGGAACGGAGGAAGACGAAGGTTGAAGAGCGACTAAGGCGCTACCAGGAACTCAGCCCTGCCGTGGCTGCGGGCACAGCCTCGCCGGAAGAGCGGACAGAACACGGCAGCCTCACCATGCTTCAGCGCCGGTCGCCCAGTCCCGCACCAGACATGCCCACCCGGATCGGCAATACCCTGCGCGCCGCTGAGACCCGCCCCGTAGACAAGTACGGCTTGGACGTCGTTTCCGTGTGGCCTCATCTTTGGCTGCTGCTGCCCGATACCGCCCGTAAGGAAATCGCCACGGCGAGAGTCTCGCTGGACGCCTCCGTGGCCGCGTGCATCTGGGGCGTGCTCTTTGTCCTGTTCGCCCCGTTGACGCTGTGGGCAGTGCCAGCCGGGCTCGGCGTTGCTGTGGTTGGGGTCGTGGCCTGGGTGCCCTCCCGTGCAGAGGTGTACGCCGACCTCCTTGAGGCTGGATTCGACCTCTACCGAAGAACCCTGTATGAGCAACTTCGCTGGCCCACGCCGTGCAACCCGAGGGAGGAGCGCGCTCAGGGACAGGAGCTGACTCGCTATTTGGTACGCGGTTCGGACAGCACCACCCCCGCCTGGGGTAGCGACCGCTGACCTCCCGGTGTGCACGCACTACACGACTCCGCGGCCAGCGTTACACGTATTTACATAGGTTCAAGGCTATTGACCAGCGCAGAAGCCAACGCGGCGTCCGTGGTGGGGCGAACGTCCAGCTTGCCGACGGCCCGACATATGCGCGAGTGGCCCTGCGGCAGTTTCGCGGGCCGTTTGGGGCGGGCGACGCCGACGTAGCGCATCGCGTTCTTCTCCGTGATGCCGAACAGCCGCGTCAACGTGAGCGGATCGGCCCATTTCATGTGTCTCGTTGTCGACCCGGCACACCGAAGGCGCCGCCCTCGATGAGGACGAGCAGGCCGATGCCGATTCGGACGACGGGCAGCAGGATGTGGCCCCAGCGGCTGAGAGCCTGGCGATCACGGGCCAGTTGCGAAGTACCCGCCGGCCGCGATCCACATCGCGAGCAGGCGTCAGCGAGGCCCAGGTCGACCTGCCTGAGCCTGCCGACCGGGCTGGTCGCTACCGGGGCAGCTTTGAGGTGCGCTCTGGGTGCGAGGCGCCGATGTAGCGCATGGCGGTCTGTTCGGTGATTCCGAACAGGCGCATCAGTCTAAGCGGGTCGGCGCTTTCGGACGCCTCGTTCAGGATGCGGTCTTGGCGCAGGCCGCTCAGTGTCAGCCCGCGGGGAAGGGCTCCGCTCAGGAGGCCGATGCTGACGGCTGGGTGGTCGGGGTCGACCGCGGTCTTTTGGCTGACCAGTAGGTGGGGGTTGGCCGAGGCGGGCCACCGTCGGTGGCGGTAGGTCGTCCAGTCGGCGGCGAGTTGGTGGCTGAGCTCCTCCAGATAGAGGGTGTGGCGCAGCAGGCCGCGCCGTACTTCGAGGGTGCCGCGGGAGAGGTCGAGGCCTGTTGTTTGCAGTGTTCGGATCTCGTGTCCGGGCAGTGCGTGGATGGCGGCCAAGGCGACGATGAGGCGGCCGAGCGGCGTCGACGCCTGGTCGAGGAGTCCCATCAGAAGGTCGGAGGGGATGGACTTCGGGAGGCCCTTGAGGTCGCCGACTGGGAGGTTCCGGGCGGGGTTGCGGAAGATCACTCGTTCGCGTTTGAGCGCGCGGAACAGGCTGCGCAGGGCTGTGGCCAACCCTCGGCGGGCGTAGCCGGATAGGCCGCCCACGGCGTCCTCGACGTGGTCCTTCGTGATCTCCCTTAGCGAGGCCACTCCGGCCGTCCTGGTCCAGGCGGTGAGGGTGGGCTGGAGCGTGGTGAGGTAGCGGCGGATGCCGTCGTACCCGCGGGGCTCGCCCTCGCAGCGACCTTGCTCGCGCATGACCTTCACCCAGGTTTCAACCTCGCTCCTGATCGGCTCCGGCAAGGCGGCAAGGGTCGACTCGATCCACATCAGATCCGCGTCCCGATGCAGGTCGGGGTCTTCCACCAGCATGCCGCGGGCGCGCAGGAACTGGCAGACGGGCTTGGCAGCGAGGTTCACGTCGATCTCGGCGAGGTCGTGCACGTCGCGTTCGAATAGTGCCGTCTCGGCGCCGAGCCAGTACAGAAGGATCTCGAGCGTGCGAGTGTTCTTCCGGTAGTCCGGGCGCTGCCCCGGTCGATGGCTCGTGAACTCCTCGAGCAAGCGCTGGGCGGTCTCGGTCAGCGGCGGATCGCCCGGAGGCATGCTCCGCAGCCGGGCCAGCACCGGGGACCAGTCGCGCCGGATGGTGAATAGCGGTTCTTGTCCGCGGATCGTGTGCATAGCGGGCCGCCGCTCGTCGCAGTCCGGCGCCCGACCATCGTCGATCGGGAATGCCTCGAACGGTCCGCCCTTGCCAATAGGCAGAGCGATCACCAACTGCGTGAACCGTCGGGAGACAGGGCGGGCTTCGTCGAGGAGACGGTAGGGGTGGCAGCTACGGCAACGGTCGTCGCGCAGAGCCAGTCCATCGCGACTACAGCGGCAGCAGCGGCCCCGCCCTGCCCGCTCCCGCCAGTGCCGGCACGGATCACAGACAAATCCTGCCCGCCGGCCGACGGGAATCCATGCGTCGCAGTCTGCACACTGGCGCGGTGCCCGGGGCGCCAGAGGTGCTAGGACGTCGAAGTAGGGCGTGCGGGCGGGCTGATTCCTTCCGGAGAACCGCATGGCCTCGGGCGCCTCGTCCAAAAGCCCGGCCCGCAGCAGGATCAGGCGGACCGCGTCCCCGTTGGCCGGCAGATCCCGCAGCATCGCCTCGGGCAGCCGCTCAGCACCCTCGGCCTCACGCACGGCCAGAGCGAGGCGAACCATCTCAGCCACCTTGCGGCGCCAGCCAGCGGTCAACCCGTGCTCGGCCTCCATCGCATCGATCACCTGCCGGGCTTCCTCCCACCCGACGACCGACCGGTCGACAAGCGCGCTGACCGTGGCGTCGCCCAGCGCCCGGGGCACGGTAAACAGCGGGATCTGTCCGCGTACCTGGGCCTCCAGCACCGGCGGCCCGGCGGGAGCGGCACGCTGCTGTCTGAGCTTCGTCCACCACTCCTTCCCCACACCTAGACCAGTCTTGGTGGGCCTGCGCAGCGGCCGGGCTGACGCCGACCGGTCGCCGTACGTGCCGCCGACCGTGAGCTGGACCGGCCGCGGCCGGGCATCCTCCAAGCCCAGAGCCCACTCGGCGTCTTCCTCAACTCGGATCGCCATGAGGCACGGCTTGCACAGCCCGTCCGTGTTCAGGTGTGCCTCGTGCCGGCACCGCGGGCACACCCCGCGCTCGGGGTACTTCCTCGCCCAGGGCCGGCACCCGTCGCACACCCGGTACCAGTGCACCACCAGCCACCCCAGGCACACCGGGCAACTCCGCGCCAGCCCCTTCCCACGACCCACCGTCACCGGCCGACCCCTCAGCTCGGCGGGAGCGAGCGCGGCCCGGCACCACGACGGCCGCGCGGCACCGGTCGCACCGGGCCCGCCCCCGGCTGTTCCTCGGCGCCGACGACCCGTTGGCCGGCCTCCGGCACGGCCTGGCCCGCGGCGAGCGGCTCGGCCTGGAGCAGGTCGGCGACCGTGCAGTTCAGCGCGGCGCACATCTTGTCCAGGTCATCGAGGCGCACCGTGACCGGTGTGCCGCTCCACAGTGCGGCCACCTTGCTCAGCGACGGGTTGAACCCGACCTGCTGGAAAGCGGCGAGCACCTCGGTCGGCCTCCACAGGTCCCGCTGGGCGGCCACCATCCGCAGATTCCATTTCACCGAAGGTTCCCCTTGTCCATCACCAGTCGCTGGGCCACCCGGGAGCTGGCCGCCAGATTCGCGAGCTCCGGGTCAGCGTGCGCAGTCGCCATGTACCGAAGAGTCGTAGTTGCCCAGTCGTGTCCGAGGACCTTCTGGACCTCCCAAAGTGTCATCCCGCGCTCGTAGTTGTGGGTCGCGCAGGCATGCCGCAACAGGTGCGGAAACAGGTCGGTGACCGGACCCGTCAGGTAGTGCGCGGCCGCGGTGTGCAACGCCGTCCGGAACGTCGAAGGCACGATCGCCGGCGCGATCGGCACGTTCAGGTCGGCGATCGCCTTCGACTTGCGCTCCGACGGCCACAGTGGCGCCCGCGGGTGCTCGGCGTCGTCACCGAACTCGCCCCGGATCTCCTCGATGTACCACCACAGCAGGGCACGGCCCTCTTGAAACAGGTATGCCTCGCGCGGCCGGGGACCTGAGCCCCGGGCGCCCTTTCCGAGGACGACGAACCGGCCCCACTGGCCGTGCTCCCAGTGGATTTCGCCGAGGCAGACTCCGCACAGCTCTGCCGCGCGCACTCCCGACAAATAGGCGATCTTCGTCATCACGTAATCGCGGCAGGCGACCGCGTACTTCCGTGCGTGCGGCAACTCCTCGCGCCAGCGGGCGAAGAAGTCCTTCATCGCAGTCTGGGACGGCGGGATGCGCAGCCCGAAGTCCCCCCGGTGGCGCGGCCGGTTGAACGGGTCGATCGGAGACTCGACGGTGGCTCCGAAGCGGCGCATGATCTCGCCCGCGTACCGTTGCTCTAGGAAGGCGAAGTACGCGTCGATCTTGTTGATCTTTCCGCGCAATGTCGACTGTGCCCGCTTGCCGGGGCCCGCGAAGTACTTGTCGACCTCCCGGGGCGTCAGCTGCCAGGGGACCGTGCCGTAGTACTCACAGACCTCGATCACCGGCTTGATCAGCCCGTCGAGCGTCGTCTGCGCGAGGCCAGCCGCGTCGCGCGCCCACTGGTACTCCGAGAGCGTGTCGAGGAAGAAGCTCTCCTCGTCGTACGCGGAAACGCGGGCCTGCCGGCGCCGCTGGAGCGTGACGACGTCCGCGAGCCCGGTCTCAACCGACACCGAAGCCGGGTCCACCGGCACGGCCGACTCCGGCACGGGGCGTACGAGCGTCAGCACGCGACTTTCAGATCTGCCACGAGGTCGCATATTACAGCGATCACTCGCAGATTTTACGGGTTACTGCGGAGATCTCACGCCGGAGGTTGGGGCGAGCCAATGTGGTGATCTACCTGCTGAGATGCGGCTTTTTGGTCGTCGATAGTCCGAGAGGAACCCGCGCGCACTCCACTATTGAGCACGGTGCCATCGGGCAGCAGCTTGATCGTGCGCGCCGTGGCGCGGCCGGTGTAAGCCGCGTTCGAGGCTTGATAAATCGTTCCTGCATGCCCAACGGCTACTAATTTGCCCGTATTTGTGCGTCTTGGTACGGGATCTGCGAAGGACACCACGCCTCGTACGTCCGAGGTGAGCAGTGCGTCGAAGGTGCGGGCAAGGAACCAGCTCTCGGCGTTCGCCGGGCACTCGTCCAGCAACACGAAGCGCGAGCACTCCAGCGCCGCCACATTGGGCCTGTTCTGTGCATCGAGAGAGGACATCGCCGCAGTACACGCCACGTCTTTCCTGCGGGTCTATGGGTTGGCCCACTGGAGCGGCATTTGTGCAGACCTTGGGGGCAGCACGGTACAGCCGGTGTGCTGCCGCAGGCCGGGCTGGTTCTGCAGCAGTCAGTCGGCCGCGTGGTGGGAGGAACGCTCGGCCTTCTCGGTGGCGGCCCAGGTGGAGAGCAGGCGCAGTCCTTCCTCGGAGGGTGAGCCGGGTTCGGCGGTGTAGATGGTGAGGGTGAGGCCGGGTTCGGCGGCCATCTCCAGGCCCTCGAAGGCGAGGGTGAGGTCGCCGACGGCGTGGTGGTGGAAGCGTTTGGTGCCGGTGCCGTGGTGGCGGACGTTGTGGGCGCCCCAGCGGGTGCGGAATTCCTCGCTGCGGGTGGACAGCTCGCCGACCAGGTCGTGCAGACCCTTGTCATGGGGGTTGCGGCCGGCTTCGGTGCGCAAGATGGCCACCGCGACGTCGGCGAAGAGGTCCCAGTCGGGGTAGAAGCGGCGTGAGGCGGGGTCGAGGAAGTTGAACCGCGCCAGGTTGGCCTGGTTACCGGGTGAGGCGTAGACGTCGGCGTAGAAGGCGCGGGCGAGCGGGTTGGCGGCGAGGATGTCCATGCGGCCGTTGCGGACGAATGCGGGACCTGCGGTGATGGCGTCCAGGGTCCATTGCAGGCTGCGGTGCGGCCGCCACTGGTCCTTCGTACGCCGTCGGCGGGGCCGAGTGAGGGCGTCGGACCCGTCGGCGGCCTGGGCCAGGTTGAGCAGGTGGGCGCGTTCCGCGTCGTCAAGCCGCAGGGCTCGGGCGAGGGCTTCCAGAACGGCCGGTGAGACGCCGGCAAGGTTGCCGCGCTCCAGCTTGGCGTAGTACTCGACGCTCATGTCGGCCAGGGCGGCGACCTCGCTGCGGCGCAGTCCCGGCACACGGCGTCGAGGGCCTGCGGGCAGTCCGGCCTGTTCGGGGGTGATCTTGGCTCGCCGCGAGGTGAGGAACTCGCGGACCTCCTCGCGGTTGTCCATGGCTTCGACGGTACGGCCTGTCCGGGGAGGGAGGGATGTACTGCTGGTACACCCCTTGTCAGTGACTCGCTGCCCGCGCGGGATGGGGGTTACCTGGGTGTCGTGGTGCTCATCGTCTGCCCGTCTCAGTGGGCAGGCCGGGCACCGGGCCCGGGGCCCGCAGACGGCGGATGCGCTGTCTGCGCCGGGTTCCCTCATCCGTTCGATGACCTGCCGGCCCCCTGGGTTCTGGCAGGCTCCAGCAGGCAAGGAGCCTTCCCTCATGCGCGGAGCAGTGATCCACGCCCCCGGCGACATCCGTTTCGAGACCGTGGACGACGCCAAGATCCTCAAGCCGACCGACGCGGTCATCCGGACGGCCGTGACCTGCGTGTGCGGCTCGGATCTGTGGCCCTATCGCGGTGCCGAGCCGACGGAGCACGCCCATCCGATGGGTCACGAGTACGTCGGCTTCGTGGAGGAGGTCGGCTCGGAGGTCACCGCGGTCCGCCCGGGTCAGTTCGTCGTCGGCTCCTTCGCCACCTCGGACAACATCTGCGCGAACTGTCGCAACGGCTTCCAGTCGAGCTGCCTGAACCGCGAGTTCATGTCCACCTGCCAGGCCGAGTACGTGCGCATCCCCAACGCCCAAGGCACCCTGGTCGCCACCAAGGAGGTGCCGGGCGAGGAGCTGTGGCCCGGCCTGCTGGCCGTCTCCGACGTGATGGGCACCGGCTGGTGGGCCGCGGACGCCGCCGAGGTGAAGCCCGGCTCGACCGCCGTGGTCGTCGGCGACGGCGCGGTGGGCCTGTGCGGTGTGATCGCGGCCAAGGAGATGGGCGCGGAGCGCATCATCGCGATGTCCCGCCACGAGAGCCGGCAGAAGCTCGCCCGGGAGTTCGGCGCCACCGACATCGTCACCGAGCGCGCTGAGGAGGGCGTCGCCCGGATCAAGGAGCTGACCGGCGGCATCGGCGCCGACAGTGTGCTGGAGTGCGTCGGCACCGCCCAGGCCATGAGCCAGGCCCTGCACTCCGCCCGGCCCGGCGGGAACGTCGGCTTCGTCGGCGTCCCCCACGAGGTCGCCGTCGACGGGCAGGAGCTGTTCTTCTCCCACGTCGGCCTGCGCGGCGGCCCCGCCCCCGTCCGCCGCTACCTGCCCGACCTCATCGACCGCGTCCTGACCGGTGCGATCGACCCGGGCAAGGTCTTCGACCTCACTCTGCCCCTCGCCGAGGTCGCCGAGGGCTACAAGGCGATGGACGAGCGCCGCGCCATCAAGACCCTCCTCAAGCCCTGACTCCCTTCCCGTACAAGGAGCAACCGTGCAGATCACCCGCAGTTCGATCGACACCGTCAAGGGTCCGGCCGACTGGTTCACCGGTGACGTCTACATCGACCCGGTCGCCGCGGCGTCGGCCCCCTCCCGGGTCACTGCGTCCCTGGTGCACTTCATGCCCGGCGCCCGCACCCACTGGCACCGCCACCCCCTGGGCCAGACCGTCTTCGTCACCGAGGGCGTTGGCCTGTGCCAGCGACGCGGCGGCCCGGTGGAAGTCATCCGGCCCGGCGATCGTGTCCTGTTCGAGGCGGACGAGGAGCACTGGCACGGCGCCGCTCCGAACCGGCTGATGGTTCACCTGGCCATCAACGAGGGCGACGACGACCACGACGTCGTGCACTGGCTCGCCCCGGTCACCGACGACGAGTACACCACCGCCCCGGCCACCGACTGACACCGCGGCCCGCCCGCCCCGGCGTCCGCACCTCCTCACCTCGAAAGGATCACCGTGACCACGTTCGCCCTCATCGGCGCCGGCCCCGGCCTGGGGCTGGCCGCCGCCCGCCGCTTCGGCACCGCCGGCCACCACGTCGCCCTCCTTTCCCGCAACGCCGAGCACCTCGACGCCCTCGCGGCCGAACTCGACGGTGGGGGCATCCGGGTGCGCGGCTTCACCGCCGACGTCCTCGATCCCGCCTCCCTGACCGCAGCCCTGGACACGGCGGCCAAGGAGCTGGGGCCGATCGAGGTCCTCCAGTTCAGCCCGGTGCCCCGCGCCGACTTCATGAAGCCGGTCCTGGACACCTCCGCCACCGACCTGGACGACCCGCTGGCCTTCTCCGTCAAGGGACCGGTGACCTGTGTGCACACCGTCCTGCCCGGGATGCGGGAGCTGGGACGGGGCACGCTGCTATTCGTCAACGGCTCCAGCGCCGTACACCCGAACCCCAAGGTGGCCGGCACCTCGGTCGCGTTCGCCGCCGAGAGCGCCTACGCCGCGATGCTCCACGACGCCCTCGCGCCCGAGAACATCCACGTCGCTCAGCTCATCGTCCCCGGCGCGATCCGGTCGGACTCCGAGCACTCCAGCCCGACGGTGCTGGCCGAGCGCCTGTACGCGATCCACACTGAGCGCGGCGTCTTCCGGCACTACGCCGAGCCCATGCCCACATGACACCCCTCGGAACGCCGCTCATGAACCGCGCCGCCCGCCAGGGGCTGGTCCGTGCCGCTTCGGCAGCCGCCCTGCTGTTGGCCGTGACCGCCTGCTCCAGCGGCCCCCGGGAGAGCGCCCCGGCCGCCACGCCCTCTACCGCCGCCTCTGGCGGGCAGCAAGAGCCGACGGCCTCCACCTCGTCGTCCGCCTCCGGGAGGAACGTGTCCATGAACATCCGAGTCCGCCTCGACGGCCGGCCCGTCGACGCCGTCATCAACGACAGCCCCGCCGCCCGCGACTTCGCCGAGCTGCTGCCGCTCAGCCTGGACCTTCAGGACTTCCACAGCACGGAGCGGGTCGCCGACCTGCCGCGCAAGCTGGAGACCTCCGGCGCCCCCGAACCGGTCGCGGCCAAGGTCGGCGACATCGCCTACTACGCGCCCTGGGGCAACCTGGCCCTCTTCTACCAGGACGGGCCCGCCCCCTCGGCCGACCTGCTCATCCTCGGCCACCTCGACGTCAGCGCCGACCAGCTCGGCCGGGCGACGCGCATCACCATCGAACCCGCCGCCTGACCACCCCCACCCCGGGCGAGCCCCCAGCGCCGCCCACCCCGAGAGAGAGAAGTACCTCTATGACCTCTGCCGCCGGCACCCGAGAGGGCAAGCTGCCCTTTGTCGTCCGGGTGCTCGCCGCCGGCACGTTCTTGATGGGCACCACCGAGTTCATCATCGCCGGACTGCTCCCCGAGATCGCCGGTGACCTCGACGTGAGCGTCTCGCATGCCGGTCTGCTGATCACCGCCTTCGCCGTCGGCATGATCGTCGGCGGGCCGGTCATGGCCCTGGCCACCCTGCGCCTGCCCCAGCGCCTGACCCTCGTCGGAGCGCTGGCCGTCTTCGCCGCCGGGCACGTCGTCGCCGCGCTGAGCTCCTCCTTCGCGGTGGTCCTGGCGGCCCGGGTGGTGACCGCACTGGCCACCGGCGCGTTCTGGGCCGTCGGCTTCGTCATCGCCACCGCCGCCGCAGGCCCGGCGCGGGCCACCCGGGCCGTCGGCGTCATGATGGGCGGCCTGACCCTGGCTAACGTCATCGGCGTGCCGATCGGCTCCCTCGTGGGACAGCACACCGGCTGGCGCGGCCCCTTCTGGGCCCTGGCCCTCCTCGCGGGACTCGCGGCCGTATTCGTCGGCCGATTCATCCCCCGCACGGAGCAGCGGGCCGAAGTATCAGTACGGGCCGAGGTCCGCGCCCTGCGCCAGGGACGGCTGTGGCTGGCCCTCGCCTCCGCCGTACTGATCATGGGCGGGGTCCTGGCCGCCTACACCTACATCACCCCCCTGCTGACCGACCGCGCGGGCATCCCGGCCGGGGCCGTTCCGCTGGTCCTGATCGTCTTCGGGCTCGGCGCACTGGGCGGCACCGCCATCGGCGGACGGCTCGGTGACCGCCGCCCCGGGGCCACCACCCTCACCGCCACGGCGATCACCGCCCTGGCCCTGTTCCTGCTGATCCCGCTGTCGGCCGGCCCCGTCACCGCCGTCGCGCTGGTCTTCCTCATGGCGCTGGCCGGGTTCACCGTCAACCCCGTCGTCACCTCCCTCGCCGTCCGCTTCGCCGGCGGCGCCCCCACCCTCACCTCGGCCCTGACCACCTCCGCCTACAACACCGGCATCGCCGCCGGCTCCGCCCTCGCCGGCACGGCCATGGGCACCTCCGCCTACAACACCGGCATCGCCGCCGGCTCCGCCCTCGCCGGCACGGCCATGGGCACCTCCTTCGGCCTGACCGGCCCGGCCCTGGTCGGCGCGGTCTTCGCCGCCCTCACCCTGCTGCCGCTCACCGCGCTGGCCCTCACCGGCACCCGCAAACCCACCCGGATCGTGGCCCAGCACACCCGCCGCCTGCCCCGCGAACACGGCTGCGAAGAACCGGCGGCACCGGCCCCAGCACGGCACTGATACGCCCCCTCGACCCCCACATCCTTGATAGGACGCTCATGAGCACGACCTACGACTTCACCGGCAAGGTCGCCTTCGTCACCGGAGCCGCTTCCGGTATCGGCCGTACCACCGCCCTGGCCTTCGCCCGCGCCGGCGCCCAGGTGGCCATCGTCGACCGGTCCGCCGGCGCGCTCGAAGAGACCGCCCGGCTTATCACCGCAGACGGTGGGCAGGTGCTCGCCCTGACCTGTGACGTCACCAGCGAAGAGGACGTCCAGCAGGCCGTGGAGCGGACCTTCGAGCAGTTCGGCCGTCTGGACGCCGCGTTCAACAACGCGGGCGTCGAGCAGCCCGTCAAGCCGCTCGCCGAGCTCACCAAGAACCACTGGGACCGCGTCCTCGGCGTCAGCCTCACCGGCGTCTTCCTGTGCGCCCGCGCCCAGGTCCGCCAGATGCTCCGCCAGAGCGGCGGCGGAGCGATCGTCAACACCTCTTCCGGGGCCGGCGTCAAGGGCTTCCCGGCCCAGGCCGCCTACACGGCCGCCAAGCACGGCGTCATCGGCTTCACCCGCTCCGCCGCTCTCGACTACGCCGCCGACAACATCCGTGTCAACGCCGTCTGTCCCGGCATCATCGACACCGAGATGATCCGCCGCTTCGGCGACGACCGTCCCGGCGGCCGGGAAGGACTCATCGCCGATGAGCCCGTCGGCCGCCTCGGCAAACCCGAGGAGATCGCCTCAGCCGTCCTGTGGCTGTGCTCCGACGACGCCGCCTTCACCACCGGCACCGCGCTCGTCGTCGACGGCGGCCAGACCGTCTGAGTACCCCAACCTCGCTCAAGGAGTTCCGCTCATGAACCCCACCTATGACTTCACCGGTCAGGTCGCCTTCATCACCGGCGCCTCCTCCGGCATGGGCCTGGCCACCGCCCGCGCCTTCGCCGAAGCAGGTGCCGCCGTCGCCCTCGCCGACATCGACGAGACGGCCGTCAACGCCGCCGTGAAGGAACTCATCGACGCCGGCCACCAGGCCCTCGCCCTGGTCTGCGACGTCACCGACGAGGACCAGGTCGCCACCGCCGTCGACCGCACCGTAGAAATCTTCGGCCGGCTCGACATGGCCTACAACAACGCCGGCATCATGCCCCCGCCCACCGACGCCGCCGACGAGAGCGCCGAGCAGTTCGACCGCGTCCAGAACATCAACCTGCGCGGCATCTGGGCCAGCATGAAGCACGAACTGCGCCACATGCGCGACCAAGGCAGCGGCACCATCGTCAACTGCTCCTCCCTCGGCGGCCTCGTCGGCAACCCCGGCCGCGCCGCGTACCACGCCACCAAGCACGGCGTGATCGGCCTGACCAAGAGCGCCGCCCTCGAATACGGCTCCCGCAGCGTCCGTATCAACGCGGTGTGCCCCGGTACCATCAGCACCCCGATGGTCGACGCCATGGTCGAAGGCGGCGAACTCGACCGCACCCAGGCCGAAGCCGGCCAGGCCATCGACCGCCTCGGCACCGCCGGCGAGATCGCCCAAGCCGTCCTGTGGCTCTCCAGCCCCGGCGCCAGCTACGTCACCGGCATCGCCCTGCCCGTCGACGGCGGCTACACGGCCCAGTGAACTTCAGCGGCCGAGTGCCGCCCCGGTCCCGAGGAACGTGATCAGGTATCCGCGGACATCGGGGCAGAAACCGATCGTCGGCAGACAACGAATCCTGGACGGCCGGCGGCCAGGTGCCACAGCGTGACTTCATGGTCATGGCCTCGGGGTCTGCTCTTCTCCTCCGAGCAGCCGGGTGTTCTCCATCATCAGGCGTTGAACGACGTTGCGCAGCGACAGCAGGTCCGTCTCCCCGCGCTGGGCGGCTGCCAGGGCCTGGTCCCGCTCCCGGCGCAGTTCCTCGACCTCGGGGTTCGCGTCCAGGGTTGCGACGTGCTCCCCCCGCGCGCCGGCCGCGAGATCCCGCACGCGGAGGGCTCGGAGCTCGGCGCGGGCCGTGTCGAGATCCCGGCGCAGCGCGGCGTTCTGTTCGAGGAGCATGCGGTTCTCCACCGTCAGCGCCGCTTCCTGTCGAGCTGCTGCGGCGGCCACGGCGCGGGGGGCGGTCGTCGGCGAGGTGAGCGCGGACGGCCTCCGCTTCGGCCTTCAGGTCGCGGTGGCGCTGCAGGTACTGCGGGTTGACCTCGGTTCGCCTGGTGATCTCCGCGTCGGAAAGGGGCTGGCGGGCCCTGCGCATGCCGGTGATGACGTCCAGCACCCGGCGGCGGCACCGCTCGCTGTCGGACCGGCGCCGGGCCGCGGCAGCCTCCCGCCCCGCGTCCAGGACCGCCGCGCGCCCCGATCCCGAACCCTCGGGCGTCGTGTTCGTGGAACGGGGGTCACCGCTCACCCGGTCTCCTCGGTCAGCAGGATCGGGTCGATGGTCGGCTGGTCCACGTGCTGGCGGCCCGCCAGGACGGCGGCGACCGGGATGACGGTGAGGAAGCGGTCCCGGCTGTGCAGCCAGGATTCCACGGTGGCCTTGTCGTCCTCGGTCAGGGAGCCGAGATCGGTCTCGCACTTGGCGATGAGTTCGTCGAGCTGGACGAGCTCCTTGTGCAGGAGCTCCTGGTTGGCTTCACTCAAAGGGCCCGGGGCGAAGACGCTGCCGTAGGCGGCCTCCAGCCGCAGGAGCTGTTCGGCCTTCCCGTCGCGTACCTGTCGGAGCTCGGGCAGCTGGGTGAAATCGGTGGTGAAGAATTTGCAGGAGAAGCAGCGGTAGTACACCGGGCAGCCCCGGCCGTCGGCGCGGACGTTGTTCATCTCGTGGCAGGCCCCGCCCGGGACGGGCACCGAGCCGACTCCGGCACGGATGCGGTCGGCGAGGTCGTCGTCGCTGCTGCGGACGCGCAGCCGGCCGCCCTTGACGTCGAACTGGTACCTGGCCGCGATGGCACGTACGGCTTCCACCCGGCGTGGGTGGGAGACCCGGTAGTAGACCTGGGTGGTGGACGGGTCCTGATGAGACATCAGGACTTGCAGGATCTCCATCGGCACGCCGGCGTCGGCGCGCAGCTGGGCGTAGGTGTGCCGGAACGCGTAGGGGAACACGCGGGTGCGGTCGAAGTCGTGGCCGTGCTCGTCGACCAGGCGGTCGACGGCTTCCACCCACACCTCCAGCCAGTAGCCGGGTGAACTGCCTTCGTACGGGCGCAGCAGAAGCCAGGGGGCGGTGAACACTCAAAAGCTACCGGCCGGTTACATGCTCCCGGGTGCCTGAGCTAGGACTCCGGGGCCGTGTTCGTGCGGCGGAGGGCGAGGTGGCCGGCGATGACCGCGTTGCCGCTCTCGCCGATGAGGGCGCAGGCGATGGCATCACGCGGGTCTGAGGCTTGCTGGTGCGTGCGGAAGGCTTCTTCGAGGAGGGTGAAGACTGAGACGCCGGCCAAGGTTCCGACCTGTGAGCTGATGCTGTGCACAAGGTTGTCCGGAGTATCCAGGTCGCGGGAGACGGCGGCCACCAGTTGCGGGTTCGACTCATGTACACACAGCCGGTGCAGGGCGTCGAACGAGGACAGCCCCAGCGCTCCCAGGCCTTGTTGTGCGACGCCGGGAATGCTGGTGCGGAACGTGGTGCCGACGTCGCGGGCGCGGATGGTCATGCGCGGCACGCTGTCGCCGGTGAGAGTGACACGCCAGTCGTCCGCGACGGCCTGCCACTGGGCGTCCTCGACGAGCCACTCCTGGTCGGACATGTCGGCATGGCCCACCACCATCGCGCCGACTCCTTCCCCGAAGATTGCCTGGAAGAGCCAGGCGTCGATGTCGGCGCGCAGGGCGGCGGGCGCCAGGGCCCGTGTGTGCGCGAAGGGCAGGAGATCGCTGACGGCCGTGATGAGCACATAGGCGTCCGGGTCGTGGCGGGCCTCGGTATGGCGGAGCAGAAAGCGGGCATGCCTCAGCGCGACGAGGAGACCGGCGCAGCCGGAGAAGAGGACCTCGCCGGGCAGGCCGGGCTTGTGGCAGCCTGCGGCGCGGCGGCAGTCGAGTACCGCGAAACTGGGGGCGCTGTCGTTGACAGCTGCGAAGTGGAGGTGCCCGGCGATGGCCTGGTCGCGCGCCGCGTGCCTGCCCGACGTCTGTTCGTGGCGGCTCAGGGCGGTGTCCATGGCTCGGGTCAGCATGGTGATGATGTCGGGGTTGGTGGGTGGCGTGGGGATCGTGGCTGCCGCTTGGTTCCAGTCCAGGCCGCTGTCGATCATGGCCCGGGAGGTGGCGGCAGTCGTGTGCGTGGTGGCCACCGACTCGATGCCCAGCTTGTCCTTGAGGAACGAGACAGGAAGCTCCCCCTTCCGGGGATCCAACCGTGCGGGACGGATTCCGGCGAGGATCCTGTCGGTGGGGACGAGCGTGCCGAACTCCTCGCCCGACGGGCCGTACCCCGGGACGATCGCGCACACGCTCTTGATGGCGATGCGGTCCGCGGAATCCAGGACGCCTTGACGCTCAGTGCTGCCCGGCATGTGTGTTCCTCATTTCTTTCTGTCGTTGGTCTCGGTTCGGCAACGGCACGTGCGCTTGTGCGGGGTCAGAGTCTTGTCAGGGATCCTGCGAAGAGGGCCAGCAGGAGGCGGCGCTGGAGGACGTCACGCTCGATGCGCTCGTACGCGGCCACCGAGGAAAACTCCTCGGTAAAACCGGTGAGGAAGTCGGAGTTCTTCAGCACGTCCAGGAGGTCCAGGACGCCCCAGCGGCGTACGACCTCGTCCTTGAGGGCCTGGAGGCCGGTGGGCTCGGCCAGCGGCTCCAGCTTCGGCACGATGATCCAGGGCTCGCCCTTGCGGGTGGTGACCTTCACCCCGCCCGCGCTGCCGTCCGCCAGCGCACTGGACAGCTGGTCCAGGCTCGCGGTCATGCGCTTCTTCAGGTCCGCGATGAACGCCCGCGGGTTCAGCCGCTGTCGGATCGCGGCGTAGTGCACGGCACGGGTGGCCTCGAAGTCGCCGGGCAGGTCGTCCTCCGGGGTGCGCCAGCGCGCGGCGCCCTCGACGTAGATCTCGCGGCGCCGTACGGCGTCCCGCAGCGCGACCAGGACGCACAACTCGTACGGGATTCGCTCGACCTTGCCCTTGTCGTCGGCGACCGCCTCGCGCCAGTCCTTGCGCACCACGCCGTCCATGGGCACGTCGTCGCCGGCGTCATAGAAGCGGGTCTTGCCGTCGATGTCGGCGTACTTCTTCAGCAGCTTCATCGCGTCCATCACCGGCCGGTAGGCGGTGTTGTTGCACTTGAAGCCCAGGGTGTTCAGCAGCGGCGGCAGCATCTGCCGGTAGTACGAGCTGTAGGAGGAGCGCAGGGTGGTGCGGACCTTGGCCTTGAAGACCTTCTCGTTCGCCTTCGCCTCGGCGACCAGCTCGCGCAGCGTCTTCTCCCCGACCACCGGGAACAGGGCCCGGCGTACGACCTCGTCCGGCTTGTCGACGGCGGCCGTGGCCAGCTTGAAGAGGATGCCCTCCTTGCCGCGGACCTTCTTCAACTCGGCCGTCAGCTGCTTCTCTACACGCCGCTCGGCACGAGCATTGATCTTGTGGACCAGGGCGACCAGCAGCTCGACCAAGGCGTCGGTGATCTCCGCTTGCCGGGACGAGCACAGCGCCGCGAGCAGGGTGATCCGTACGTCCTCGCTCGTGTCGCGGAAGTCCGAGGGGTACATCTTGATCACCCGTGCCCGCCAGGCGGCCACCAGCTTCTCCGAGTAGCCCATGAACAGCCCGTCGGGCAGCCCGAGCTTGCGCACGTCGTTGAGCTTGGTGATCTCCGCGAGCAGGGAGTCCAGGCCGACCGCGCCCGGGTCGCGCTTGAGCGCGGTCAGCAAGGCGGTCCCCGCCTCGTTGTCCTCGGCCACCAGGGACAGCAGCCGGGCCGTGCCCGCCTCGCCCAAGCGCCCGATCGTGCGGGCGCAGAACGTCTTCTCCCACTTGCCGCGCGCCGCGACGAGTACCTTCTCGACCCGGGTACGTCCCGGCGGCTCGATCTTCCGGGCCCGGCACTCGACCAGCAGGGCCTCGCGCTGCCGGTCCTCCACCAGCTCGACCGGACAGACCTCCACAGCCAGCCACTCGGCCAGCGCCTTCTCGTCCGCGACCGTCGATGGCCGAAAGCCCAGGGCCTCACGGATCTGCTTGCGGTGATACTCGGCAGTCCGGCCGACCAGCAGGTACTTCGCGAAGTCGGTGGCCGGGACCTTCACCAGATCGGCCGCGTACTCCACCGCGGCCGGCGGAACTTCTTCCAGCACATCGGGGAACCGACCCTCCAGCTCGAAGAACTTCAGCAAGAGGCTGAAGCCGAGCCGGGTCGTCCCGCTCTTGTTCGCCACCAGATCCCAGTCGCCGTCTACCAGCGTCCAGTTCGCCAACAGCGCCTCTGGCGACCACTCTTGCCGCACACCCGCCCCTTTGGCCTCGATCACTCGATCAGACCAACGACGACGCCCAGGACGGGGAAACGGAGCTCCTCCAGCTCCCCGCGACCTAGTTTGCGGCTGGCGTCTGAGCTAGGACTCCAGGGCCTTGTTACCGCGCCACCATTGCGCAGCCCAGTCGTTGCTTATGGTGTGAACAATTCAACCCGGGCGTCTGCAGGTGCCCTTCTGCGTCTCCATGACGTCCGTAAGGCTTATGGCCGGCGCCCGGTACTGCGCGGGGTAAGCCTGGACGTGCCGCGGGGCTGTCTGCTGGGCATCGTTGGCGCGAACGGCGCCGGCAAGAGCACGCTGCTGCGCATTTTGGCGGGTCAGGCCGTGGGCGACAGCGGGACGGTTCAGTGCCGGGGGCGGATCGGGTACTGCCCGCAGAACACCGTGCTGCACCCGGCATTCACGGTCGCTGAGCACGTGCGGTCCTTCCAGGCCGCCTACCGGCTCGAAAGCTGTGCGCGCGTGTGGGAGCTGCTGGAGGAGCTGGGCTTCGACGAGAGCCCTCGCAGCCGCATGCACACGCTCAGCGGCGGGACGCGGCAGAAGCTGAACCTGGCCCTGGGGTTGATGCACGACCCTGAGGTGCTGCTCCTGGATGAGCCGTATCAGGGCTTCGACTGGGAGACCTACCTGCGGTTCTGGGACATCGCCCAGGGACTGCGGGAGCGGGGCCGCGCCGTCGTGGTCGTCTCCCACCTCGCCTACGACCGTGAGCGCCTGGACGTGCTGCTCCGGCTCCAGGACGGCGTTCTGGCCGCCGACCACAGCAGCGCCGCGGGAAGGGTCGCATGAGCCGACGGCAGTCTCCGGTCACCGCAGTGCGCGACGACGCCTCCAGTTCAATGTCCGCGCTGCTGCGGCCTGCCCGCTCCGTGGGCTCCGGCGCAGGCCGGCTGGACTTGGAGCGGATCGTTCGCAGCATCGAGGAGGTGCTGACCGTGTTCGTGGCCGACAAGGTCAGCGGCAGCCGTGCCGAGGAGCCTGGTCTGGAAGCGCTGCTTGATGCGGTGGGTGACTTCATCTCCGCGCCGGGCAAGCGCATCCGGCCCTTGATGTGCGTGCTGGGCTGGTACGCGGCCGGAGGCACAAGCCCCGTACCGCCGGTCCCGGTCCTGCGGGTGGCTGCCTGCCTGGAGATTTTCCACGCGTTCGCGCTCATGCACGACGACGTCATGGACGGCAGCGACCAACGTCGGGGCCGGCCGTCCCTGCACCGGACTCTGGCGGCGCACCACCCGAGCCATCCCAGGGCTGACCGGCTGGGCGTGAACGCGGCCATCCTCGCCGGCGACCTGGTGCTGGTGTGGTCCGATGAACTCCTCACCAGCACGCCCATGACTCCCGAGCAGATCAAGGCCGTGCTGCCGGTGGTCTACCGCATGCGCCGCGAAATCGTCACCGGCCAGTACCTGGACTTGGCGACTACAGGCCGCCCCACCGACTCCCTGAGCACCGCCTTGCGCATCGCCCGGTACAAGACCGCCCAGTACACCGTGGAAAGCCCGCTGCAGATCGGGGCCGCGCTCGCCGGCGCGGATCAGTCGCTCCTGCACGTGCTCAGCACCATCGCCCTGCCGTTGGGTGAGGCGTTCCAGCTGCGCGATGACCTGCTGGGCACATTCGGCGACCCCCGCCGTACGGGCAAGCCCACACTGGACGACCTCCGCGAAGGAAAACACACCGCCCTGCTCGCCTTCGCTCTGCGCCGGGCGGACCCGGCCGGTCAGGAACTGCTTCTGCGCACAGTCGGCGCGGCGGATCTGGACGCCCATACGGCAACCCGCGTCCAGGGGCTGCTGGAGGAGTGCGGCGCCCGCCAAGCGGTGGAGGACCTCATCCAAGAGCGCCACCACCAGGCCCTGGAACGCCTGAACCACGCCCACCTGCCTGCCACGGCGGCATTCGCGCTGCGCGACCTGATCCAGGCCGTGCACAACCGAACCGCATGACAGGCGCCGCTCTCGCAGTGACCCTGTCCTGTCACCCGTGCGCACCCCTGGGGCCAGAGCCGGCCTCCCACCGCATTCGTGGAGTGAAAGTGTCAACGACCCAACACAACTCTGGCTGCCTACACCGGTCGCAGGACGGCGTCCCGACCGCCGACCGACGCGGCGTCACCGGGCGTGCCGCATGAAGTGGTGGGGGCGGTGTCTGGGGACAGCGGTGCGCCACGCTGCGCTGGAGCAGGCCCGCAACCGGCTCGCGCTAGTCCTGGTGCTCTGCTTCGTTCCGCTGTGGCTGACGCTCGCCTACCAGGTCCTTCCCAGCGCCCCGGTCCGGTTCTTCCTGCGCGCGGCCGATCAGCCCGTGGCCCTGGGCGCCAACACGGTCAGCCAGCTGTCCGGTGGGCTGCACTCCCTCGCGCTGATCGTCGGGTTCATGATGTTCCTCGCCGCCAGCCGCTCCGCGGAATTCGACCACCGCATGGTGCTCGCCGGCTACCCGCGCATCTGCCTGCTGCTGGCTCGCAGCACCGTACTGCTCCTCACCGCGGCACTGACCGCCTCGTATGCCACGGCATGGGTGTGCTTCTTCTACCGGCCGGAGCGCCTGGACGTCCTGGCCGCAGCGTTCATGGTGGGAGCCCTGACGTACGGGGGCGTCGGGATCCTCCTGGCGGCGCTGCTGCGCAGTGAGCTGGCGGGGATGTTTGCCGTCATCATGCTGAGCTTCATCGATCTGACGCTGCAGAATCCCGTCGCCAACCCTTCTGCGGACAGTCCGCTGCTGAAGTGGCTGCCCGCCTACGGGGCGATGCAGTCCGCCGTGTCCGCGGTCGACCTCACCCCCACCCCCTGGCGGCACCTGTTGCTCGGCCTGTGCTGGTCGGCAGGACTGACCGCCGCCGGCCTGGCCGCTTTCACCGCCCGCACCAGCCGGCGCAGCATCACAAAGAGACTCCTGGGCGGGCGCGCCACCAAGCCCCGCGCCCGCCAGATCGCCCTGCGTCTAGTGCACCCGGTCCGCACGTACGTCTACCGCCAAGCCGGTATCCACGACACCACGGTCATCACCGGCTACGAAATCTGCCGCCGCCTGATGCACCGGTCGGGTCCAGTGGAAGCAGCTCTCACCAAGCTCCTGCCCGGCCGGCTGCGACCGTTGTTCTGGGCCATGTACGGATACGGCCGGCACCTGGACGACCTCTCCGACACCCAGCACCTCGACCGGCAGGAACGAGTCGAACGCGTCAGCCGGTTCAGCGAACTACTGGAGGCCGATCTGCGGGCAGGCCACAGCGAAGACCCCCTGCGCGCGGCCTTCGTGCACGCCGTATGGACCTGGGACCTGCCCAGCGACGGAGTAAGGGCAGCCAACGCCGTATACCGCCAGGACGCCCAAGGCCAGAGCGCCCTCACCACCTGGGACGACTGGTACACCTACTGGCGCACCCTCACCTTCCCCTTCGGCGTGAGGCGCCTGATGGCCCTGCTCACCACCCCCGGTTTGGCCTTCACGCCCGACGACGCCCAGGCACTGCGCGTGTGGACCGACGCGCTCAACCTCATCGACGTGCTGCGCGACCTACGGGAAGACGCCGCGGAGGGCTTCGTCAAGCTGCCCGCCGCCGTGCTCGACGAGCACGACGTCAGCCCTGAGGCCCTCGCCCACGGCCGGTCGGACGGCCGGTATGCCGACATGGTCCATGCCATGACCGCCCAGGCCCGCCAGTGGCTGGCTCAGGCCGCGACCGCCGGCGCCCAGCACCCACCCATGGCCGCAGCCCTGCAAACCGTCATCGACCTGCACCTGCTCGAACTGGACCGCATCGACCGCAAACCCCACGCATTGTTGCAGCGCCGCTCCCGGGCCAACCCGGTCCGCTTCCACCTCACGCTGGCCCGCGGCCGACTCCGCACGGCCAGAGCCTGGCACCGCCACACCCAGACCGCTGCCACCACTCCTGCCACCATCCACCTGCCGCACCCCGCAGAAGGCAACCACGACACAGCGCACACGACCCCTCCGCTACCACCGGTACCCCACCCCAGCGGTGCCCAGCCACCCCAACTCCCCGCCCACCTAGTCCCCCAACACGTGGCGCTCATCATGGACGGCAACGGACGATGGGCCACCCAGCAAGGCCAGCCGCGCACCGCCGGCCACAAAGCCGGCCAGCTCGCGGTGCGAGACGTCATCTACGGCGCCCTCGAAATCGGCCTGCCCCACCTCAGCCTGTACTCCCTGTCCTCGGAGAACTGGGCACGCCCCGCAGCTGAGATCCAGGCCATCCTGGGCCTGGTCCAGGACGGCCTCGTCATGGAAACCGAGGAAGTCTGGCGACGCGACGTCCAGCTGCGCTGGTCCGGCCTCCCCGAAGGACTGCCACCGGACCTGGTGCGCGCACTGCGCCAGACCGAGCACCTCACACGCCACCGCACCGGCCTGACCGTGAACATGTGCATCAACTACGGCGGCCACAGCGAAATCACCCAAGCCGCACGCGAACTCGCCCGTCAAGCGGCCGCGGGGACCATCCAGCCCGACGACATCACCCCCCGCCACCTCGCCGCCCACCTCCACCACCCCGACCTGCCGGACGTGGATCTGCTCATCCGCACCGGCGGCGAACAGCGCACCTCGAACTTCCTGCCCTGGCAGTCGACCTACGCCGAACTCGTCTTCCTCGACACCCTGTGGCCGGACACCGACCGCACCCACCTGTGGCAGGCCATCGACACCTACACCCGCCGCGACCGTCGCTTCGGCACCACTCCTTCCCCACTCACTAGCCCCGACGAACAAGCATTCACCCGGTGATCATGCGTGCCCCATACGGCCACCCGGAGTTCTCCGAGCGAGAATCAGTCAAGCTCGGCCTCCCGGGCGAGGACGAGCTGTCCGGACGCGGGGTGTCCTGGTGCGCGGGCATGCTCGGCGGCGTCGTCCTGCGCGACGTCTTCACCGGTGCCACCCGCGACCTGGACGTGACGGGGCTGTTCATCGCCATCGGCCACGACCCGCGCACCGAGCTGTTCGCCAGCCAGGTCAACCTCGACGCCGAGGGGTACATCACTGTCGCCTCCCCGTCGACGCGTAGCAGCCTGCCCGGGGCATTCGCCGCCGGCGACGTGGTCGACCACACCTACCGCCAGGCCATCACCGCCGCCGGCACCGGCGCGGCCGCGGCCCTGGACGCCGGGTGGTGTTCACGCCAGCGGGCTTGTGCCAGGCGTACGCACTGGCCAGTTCCGTCGCGGCGAGCCCCGCCAGGACGACGGTCCAGGCGGGAGGCGCCGATGTCGCCAGACTCAGGACGAATGTGGCGGTGAGCAGCAGGCCCGCGACCGCCAGCAGGCGGCTGATGAACGTGCTGCGTCCGGTGCGCTGTACCGGCGCGTGGCCGAGGAGTAGCGCTGTGAGCGGCCCCCGCTGGGCCCGGTCGTTGTTGGGCTGGTCCTCGGCCAGTGCGGTGTTCAGGATCATGCCCAGCAGGGTGAGGATGTGCAGGAACCCGGCGAAGATCACCAGTGCGGTCAGCGTGTCGTTGGACTCGGACACGGTCCCCCCTTCTCAGTTCGAGGCGGCGCGTTGGTGCGCCGTCGTGGGGACTCTGGCGGGGCTGGGGGTTAGCCCCGCAAACTGCTCTGGTGCTGTCGCGGGCCGGGACGGCGTCTCGACGTGTCGGTCTCCTGCCGCCCGCTGTGGTTGCTCTGTCGGCGATGAGCTGGGCTTCGCCCAGCAGGACGTCCCCGGAGCGGCCCAGGTGGGGCCGGTCCAGGGACGTCCTGTGCCGATGCCGGTGCACGGTCAGTTCTGCTGGTGCGTCGTCGATCGGTAGGTGCGCCGGTCGAGGAACGTCAATGCGTCCTTGGCTGCGCGCAGCAGGGAGCCGGTGAGCCGGCCGAGCTCGTCCAGTGCGCTCAGCGCCTCGGCCGGCTCGAGCTCATCGAGTCGGGCGAGTAGGGAGCCGTCGCTGGCATCGGCGTGGTCCCCGCGTTCCTTCGTTTCCTCCCGGAGGGCGGCGAGGAGTGCAGCTGCGAGCTGCTGCCCGGTGCCCAAGGGGTGGGGGCGGTGCTCTGCGATCAGGTCACGAAGCCAGTCAGGCCAGGTCTCCGGGTCCTTGAGGTCGGACTGGTTGACGTACGCGGCCTCGCCTTCGGCGGCGGTGAGGCGAACGGCCTTGAGGGTCGTGTCGGTGAAGCTGAGGGCGACCTGGGCGATGGCCCGCTGCTGGCCGAACATGTCGAGGAAGGGCTGGTTGCTCGGCAGATCCACGGTGATCCTGCGTCGGTCGTTCGAGACGATTGAATTGATCATGATGTAGGTGCTCCTTGTCGGCTGGGGTTGCGGCCTGCTCTTTGCCGCGCGTCGAAAGTCGGGCGGGAGACGGTTAGGCGCACAACTTCGGGCGAGCCCCGTCGGGGAGGACGGCCCGCACGGAGGGCAAGTGGTGAGGGCCGTTCCTGTGGGCGGCCCTCGCCTGATGGCGCAGGTGTGCGCTCGATCCGCCGACTAGGCCGCCACGGTGGCCTGTTGGTAGGCGCCGATCGCCTCCCTCACGCGCGTGCCGAGGACGGTCTCCCCGGGGCCCGCGAGCCACTGCGCGGCCGTCAGGGTCGGCGTCGTGGCCAGGCTGGCGGTCAGCTCGGACAGGTCGATGTGCGGGCACCCGTTGGCGTTGCACGAGCTCTCGAAGGCCCCGACCCCGGGCACGTACGCGACGTAGTGGCCGTCGGCCTCCTCGAAATACGGGTCCTGCCAGAGCAGGAACGCGGTGGTCGGCGCGTCCTTTCGCAAGCGCGCGGCCAGGTCATCGGACGCACCCAGGGGGGCGTGGTGGTTGCCGTAGCTCTGTCCGAGCCTGAGAGAGCCTGTGGTCCTGCCGCGGCTAGGCCGTTTCGTTTGGATCAGTTGGTCGTTGGTCCGGGTGTGCCGTTAACAGATGCGCAATGGGCGCGGATTGAGCCGTTGCTCCCGGACCGAACGCCGAAGCGGGGTGGCCGCTGGAGGGACCACCGCGAGGTGATCGACGCGATCGCCCACAAGTTCCAGACCGGAACGCATTGGGTTCACCTGCCGGAGAAATACGGCAACTGGCGAGGCGTCTACAACCGGCTGCGGATGTGGGCCGTCGACGGCACCTGGGAGCGGGTGTTCACCGCGCTGATGGCCCAGGCCGACGCCGAAGAGGACCTGGCCTGGGCCGTGTCGGTGGACTCCACGATCGTGCGGGCTCACCAGCACGCGGCCGGGGCCCGCAAAAAGGGGCCCCGGCCGGTGAGCCGGCCGATCACGCCATCGGCCGGTCCCGCGGCGGACTGACTACGAAGATCCACCTCGCTGCCGATGCCCGCTGCCGGCCGCTCGCGTTCGTCCTCACCGCCGGACAGGCCGGCGACGCGCCCGCCTTCACTGACGTGATGGCCCGCCTGCGCGTTCCCCGACGGCGTGGTCGTCCGCGCACCAGGCCGGACGTGGTCCTGGCCGACAAGGCCTACTCATCTCGCGCGATCCGCACCCACCTGCGCAAGCGCGGTATCCGGGCGGTGATCCCCGTCCCGGCGGACCAGCGGAACCACCGGTTGCGACGCGGCAGCCGCGGCGGCAGGCCACCGGCCTTCGACCGTGAGTCCTACAAGCAGCGCAACACCGTCGAGCGGTGCATCAACCGCCTCAAGCAGTGGCGCGGCATTGCGACCCGCTACGAGAAGACCGCGACCATCTACCTGGCCGGACTCCACATCGCAGGCATCTTCCTCTGGTCCGCCCGGTGATCCAAACGAAAGACCCTAGCCCTGCACCCAGCTCTAGCGTGCGCTCAAGTCGTGCGGCTCACTGGGCCGGAGCGCACCGTGCACCCGCCACACGCAGGCGTAGAGGATGAGCGCCCAGGCCAGCGCGGTGCCGCCGCCCGTTACCCAGTCCGAGAGAACCGCCTCGACGACCTGTTCCGCGCCTTCAGGGTGGGTCGTTGCAGGTCCGCCCCGGTAGTACTGCAGGGTGTGGGTGTTGGCCACGGCGCCGGTGAGGGCGGCAACGGCCAACGCCGCTACAACACCCCAGCGGACTGTTGCCGAAAGCGCTGCCTGGCCGGTGTCGCCAGCCGGGGCCCGGCGCACACGACGCCACAAGTGCACCGCGACGGCGGCCAGGCCCCCGGCTGTGCTGATGTGCTCGACCACCCGCGCCACCGTGAGATCCCCCGTGATGTGGGACCGCAGGACGCTCAGGTGAGTGACCACGTAGCCGTCGCCATGTGTAAAGGAATCCCACACCAGATGGGTCAGGATGCCGATCAGAACGGACAGCAGCGCCCAGCCCGTCCGGCGCAGGCCACCGCCGCCGCGGTCGGCCGTATTGGCCGGCAAGGGCCGGGCAGGAAGCAGCGCGGCGGTCGGGCGGTGCACGAGCCAGTACAGCATCAGGAGTGCCAGAGCGAACGGCCCCGACACGGTGATGCCGGACAGTGTGTGGGAGAAGGTGGCGTTGAGGAACGGCTCGTACCAGGACTGGGCACTCAGCGGTACGCGCACGGCGGCGAGAAAGTACGGTACGTCTGGAGCCATGGCTCCGCAGACGAGGGCGGCCGGCGAGAACGGGTGGCGCAGCAGCGGCAGAACGGCTGCGGGGTGGGACAGTGTGAACGGCATCGAGGAGTCACTTTCATGTCGACGCGGGCCGTGGGGGCGGTCGCCGGGTGGGGTCGGGCATGGAGCAGCACTCGAAGCCCCCGTCCGGGGCTCGCCCCTCCTCGTCCTCGTCGGTGCCGGCGGCGGCCGGGTCGCGCAACAGGCGCAGGCCGCCGCCAGCCGGGGTGAGGCACGGAAGTTGTAGCGGCCCAGCATGGTGAGGTTGGCGTGGCGGAGCAGGGAGAGCCGGGCCGCGTCCTGGACCAGCACGTCGTGCTCGCGCTATTCGGCGGGGTGTGGGTGCTGGGGGTGAACGGTGCACCGTGGCCGGGGATGACCAGGGCGGGCTTCAGCTCCAGGATCGCGTGGCGGAAGCCGGCGAGCAGGCTGCGGTCGGTGGCGAAGGGGTCATCGGCGGAGTTTTCGGCATTCCACCACAGACGGGTAAGGACGACGGGTTTTCGTCGGTGCCGACGACGGTGCTGATGTCCCCGCTGGCGCGTGTGGGGGGTGCGCAGCAGGTGGATGTGTTCGCTGATGCGGACTGGTCGGCGTCGCGGTCTTCCCGGACGTCGTCTTTGTGTATGGCCATGTCGTCGCGGCAGCGCAACAGCGGGGAACAGCGCGGCGCTCAGGGTGTGGTCGGGATGGTGGCGGCTGAAGACTGCATCGGTGACCTGCTCGGGGCTGCCGCCGGCGGCTTGCAGCGGCAGGAGGATGAGCCTTCGGTTCGCGACCACGCCGGGGTCGATCATGATGAGGGTGCCGATGTCACCAGGAGGGTGACGGTGCTGGCGACGTGGTCGTCGGCGTAGCCGGTGGTCAGAGCGTGGACGGTGGCGGGCACGGTCGGGCTCCTCGGGGCTGGGGTCGGCCGTGCGTGCGTGGTCCTGGTGACCGCCGCCGGTGGTGATGGTGAGGCTGTGGTCAGGCGTCGGGAGCGGCGTGGACGCGGCGTCCCCCGACGAAGGTCTGCTGAACGCGTGCGGCAGCGATTTCGTCGGTGGGGTGGGCGAAGAGGTCACGGTCCAGGACGGTGAGGTCGGCGAGCTTGCCGACGGTGATGGTTCCGGTGTCGGCGAGGTGGTTCACGTACGCGCTGCCGGCGGTGTAGGCGGTCAGCGCGGCGTGCAGGGTGATGCGTTGCTCAGGCAGGAAGACGGGCCGTTTCGAGCCTGGTTCGTGCCGGTTGACGGCGGTGTGCAGGGCAGCGATCGGGTCGGGGCTGGAGACGGGCCAGTCGCTCCCCGCCGCCAGGGTCGCGCCGCTGTTCACCAAGTCCGCGAAGGGGTACTGGCGTGCGGCGCGCTGTGGGCCGAGGAACGGGATGGTCAGATCGTCCATCTGGGGTTCGTGGGCGGCCCACAGGGCCTGGATGTTGGCGATGGCACCCAGCTCGCGGAAGCGGGGGATGTCGGTGGGGTCGACGACCTGGAGGTGGGCGAGGTGGTGCCGGTTGTCGGTCCAGCCGTTGGCGTGGCGCGCGGCGGCGACGGCGTCGAGGGCTTCGCGCACGGCGCGGTCGCCGAGGGCGTGGAAGTGGACCTGGAAGCCCTCACCGTCCAAGCGGGTGACGATGGAAGCGAGTTGGGCGGGATCGATGAAGGAGATGCCGGTGTTGTCGGACGTGCAGCCGCAGGCGGTGAGGTAGGGGGTGAGCATGGAGGCGGTGCGATTCTCCGCAATGCCGTCCTGCATGATCTTGACGGTGTAGGCGTTGAGCCGGCCGACGGTCAATTTCTCTCGGCGCTCCAGGAGTTCGGGCAATTGCTCGAGGCCGCGGGCCCGGTCCCACCACAGCGCGCCGCGGACGCGGGCGGTCAGCGTGCCGTCGTGTGCGGCGCGCAGGTAGGCGGGGGCGGCGTCGACGGTGGAGGCGTGGTGACCCAGGAGTGCGTCCTGCCAGGCGGTGACGCCGTAGGCGTGCAGCGCGCTCTGGGCGCGCAGCAGACCGTCGAGCTGCTCGCCGAGGGTGACAACGGGGATGTGGTCGGCGACCAGGTGCATGGCTCCTTCCTGGAGCATGCCGGTGGGGTGGCCGTCGGGGTCGCGTTCGATGCGCCCGTCGGCGGGGTCGGGAGTGTCGCGGGTGATTCCGGCGAGCTGCAGGGCATGGCTGTTGGTCCAGGCGCCGTGGTGGTCGCGGTTGATCAGGTAGACGGGCCGGTCGGGGACGAGGGTGTCCAGGAGGCGGCGGTCTGGGGTGCCGCCGGGGAATGCCTCCATGGACCAGCCGCCCCCAGTGATCCAGACGTGGTCGGGGTGAGTGTCGGCGTAGGCGCGGATCCGGGCCGCGTACTCCTCCGCACTGCTCCCGCCGGCGAGGTGGCACTGGCCCATTTCGATGCCTGCGCCGACGGGATGAGCGTGGGCGTCCTGGAATCCGGGAATGAGCAGGCGGCCGTGCAGGTCGACGATCTCGGTCCTGGGTCCGATCAGGGTATGGACCTCGTCGTGACCGACCGCGACGATCCGCTCGCCGCGGACGGCGACGGCGGTGGCGCGGGGGTGGACGGGGTCGACGGTGTGGATCGGCCCACCGGTGAAGACAAGATCGGCGGCGGTGTCGGCATGCATGAGTGGTTTCTCCTGGAGAGTGGGGGCACGGAACGGGGCGCCTACGAGAGGCCGGGTGACAGTCAGTAGGCCTCGTCCATGGGCAGGGGTATGGCGTCGGCGTCCGTGCCGTGGCCGGTGGTGAAGTAAGGGGAGCGGCGGCGCCACTTCGCGTAGCCGGCCGCGATCAGACCGGTGACGACGAAGAGCGACGGGACCAGCAGCATGAACCAACCGTTGTCCGGAGTCGCCTGGAAGCGGTGACTCATGGTCGCGTACTGCCAGGCGAGGTAGGCGCCGAGCCCGAACAGGACCAGCGCGCTCAGTGCCGGGACGATGACCGAGCGCATTGCCTCCGCCGGCCCTTCGCGCAACGCGCTACGGAACCGCACGGCGCAGGCCAGGGCCGTGAGCCCGTAGTACAGGGCGACGATCAGTCCGATGGAGTTGACGGCGGTCAGGATCATCATGTTGATCTTCGGGATGCCGACCGCGAGGACCGCGACGCCCGCGGACAGAGCCATGATCACGATCGTGCCCGTGGCCGGGGATCCGAACCTGGGGTGGATCTTCGTCCACATACGTCCCAGTGTTTGGTCGCGGCCCATCGCAAGCGCGCCGCGGGCGGTCGGGATGACGCTGGACTGCAGCGAGGCGAACGCCGAGCACATCAGCGCGGCCAGCGGCAGGGACGCCCACGGTTCCGGAGCGAGCTTGCCACCGAGGAAGGCGAGCGCCTGCGGGCCTTGGGTGATCAGTTCGCTGTTGTCCATCACACGCTGGAACGAGATCGCGGCGAACACGAAGAGCCCGAGCATGGCCACCAGCGCGATCAGCCCGCCGCGGGAGGCGTCGGCGGCGTCCTTGGTCTCCTCGTTCACGGTGAACGCCGCGTCCCAGCCCCAGAAGATGAACACAGCCAGCACCAGGCCCTGCGCGAGGGAGTGGAGCGAGCCGATCGCGAAGGGGTTGAGCCAACTCAACGAGAACGACTGGTGCCCTGTGACCAACGCCCAGATGCAGAACATCAGCATCACGGAGTACTCGAAGGCCAGCAGCCGCCACTGCAGACGGGTCGCCGACCGCACCCCCGTCACGGCGGTGATCGTGACCGTGACCAGGGCCACCAGGCCGACCGCGGTGCTGATGCCGGTCGAGCCGGGGTCGAGGGTGAGGCCGAGCAGGCGGTGCAGATGGGCCTTATTGGCGAACTGCAGGATCACCGAGCCGGTGACCGCACTGGTGTAGGCCATGAAGACCACGTTGGCGACCAGCACGACCCAACCCGTCAGGAACCCGGGCCACGCGCCCACCGAGCGCCCGACCCAGGTGTAGCCGTTGCCGCAGTTCGGCTCGGTGCGGTTCAGCCGGGCGTACGACATGGCGATCCCGAGGATCGGCAGGAACGCGACGATCAACAGCGCCGGTGTCTGGCGGCCCGCGTACACCGCCAAGGCGCCCATGCCGATGCCGATGCTGGTCGTCGCCGCGGTACTGGACGCGGCGATCGCCATCCCGTCCCGCACACCTAGCGTGCGCCGCAAAGTCGTGCCGGAAGGCTCGGTCTCGGGAATGACAGTGGCCAAAGCGCACTCCTCGTATGGAATCCCACCATCCCGGCCCGGGCGATGGTGCCGGGCCCCGCAAGGAGGTGGTGTGCGCCGATGAAACAACCCTGGCATACTTACGTCAATAAGTTGTCGTAAGGGGGACCGGTCCGTCCGCGCCCGGCAGGAATGCCCCCGAGCCACCATGTCAGGAGGCTGCTGTGGCCGCATCCGATCGCGTCCCCGTCAAGCGCCGGCGCCGACGCCCGACGGGCACCGGGACCGTGCTGAGCAAGGAGCTGATCGTCGCGGCGGCGCTCGAGCTAATCGAGGCGCCAGGCGGCAACGCGCTCACGGTGCGCCGCCTCGGGGCGGCGCTGGGCTGCGACCCCAGCGCCGTCTACCGCTACTTCGCCGACACCGACACCCTGCTGCTCGCCGTCGCCGACAAACTGATCGGCGACTCCCTCGCCGGGTTCACCTCCGGCGAGGACTGGGTCGCCTCGCTCCGGGACTTCGCTGTGTGTGTCCACAGCTCGGTGCTACGGCACCCGCGCCTGGCCGCTGTGCGCGCCTCTCGGGTGACCGCCGGCCCCGCCGAGTCCCGGGCCGTCGACACCGGCATCGGCATCCTTCTCCAAGCCGGGTTCGGCCCCGCCGAGGCGGTGCATCACTACCGTATGGTCATCGATACGGTCCTCGCGCACGCCGCTGTCGACGCGGACGTCCGCGATCTGAGCGAGCAGCAGCGCGATCAGGAGAACCAGGTCTGGCAGGAGGTCAACTCCCACCTGCCCGCCGAGCAGTACCCGAACCTCCATCAGGTGCGCGAGCACCTACACCTCATGGGCGGCTCGCCATTCCTCGACACGCTGGACGCGCTCCTGGCGCACCTCGCCGTGCTGCGCCGAGAGCAGTCTCCGCCCACGTCGTAGTCCCGCACGCGCAGAACGGGCCGTGCAGTGCTGGCCGCCCACGGCAGGCGCGGCAACCGGCGTGGCGACGGGCGTAGCAGCGGGAGAACCACATCTGAACGGCATGCCGGTCCCACAGGCCCGAGCGCCGCCATCCCTCCAGGTCGCCCGATGGATCCCCACCCCACCCGAACGCCGGCACCTGAACGCCCAGGAACGGCTCAGCCTGCTGTTCGCTCACTGTCCGGAACTGGCTCACGTACACGAGCCGGTCCGCGAGTTCGCCGCGATGCTCGATCAGCACGACGCCACCGAACTGGCCGGCTGGCTCGAAAAGCCCGCCAACTGCGGACATCCGACCCTGGGGTGCCTGGCGAAGGGGATCCGCGAGGACCAGAACGCGGTCGTCCAAGGAACTACCACCGCCTACGGCTCCGGGATGAGCGAAGGCCGCGTCACCGATGTGAAAACTCCGGAAACGGATCATGGGTGGCCGCGCCAGTGTCCCGCTCTTACGGGCAACGCGTCGTCGTGATCGCTCATTTCAGACGCCACTACACGGACCAGGCCACATCCCCCTGATGATCACCGGCCACGAAAATCTTGCCAGAGCCACTCAAGCGAGTGCGCGGAGAACCGTCTGCCGAGAATTTTTGAACACCGACCGAAGAACACGCCGGCCTCCTGCCGCTCAACAGAGCCTCGCATCATGACGGGACAACCTCCTCCGGCAAGGATCGGTCCGTAACCGCGCGGTCGAGCCGCCGCCGCGCGAGCAGCCCGCCGACGCCCGGACGACGGCCAGGACCTTGGCAGCGGTCGCGGCCTTGTTGAGTCGCCAGGTCGCGATCAGACGAACAGGTGGGCGCAGCCGTGGGTCGGGCCCATCAGGATGAGACGGGCTTGAGGTGGGCGGTGAACAGATCGGTGAGCATCAAGATCAGCGAGATCAGTTCAACGTGAGCCGCGATGCGCAGGTGACGCGGGGACCGCACGTGCATGGTCACAGCCCGTGATGGAGCCAGGGCGGATGATCATCAGTACGGTGACCGTGGCCAGAGCAGGTTGAAGATGCCGGTGAGGATGGCGAGTCGACCAGTTGCGGTGCAGCGTCCGCAGGGTCGCCAGGGCGTCGCCGTCACCGGAGTCGCAAAGGGCACGGCGCATCGTCGCGGGTACATGCTCGTGGCCAAGGTGACCGGGCTGACGCCCATGATGGCGGCCAAGACGTGCAACAGGAGGAGCTTGGTCACATCTGGTACTCAGAGGCGGTCTGGCGCTCGCCAGTGACCTTCGAGGCCGGAAGGCGGCCGGCCTTGGAGGAGCCCTTGAGCGTGTCACCGTCGACCGTCACGTCGAAGGCAAGGTTCAGCCGCATCGGCTTGGTGACAACCTGCTTCCAGGTGAGTCGGTCATCGTTGAGAACGACATCCTTCAGCGGTACCTCCTCGCCGGCAGTGCGGGCAACCCCGGTCAGGACGCCGTCCTGCCGACGCAGTTCGACCACGGCCCTCATCTTGCCGATGGGGGTGGAGATGGACAGGTTCCAGGTGCCTTCAACGGACATGCTGATGTTCTCCTGACCGTGCAAGGGATGGTGGGCGAACGGCTGGCGAGGAGCGCGGGCCGAGCATTCAGAAGGTGGCGGGAGCCGGGCCCTGGGCGCGCCAGACGGTGCCGCGCCGCTCGTGGGAGAAGAGCTCTTCGACGGCGTGCGCGACGCGGGGACCCACCTCGCGCTCCAGCAGGTACAGCCCCAGATCGAGCCCGGAGGTGACGCCGACGCCGGTGATCAGGTCACCGTCGTCCACGACGCGGGCGCGGACCGCGTGGGCACCGGTGGCATCCAGCATGTCCAGGCCCATGTGGTGGGTGGTGCCGTGGCGTCCCTCCAGCAGACCCGCCATGGCCAGCACGAGCGAGCCACCGCAGACGGTGGCGACCGTCTTGTCCGGGTCATCCATCGCCTGCTTCAGGAGCGCGGGCAGTTCGGTGGTCAGCGTGCGGCCAAGGAGCATCGGGATGAACTCGTCCTGCTTCCACTCGCCGGCGCCCACCTCTTCGTCCGGAACCTCGCCGGGTTCGCCGACGCGGCCGGAAGCACCTGGCACCAAGAGCACATCCGCCCGCTCCAGATCGAGGGCAGCGGTGGCGCGCAGCGTCAGCCCACCGGTGCCACTGATCACCTCGCGGGGCCCCTCCGCGGAGACCAGCTCCACGCTCACTGCACCCTCTGATGCCATGCCGCCGGCGTGCAGCACCTCGTAGGGGGCAATGACATCGAGCGGGTCGAAGCCGTCGAACAGGACAACCTGGATGTGCATGGGTGTTCCTCCGGGGATCGAGCTCAATCTGGTGCTCCCAAGCGAACCGGCTGTCACCGGGATCGCCCAGTGGCGTGAGTGACAGGTTTCAACGGGATATCGCCAAGAACTTCGGGAGGGCATGGAAATGCGGTGACATGGCGTTGTCCGGACATCGGCCCGGAGCCGCCACGTGATGAGGAGGTGGGTTCCGGCCATGCACACCGTCGCCGTCCTCGCGCTGGATCAGGTGATCCCGTTCGACCTGTCCACACCGATCGAGGTCTTGACCCGGACCCATGTGCCCGACGGGCGACCCGGCCACCAGATCCGGGCGTGCGGCTAGGGACTGTCGTTTGGATCACCGGGCGGACCAGAGGAAGATGCCTGCGATGTGGAGTCCGGCCAGGTAGATGGTCGCGGTCTTCTCGTAGCGGGTCGCAATGCCGCGCCACTGCTTGAGGCGGTTGATGCACCGCTCGACGGTGTTGCGCTGCTTGTAGGACTCACGGTCGAAGGCCGGTGGCCTGCCGCCGCGGCTGCCGCGTCGCAACCGGTGGTTCCGCTGGTCCGCCGGGACGGGGATCACCGCCCGGATACCGCGCTTGCGCAGGTGGGTGGGGATCGCGCGAGATGAGTAGGCTTGTCGGCCAGGACCACGTCCGGCCTGGTGCGCGGACGACCACGCCGTCGGGGAACGCAGGCGGGCCATGACGTCAGTGAAGGCGGGCGCGTCGCCGGCCTGTCCGGCGGTGAGGACGAACGCGAGCGGCCGGCAGCGGGCATCGGCAGCGAGGTGGATCTTCGTAGTCAGTCCGCCGCGGGACCGGCCGATGGCGTGATCGGCCGGCTCACCGGCCGGGACCCCTTTTTGCGGGCCCCGGCCGCGTGCTGGTGAGCCCGCACGATCGTGGAGTCCACCGACACGGCCCAGGCCAGGTCCTCTTCGGCGTCGGCCTGGGCCATCAGCGCGGTGAACACCCGCTCCCAGGTGCCGTCGACGGCCCACATCCGCAGCCGGTTGTAGACACCGCGCCAGTCGCCGTACTTCTCCGGGAGGTGGACCCATTGCGTTCCGGTCTGGAACTTGAAGGCGATCGCGTCGATCACCTGGCGGTGATCCCGCCAGCGCCCACCCCGCTTCGGCGTCCGGTCCGGGAGCAACAGCTCGATCCGCGCCCACTGCGCATCTGTTAACGGCACACCCGGACCAACGACCAACTGATCCAAACGAAACGGCCTAGTGCTCTGACCGCATAGGTTCACCGGGTTTCTGCCGCCCTGGGGCTGGGGCCCAGCCGGTGAGTGGAGGCGTGGTGGCAGAGCCGGTCAGAATCACTGCCGGGTGACCGGATCTGCTGCGAGGCCTTGCACTGCATACTGTCCCCACGCCGCATCACCCGTCAGCGCACCGTGAAGGAGTCCATCGCCCGGGCGGAGCGTCATGCCGACCGCATCGCGGCCCTCTAATGGCGGTCACTGGGTGCAGGCGCAGCGTTCTTCTGGTCGAGTGTAGGTATTCGATCACGAGGTGGCGGCCATGCAATTTTCGTTCCGGCTTCGCAGTGTGACCTGCCGATCCGTGCTGTCTACCGATGACAGCCCCTGGGGCCGCCAAGACGGTATTCGGGTTGTCCTGATCGCATATTCCGCGAACGGGTACCACGATTTCCTGATCAGCGGCCGAGAATTTCCGGAGCCCGACCTCGTCGAAAATTATGTATTCGTTCCCGGGAAATCGCTTAACTTGGACAATTTTCCCCCGGTAGGCCGCCCTGACTGGACATTGAAACCCGTTCCCTTCGGTGAGTCGGCAGACGTAGTAAAAATCGCCGTGGTGGGGATTAACGAAGGTCTGCCCTTCGCCGGCGGTGGTGGCGGGTTCAACTCAGTGACACATGAGGGTTTCAAGCAGCTCACCGAGCAGTTGGCGGAAAAAGCCTCGCTTGGTATTACGGCCGCGGTTGGTCTCGAGGTTGCCTTCGAGCTGCTTAAGACGGCTCTTGAGGGTTTGAACGGGCCAGACTGCCGCGGTGTGGCCTTCGTCTATCAGACCGATCTCAGCCTCAAAAAGCTACTTCAGGATCACCTGCATAGGAAGTCCATCACGCACGTGCTCGGTACCGCCAACGGAAATCAGGCGCTTGGAATCGTCAGCAACGTCGGGGTGCCGGCCGGCTGCGGTAGACCGAGCTATGAGGCAGCCCTCCAGGCTACCCGGGAGGAGCCGCTCTCGCTCGACGTTCAGGACCGGGCAAGCGAGCCGCGGGCGGGGGATTCTGTGGAGTTCCTGCCGTCCGTCAAACTCTGTCGTCCTGCGGAGCCCATCTTCGTGCGCCCAACACTATTTGACCGAGAGATCACGCTCATCCCGAGCTTTCACTACCCTTCACTGAAGCCTATGTGGCGCATCGAGGACGAGGAAGTCACCACAGATCAGGGTGTGATGGAGCTCCAAGTTGAGGTGCAGCGGCCAGGCAACGAGCATGTAACCAATGGCAAGGTCACGGTAGGGCACCGGCGCGAGGAAGTAGGCGGCATCGAGCGGCTGATTCTGTCAACTACGGGCGATGATGGGAATTATTTGCTAAGCGTCGGACTGTTCCTCAATTTCGAGGGAAATATCCCACCTCCGCCCACTCCCTTTGTGGAGTTCGACCATGCGTTCGTCTCAGTGGAGGGGTTCCGGATCACCGGGAACGCTGCCTACGATCAGTATCTGAGCTGCGTTGAGCACCTCGGGAAGGTGTTCGCGAAGCTCTGGCCTCAGAGGCCCAAGTTGGCTATCGGCCTCGAGCCTGTTAATCCGATCGCCGAACTTCGACGGTTTGAGGATGCTGTTCTCAGTGTGGGGCGGGTATTCAATGGAGAGACCACACTGGATCAGCTGCAGGCAGGTGTGGACGCATTCGAGGCGAACCGGCTGGTCTCCCAGATCTCTTTGGTGGAGGGGCGGCACAATCTGATTGCTCGATTGATCGATGAGGATCGCATCGAGGAGGCCGTTTCTCTGGTGGCCGAGACGGTCGCGGGCTATCGGCAGTACGCACGACTTGCGGGTGCGGACGGAATGCAAGTCGGCCGGTACCTGGCGGAGTTGGCTGCCCTACTGACACGCGCGCGTCGAACCGCGGAAGCGGTGAATACACTGCAGGCCCTGATGGATGTGTACGGTGCCTTCA
>NZ_JBIBVY010000031.1:46281-78449 GCF_043080665.1 Streptomyces sp. NPDC014991
ATCAGATCTCTTTGGCGGAGGGGCGGCACAATCTGATCGCTCGATTGATCGATGAGGATCGCATCGAGGAGGCCGCTTCCCAGGTGGCCGAGACGGTCGCGGGCTATCGGCAGTACGCACGACTTGCGGGTGCGGACGGAATGCGAGCCGGCCGGGACCTGGCGGAGTTGGCTGCCCTACTGACACGCGCGCGTCGAACCGCGGAAGCGGTGAATACACTGCAGGCCCTGATGGATGTGTACGGTGCCTTCACCCCAGGCGAAGCTGATCAGCTGGTCTATCAGATCTCTTTGGCGGAGGGGCGGCACAATCTGATCGCTCGATTGATCGATGAGGATCGCATCGAGGAGGCCGCTTCCCAGGTGGCCGAGACGGTCGCGGGCTATCGGCAGTACGCACGACTTGCGGGTGCGGACGGAATGCGAGCCGGCCGGGACCTGGCGGAGTTGGCTGCCCTACTGACACGCGCAGGTCGAACCGCGCAAGCCGGGGCGGCCCAACAAGCCGCAGACGAACTACTTCACGAGAACGACTGATGGGTACGCAGGCGGCTGTCTGCAAAAAGGAGCCGTCGTATTTGCCGGGCCGGGTCAGGCTGCGGTTGCGAGGGGACGTCCGCCCCAACGGATGCCCTTCTCGCTGCGGATACGAGCGCGCTCGCGGCGCTGGGCTGCCAGCACCTCGGGGTGACGGGCATTCGCGTTGCGCCAGCGCAGATAGGCGTGCAGGGCCCGGGTCTGCACGGTGTGGTTGCGGTGGTTGGAGTTGGCGATGGTGAACTGCCGCAGCGGCCCGAAGTGCGCCTCGATCGGGTTGGCCCAGGACGCGTATGTCGGCGTGAAGCACAGCTCGACGCGGTTCTTCTTCGCCCAGCGGCGGATCTTCTCACCCTTGTGGGCGGACAGGTTGTCCAGGATGACGTAGATGGGGGCGCCGTCCGGCCGGGCTGCCCGGATCGACCTGAGAGCGGCCAGTGTGTTCACGGCACCCTTCTTCCGGCGGTTGACGCCCCAGAGCGTGTCGTCGCCGACCGAATAAATAGCAGCTGTGTAAGTACCTGACGCCGTGGGTGCGGTGGTAGGTCGCCGGGTGCCGCTCAGGGTGACCGGCCTGGGCCCAGCCCGCACCGCCGGTGGGGCGGATGCCGAGCGGGCCGAACTCGTCGAACGCGAAGACCCGGTCCGGGAAGCGGTCCAGGACCTCTTCGATCCGGTCCAGCTTTGCCTCGCGGTCGGGGTCCGGGGACTCCTTCCACGTCTTGGTGCGCTGGAAGGTGATGCCGCGGCGGGCGAGCAGACGGCGTAATGCCTCGCGGCCGATGCGGATGACCCGCCCATGGACCTTCCGCAGGTAGGCCAGCAGTTTGCGGATGGACCAGCGAGTAAAGGGCTGGCCGAGCTTGGGCGGGCGGGTGGTGGCCGTCTGGACGACGAAGTCCTCGTCGTCAGGACTGAGCAGGCGGGGACGGCCTCCCGCCCACCGAGGGTCCAGACAGGCCAGGCCGATCTCGTTGAACTGGTGTATCACATCCCGGACGGTGTCCTCGTCGGCCTGCACCAGCTGGGCGATCACCGGGACCCGGTTTCCGCTGGCTGACGCCAGCAGCATCATCGCGCGTCGGAAGCGGACCGAACTGGTGCTGCCCCGGCGCACGATCTGCTGCAGCTTCTGCCCCTCATGGTCGGTCAACCTGCGCACGCGGACAGGCTCAGCCACCGCACCCCCCAGCACTCGGATCGGACGTCACCGCACATCCAACCGCCCCGACCACCAACACGGTGAGCCAATGTGGTCAGAGCACTAGATGTGCTGGTAGGTGGTGCCGCGCGGGCAGCCGGGGTCGGTGCCCTGGGAGGTGAGGTTGCCGACGAGGTCGTAGCAGTACTGCGAGTAGTCGGTGATGCTGCCCGCCTTGTCCTCCTTGGCGTAGCAGAAGCGGCCCTGCGGGTCACCCCGCCTTACACCGCGCCCTATGGGGTGAGGCGGACGAATCGCTTGTAGCAGCAGATAGCAGCGGCGAGGCCGAGAAAGGACAGGTACTTGCGGGGAGCGCGTTCGTAGCGAGGGCTGAGGTGACGGTAGCCGGACAGCCAGGAGATGGTCCGCTCGATGACCCGACGCCGTCGGCCCAATCGCTCACTTGACTCGATGCCTTTGCGGGTGATCCGCACGCCGATGCGCTTCCCGCGCAGCCATCTACGTAGGTCGGCCCGGTCGTGGGCTTTGTCCGCGTGTAGCCGCTGGGGCTTGAAGTACCGGCCGTTGTGGGGGTCGTGTCTCGTTTGTTTACCCTCCACCATGGGCTTCAGCCCTTCGCTGTCATGAGTGTTGCCAGTTGAGACGCCGACGAGGAGGGGCAGCCCGTTCGCATCCGGCGGGATGTGCATCCTGGAACCTGGCCTGCCTCGGTCCACGGGGCTCGGACCTGTGTGTTCGCCCCTTTTTCAGCACGCACGTGGGCGGTGTCGAGGACGGCTCGGGTGACGTCGATGAGGCCGGCGTCGCCCGAGCCGGTGCAGCACGGCCTCGTGCAGCCGGCCCCAGACGCCGGCTCGTGACCAGATCAAGAACCGGCGAGGGACAGTGGTCTTGAAGATGCCGAAGCACGGCGGCGTGGTCGCCAGGCGCAGCCACTGACCAGGACATAGATGATGGCCGCGAACAGCGTCTCATCAGACGTGTCCTGGGTTCCGCCGCCCTGCGGCCGCACCTTCGACGGAGGTATCAGCGGCTTCGCGATCTCCCACAGCCCGTCCGGAACAATCCGACTCCACGCGCCCCGCCCCATATCGAGGTCAACGATGCCTCACCACATAGGACACGGTGTTAGGCGATGTCTTGATTGGCGGTAGCTCGTTGCCAGGGCATGGGCATAGTCGAGCGGTTGGTGCCGGACGGGCTGCGGGAGATCTTCCAAGGTGTGGCGCCTGAGCCGCCGGTGCGAAATCAGGGCGACGGTCGGCGACGGTGTGATGACGGTGCCATGCCGGCGGCGATCATCTTCGTGGCGACAACGCCTTCTCCGCAATCAACGAACTACGGGGTAACCGTACAAGTCGATCCGCGACCATCCGCGCGGGCGGATGTGGCGCGGTCAGCCGTGGGTGGTCAGCGGCTCGGCCGCGTTTCGCAGGTGTTCCGCGGCGTCGGCCACCCGGCGGATCAGGTCGAAGAACTGTGCCTGTTCCTCGGCTGAGAGCGGAGCGAGGAAAACCTGGTTCATGCGGGCGGTGCGCACGGTCAGCTTGCGGTGGGTGCGCAGTCCCTCGTTGGTGAGGCGGAGCAGGAAGCGCCGGGCGTCCTGCGGGTCGCGCACCTTGTCTAGCAGCTCGCGGCGGCCGAGTCGGCCGATGACATCGGCGACGGTCGAGCGGTCAAGACCGACCCGCTCCCCGACGGTCCGCTGGTCGAGTCCAGGCTCGGCGACGAGCGCGTTCAGTACGGCGAACTGTGGCGAGGTGATCTCCTCCGAGACCATGGTGTTCCACAGCAGGTAGTGCGCCTGCTGGAGCCGCCGGGCCAGGTGCCCGGGATGGGTGGCGAGATCCACCGCGGCCATACGCGCTCCCCTGATCGATTCGTTGGTGTACTGATCGTACACGGTCGATGAATCGACTGCCCTGCCAGGAAGCCCCGAGAAATTCGGGTCTTGACGGCCCTGGACTCCGATGGCAGCGTGAGCAGCTCCCACAACATACTCAGTGCCCTGATCATCAGTGCACTGATGAACCGGAGACGGAGCGTCACAGATGGACAAGGTGGTCGCCACGGCACTGGAGGCGGTGGCCGATGTGCCGGACGGCGCATCCCTCGCGGTCGGCGGGTTCGGGCTGAGCGGCGTACCGAACGTACTGATCCAGGCGCTGCACGAGTGCGGAGTCGGGGCCCTGAACGTGGTGTCGAACAACTGCGGTGCGATGGAGTCGGGCCTCGCCGTGCTGCTGGCCGCCGGCCGGATCGCCCGGGTGACCGGCTCGTACATCGGCGCCAACAAGGAGTTCGCCCGCCAGTACCTGGCCGGTGAGCTGGAGGTGGAGCTGATCCCGCAGGGCACGCTCGCCGAGCGGCTGCGCGCCGGCGGTGCCGGCATCCCCGCCTTCTACACCCCGGCCGGGGTCGGCAGCCAGGTCGCCGAGGGTGGCCTGCCGTGGCGCTACGACGGCAGCGGCGGAGTGGCGCTGGCCTCGCCGCCGAAGGAGGTGCGGGAGTTCGACGACGTGGAGTACGTGCTGGAGCGCGGTATCCGCACCGACTTCGCGCTGGTGCGTGCCGCGAGGGGAGACCGGCACGGAAACCTGGTGTTCAACAGGTCCACCCGGAACTTCAACCCGCTCGCCGCCATGGCCGGCCGGGTCACACTCGCCGAGGTGGAGGAACTGGTCGAGCCCGGCGCCATCGACCCGGACGCGGTGCACCTGCCAGGCGTCTTCGTGCAGCGGGTGGTGGCGCTGACCCCCGAGCAGGCGGCGGACAAGCGGATCGAGCGGCGGACGGTGAGCGGTTGATGGCCTGGACTCGTGAGGAGATGGCCGCGCGCGCGGCGCGTGAATTGCGCGACGGCCAGTACGTCAACCTCGGCATCGGCCTGCCGACCTTGATCCCGAACCAGCTGCCCGAGGGCGTCCAGGTGATCCTGGAGTCGGAGAACGGCATCCTCGGCACGGGCCCGTATCCCACCGAGGACCGGGTCGACCCAGACCTGATCAACGCGGGCAAGGAGACCGTGACGGTCCTGCCGGGCGCGTCCTTCTTCGACTCGGCGCTGTCCTTCGCGATGATCCGCGGCGGGCACATCGACGTGGCCGTGCTCGGCGCCATGCAGGTCTCCGCCAGCGGCGACCTGGCCAACTGGGTGGTGCCGGGCAGGCTGGTCACCGGGATCGGCGGTGCGATGGACCTGGTGCACGGTGCCCGACAGGTGATCGTGGTGATGACGCACACCGCCAAGGACGGCTCGCCGAAGATTCTCAAGGAGTGCACCCTGCCGCTCACCGGCAGGGCGTGCGTGAACCGGATCATCACCGATCTGGCCGTTCTGGACGTCACCGCGGAGGGGCTCGTGCTCGTGGAGACCGCGCCCGGTGTGGCTGGGGCCGAGGTCGCCGCCAAGACCGATGCGGAACTGACTCTTGCGGAGGAGGTGCTGTGAACCGCGCTCACGCCATGAAGACCGTGTACCTCGTGGACGCCGTCCGCACCCCGTTCGGTCGCTACAACGGCGGTCTGTCGGCCGTTCGCCCCGACGACCTGGCCGCCCACGTCCTCCGCGCGCTCCTGGCTCGCACTCCCAGCCTGGATCCCGCCCGGATCGACGACGTCTACTTCGGCAACGCCAACGGCGCCGGTGAGGAGAACCGCAATGTCGCCCGCATGGCGGCCCTGCTCGCCGGGCTGCCGACCTCGGTGCCAGGCGTGACGATCAACCGGTTGTGCGCCTCCGGCCTGGACGCGGTGATCCAGGCGGCCCGGGCCATCGCGGTGGGCGACGCCTCTATCGCCGTGGCAGGCGGTGTGGAGTCCATGACCCGGGCGCCGTACGTCCTGCCGAAGCCGGACATGCCGTTCCCGACCGCCCACACCGAGCTGTACTCGACCACGCTCGGCTGGCGCGCGGTCAACCCGGCGATGGACCCGCAGTGGACCATCCCGCTGGGCGAGAGCGCCGAGCTGATCGCCGACAAGCATGAGATCACCCGGGAGCAGCAGGACAAGTTCGCCCTTGCCTCCCACCGTAAGGCCTCCGCTGCCCAGGAGCAGGGCCTGTTCGACGCAGAGCTGGTGCCCGTCCCAGTCCCGCAGCGCAAGGGCGAGCCGGTCGCATTCGCCGCCGACGAGTGCGTCCGACCGGACGCCTCCCTCACCGCGCTGGCGAAGCTCAAGCCGGCGTTCCGTGCCGAGGGCGGCACGGTCACTGCGGGCAACGCCTCCCCGCTCAACGACGGTGCGGCCGCGCTGCTCCTCACCGACGAAGAGGGGCTGCGGGCCACCGGTCGGGATCCGCTCGCGCAGATCACCGCGACCGGCGTGTCCGCCCTCGACCCGCACTACTTCGGCCTCGCTCCCGTCACAGCCGTCGACCGGGCTCTTGCCAAGGCGGGCAAGTGCTTCGACGACCTGTCGGTCCTGGAGCTGAACGAGGCCTTCGCCGCCCAGGTCCTCGGCTGCCTCGCCGAATGGCCCGAATTCGACCCGGCGATCCTCAACCCCCAGGGCGGGGCGATCGCGCTGGGACATCCGCTCGGTGCCTCCGGCGCCCGGCTCGCGGGAACCGTTGCCCACCAGCTCGCCCGGCGCGGCTCCGGCACCGGCGTCGCGACCCTCTGCATCGGCGTCGGCCAAGGCCTCGCCCTTGTCCTCGAACGCTGAGCACTGCGCCAGCCAGCCCGCACCCCGCTCGCGCCCACGCGGCGCAGCCGCACAGCGATCCACCTCCGCGCCCGTCGCGGGCACCGTCATACCCCTTGACCTCCCAGGACATCCCATGAGCCTCACCCAAGCCGACATCGACCTCGAAATCGCCGCCGAGCACGCCGTGTACGAGAAGCGCGTCGCCGACGGCGCCCCCGTCGAGCACCACCCCCGCCGCGACTACGCGCCCTACCGCTCCTCCGTGCTGCGCCACCCCAAGCAGCCCCTGGTCGCCATCGATACCAGCGAGGACCCCGAACTGGTCGAGCTGCACTCTCCCGCCTTCGGGGAGCGCGACATCACCGGGATCGACAACGACCTCACCCGGCAGCACGCCGGGGAACCGGTCGGTGAGCGGATCACCGTCTCCGGGCGGCTGCTGGACCGCGACGGGCGCCCGGTGCGCGGCCAGCTCATCGAGATCTGGCAGGCCAACTCGGCCGGCCGCTATGCCCATCAGCGCGAACAGCACGACGCCCCGCTCGACCCGAACTTCACCGGCGTCGGCCGCACCCTCACCGACACCGAGGGCCGCTACCACTTCACCACCATCCAGCCCGGCCCGTACCCGTGGCGCAACCACCTGAACGCCTGGCGTCCCTCCCACATCCACTTCTCGGTCTTCGGATTGGCGTTCACCCAGCGGCTGGTGACGCAGATGTACTTTCCGAACGATCCGCTATCCCGGTACGACCCGATCCTGCAGTCGGTGACGGACGACGCGGCCCGGCAGCGGCTGGTCGCCACCTACGACCACGGTCTGTCGGTGCCGGAGTTCTCCCTCGGCTACCACTGGGACATCGTGCTGGACGGCCCCGCCGCCACCTGGATGGAAGAAGGACGCTGAGCGCCATGACGCAGATCGACACGAGCGGCCCGGAGCAGGTGCTGCCCACCCCGTCCCACACGGTCGGTCCCTTCTACGGCTACGCCCTGCCCTTCCGCGGCGGCGCGGAGATCGCCCCGCTCGGCCACCCGGACACCGTCACCGTCCACGGATACGTCCTCGACGGCGACGGCCGGCCGCTGCCCGACGCGCTCGTCGAACTGTGGGGACCGCATCCCGACGGCACGGTGGCGCGGGCGAACGGCTCCATCCGGCGCGACTCCGCCACCGGTGGCCACCTCGGCCGCAACGGCGTGGAGTTCACCGGCTGGGGCCGCGTCCAGACGGACGCCGACGGCCATTGGTACGCGCGGACCCTGCGCCCCGGCGCCCGCGGGCAGAGCGCGCCGTACCTCAGCGTGTGCGTCTTCGCCCGAGGTCTGCTCACGCACCTGTTCACCCGGATCTACCTGCCGGGCGAGGAGGCCGCGCTGACCGCCGACCCGCTGCTCACCCAGGTGGGCGACCGGCGCGACACGCTGATCGCCGCTGACGAGGGCCACCGCACCTACCGTTTCGACATCCGCCTTCAGGGCGAAGGCGAGACGGTCTTCCTGGAGTACCAGTGACACCCGACGCACCCGACGACAGCGACACCGGCCTGCTCGCCCCGGGGTGGGCCGGCACCCCGGCGGCGCACACGACGAGCGACACCGCATACCTGCGGGCCCTGCTCGACGCCGAGGCGGCCCTGACCCGCGCCCAGGCCGCCCTGGGCCTCGCCCCCGCCGAGGCCGCCGCTGCGGTGACCGAAGCGGCCGACCCGGCGAACTTCGACATCCGCTCGCTGGCCGCGCGGACCGTGGACGACGGTAACCCGGTGATCCCGCTGGTCGCCGACCTGACCGCGGCGGTCGGCGAGGAGTACGGACCCTACGTCCACCGGGGCGCCACCAGCCAGGACGTCATGGACACTGCGACGATGCTGGTCGCCGTGCGCAGCCTCGGCCCGGTCCTGGCCGGCCTCGGGCGCGCCGAGCGGGCGCTGGCCGGGCTCGCCGCCCGGCACCGGGACACGGTAATGCCGGGACGGACGCTCACCCAGCACGCTGTACCGACCACGTTCGGGCTGAAGGTGGCTGGATGGCGCGCGCTGGTCCTGGACGCACGCGACCGGGTCTCCCGGGTACGCGACACGCTCCCCGTCCAACTCGGCGGAGCCGCTGGGACGCTGGCGGCCTTTCGGGCATTCGGGACCAAGGACGGGGTGGCTCTCACGCGCGCGTACGCCCGGGAAGTCGGCCTCTCCGCACCCGAGTTGCCCTGGCACGCACTACGCACTCCGGTCGCGGACCTTGCGGGGTGCCTGGTCTTCACGGCGGGGGCACTGGGCAAACTCGCCGTGGACGTCCTGACGTTGTCGCGCACCGAGGCCGGCGAGGTGAGCGAGGGCAGCGGCGGCGGCTCGTCCGCCATGCCGCACAAAGCCAACCCGGTGCGCTCCACCCTGCTGGTGTCCGCCGCCCGGCGCGCCCCCCAACTCGCGGCCACGCTGTACGGCTCCCTGGTTGCCGAGGACGAGCGGCCGGCCGGCGCCTGGCACGCCGAGTGGGAGCCGCTGCGCGACCTCCTGCGGCTGGTGGGCGGTGCGGCCGCCCACGCGGCCGGGCTGGCTGAGGGGCTGCGGGTGCGCCCCGCCGCGATGCGCCAGAACCTCGGCCTCACCCGGGGACTGATCGTCTCCGAGCGGCTGTCCGCCGTGCTGGAGTCCCGCCTCGGCCGGGCCCGCGCCAGGGAGCTCCTGACGGAACTGGCCCGCCGCGCACACACCCAGGAGCGGGCACTGGCGGAACTTCTCAGCGAAGAGCCAGAGTTGAAGGATGTCGATCTCGGCGACCTCACGGACCCCGCGGGCTACACCGGCTTCGCCGGCCCCCTCACCGACCGTGCCTTGGAGCGACGTTGACCGTGAAACTGCTCAACCACTTGGAAGAAGGACCGCCTTCCGCGCCCCCGCTGCTGCTCGGCCCCTCGCTCGGCACGTCCACCGCCTTGTGGGACCGCGTCGCGCCCCAACTGTCCACCGGGCACCGGGTCGTGTCCTGGGACCTGCCGGGACACGGGGGTTCGGCGGCGGATCTCATCGGGCCCGGCGCCACCGTCGGTGACCTCGCCGCCCTGGTCCTCACGCTCGCCGACGCGCTCGGTATCGATCGCTTCGCCTACGCGGGCGTGTCCCTCGGCGGCGCCGTCGGCCTGCACCTGGCCGTCCACCATCCAGAACGGCTCTCCTCCCTGACGGTCATCTGCTCCTCCGCCCACTTCGGCGGCAGCGCTTCCTGGCAGGAGCGGGCCGAGCAGGTGCGCCGGGAGGGCCTGCAACGGCTGGCGGAGAGCGCCGAGGCCCGCTGGTTCACCCCCGGGTTCACCGTGCCCCGGCTCGTACGGGACCACCGGGAGGCCGACCCGGCGGCGTACGCCGCCTGTTGCGACGCGCTCGCCGCGTTCGACCTGCGCGAGCGGCTCGCCGACATCGCCGTACCGACTCTCCTGGTGGCGGGCCGGCAGGACCCCGCAACGCCGCCCGCGCATCTGCGGGAGGTCGCCGACGCGGTGCCGGGCGCGACCCTGGTCGAGTTGCCCGGCGCCTCTCACCTGGCACCGGCCGAGTGCCCCCGGGCCGTCCTGGCCGCGTTGCGCACCCAGTTCGACGGGCCGCCAAAGAGCGGGATGGCGGTGCGCCGGGAGGTTCTGGGCGATGCGCACGTGGATCGGGCCCAGGCCAGGCAGACCCCGTTCACCGCCCGGTTCCAGGACTTCATCTCCCGCTACGCGTGGGGCGAGATATGGACCGACCCGACCCTGTCCCGCCGCGAGCGCAGCATGATCACACTGACGGCGCTGGTCGCGCACGGGCACTACGAGGAGCTGGCCATGCACGTCCGGGCGGCGCGGCGCAATGGGCTGACCCCTCAGGAGATCGGCGCGGTGCTGCTCCAGGCCGCCGTGTACTGCGGGGTTCCGGCCGCCAACTCAGCCTTCGCGACGGCCCAGCGGGTCCTGGACGAGGAGGGGGCGGGCTGACGGCGGCGAGGTGCCCCTGCTGGTCGCGGCGGCCACTGACAGTCACCCTGCAGCCGCCAGCCAGGTGGAGCCGGTGCGGCGCGCGCCTCCCTTACCCCAGCTCCAGCGTCCGGCGAACGCCCAGGTGAGCGGCCTAGTTCGAGGCCCATTTCGACTCATCGATAGCCTTCATCCTCCGAGTCTTACGGGCGCGCACGAGCTGCCGGAGCGGCTGCACGCGTTCCTCCGGCGCGTGGATTCCCAGCAGTACCAGCAGCCGTGGCAGGTCGACCCCGAGCACGGGCACGGACGGTTCGTCCGGCTCTCGGCTGGCCAGGCCGCCCCGCATGACCCGGCACATGCCCGCACCGGCCTGGAATGCACTGCCATCAGCGTCCTCCAACTTGAATCCGCGGGTCAAAGGGCTGGTGTGACCGGTACTCAGGGTGCTCACGCTGGTCGCGGGCGGGAGTCTGTGGAACAGATCGTCTGTCAGCGGTTGACTTCGAGAGGTGTCCCGGACGCACCGGCGAGGTCGTCATCGCGTCAGCCGAGCGGGGCACGGGCCAGCCCCTCCTTGGTACGGCGCAGAAGTTCGAGAACCTGCCGCTCGTCCGTGCCGTCGAGGCTCAGGAGCCGGTTGAGGTGCATGTGGACGTACGAACGGCACAGCTCGGTGTGGTTTCGGACGAGTCCGCCATCTCGTCCCAGTGCGGTGAGTAGAGCGACGGCGGGTGCCAGGGTCGCTCTACGCCTTACGAAGAGCGGGTCCACGGCAGCGGTGTCCGGGTGATCCGGTCTCCCGAGCGTTGCCCGGAGCCTGGGCCCGTGCTGCCGGTAGAGCTGGCCGCCTTCCGGGGAGACCTCGCACAGGCTCCGGCAGAACGCCAACTGTTCGTCCGGCGTCAAGCCCAGCGAGTCGAGTAGGTCGTCGACGCTGCTGACCGCCACGTCGGTTCGGTCCAGCCCGAGCGTCCCGTCCTCGCTCGCCTTGAGGAGCTCGGCGACCGAGGCGCTGTCGGCGCCGAAGATTGCCTCCGCCACGCGCATGCCGTCCCCGCCCCCGTAGCGTTCGGTCTCGCGCTCGTAGGTGTCGAAGGCGAATCTGGTGACGCGTTCGGCTTGCAGCAGGTCATCGGCCCAACGGCAGGTTTGATCCATGAGCGGGCCCAGGAGGGCGGATCGGTCGCCGTGGAAGCGGATCCGCAGGTGGTGCTCGGGGTCGGCGTAGCGGATGAAGAACCAGGTGTCGGCCAGGCCGGAGGCGGTGGCGAACTCCCCGAAGGTCAGCAGTGGCCCGGCGATGAGCTCGTCCTGCTGCCATGGGCGGCCGTAGAGCTTCAGGTAGAGCCAATCACTACCGGGCGGCTTGAGACGGAGACCAGCTCGCGGGCCCACCGGTGTTGGGCCTCGTACCACGGGTGCCGCCTCCGCCGGGGCCCCGGTTTCGGTGGCTGGCGGGTTGTCCGCCGGGGCATTCCCGACATCCCGACCACGGGGCGGGGTGCGGACCAGGGGAACGATGATCTCGCATACACGGCCACGACCGCCGTCCGGCAGCCATGCGTCCTCCGGTCCCGGCAGCGCCTCCTGGAGCAGCCCGCACTGTCCTTCGGGAAGATGTCTCATCTCATCCCGAAGCAGCTCTACCTGGTCGGTGTCGGAAAGGTCGAGCAACAGTCGATTGTCGCCTGAGCTCAGGTACACCCGGTCGGGTACGGCCCAGCACTCTCGCCACGAGGCCAGAGCCTCGGCGAACGCCTCGCCCGATGCGTTGGTCGACAATCGGCCGCCGTCCATGCGCCACTGTGCGAGGGCGAGCACGAGTCGGCCGTGCTGGATCCGGGGCAGGAAGGCCAGGGCGTTCGCGGGTCCCCAGGAGAAGGGGGTGAACTGGTGGCGCCCGTCCATGGCGACGTCCAGCAGAAGGCGCACGGGAGGTGGCGCGTTCAACGAGTTCAGCATGTGTCCTTGCACGCCGACAACGCGTACGCCTGCGGCAGGCCACTCGATGCTCAGCCGTCCGGAGTCGATCCCCACGACCAGCTCGTCCAGGGGCGCGACCCTCCGTAGGGGTACGCCAGCGACGCCACTGACGACGATCTCGTGGGTTCGCACCGCGGGCCGTACGGTGACGTTGGCCATGCGGGCACGTCCCGGCAGATATACGAGCTCGGCCAGCAGGGTGTTGGGGTGTGACATCTGTTCCTGCCGGGCGATTCCATCCAGGCCCGCGTAGGCGGCCGGACCCAACAGGTCGGCGAAGCGACCGAGGTGGCGGCCGGCGGCCGGCGCGCCGAGGTTCGGCCCGACGACCAGTTTGAAGTCACCGGCGTCAAGTGCGGCCGCCGAGGAGGCCGTCAGAAACAGGGCCATGTCCACAGAGGGCGGGCACAAGCCCGGGTCGAGGGGGCAGACGGACAGTTCCTCGATCTGCCGATCCGTCAGTTCGACGGCTTGGCGGTGCTCTCGGTTGGCGGCTAGGGCGAGGTCCAGGAGCAGTCGACTGCGCCGCTGGTTGTGGGGCGGCGAGCCGTTCGCTCCCAGGGCGGTGGGGAGTCCCAGCCCGACGTCCGGATCGATCAGTTCGAGCAGAGGTACCTGACGTTCCGCCCCGTACTTGCTCTGGAACGACCGCCGGTAGCTTTCCAGACGCGGCAGGCCGGCAGGGTAGGGACTGAGGCGGAGCAGCAGCTCGGCGGCGCGAGCCGCCTCAGCGGCCACTTCCCGGTGCAGACCCCGGCCGCCCAGGGTGAGCGCCATGTCGGTCTGCAGGACGCCGACACCGGCCGCGGCGGGCTGCAATGCCCGGGCCCGCGCGACCAGCTCTCGGCGGGCTTCGATCCGGTCCGGCAGAGGGAGACGGTCCCATTTCGTAAGATCGTCGGAAAGTCTGCCGAGGCGCGAGGCGACGTCACTCGCGCCGGGCACTGCGGCCAACCGACGCACGAGGTGCCCCGTCGGGTCACCACCGGTCAGCGGTGGCTGAAGGTCCGACCGCAGGAACCCCTGAGCGTACAACCGGTCGACCAGCGCGCCCGCCTTCTCAGGTGTCGCACCCGCCAGCCGCGCGAGGCCCGCCGCGAGCTCGTGGGGTGGGGTCGGCTGACGCGCGGTCTCCAGAACGTGGCGGACTGCCGAGGTGAGCCGGACGGACATGGTCGACCCGCCACCGCTTCGGCCATCGGGCAGCAACGCACGTCCCTCGCGCAAGGAGACGGACGGATCGGTCACCAGCCGCAGTCCCGCGCGGATCTCCGGGTCCTCCTCCAGCCGGTGGACGAGCCCGAGCAGCCACTCCATGTCGGGCCGCGTACGGGTGTGCGGAGGGCCGGCGACCACCGCGATGTCCGTGTGGTCCGCCCAGTGCGCCAAGCCGACTCCGGCGAACATGCCGTACGGCGTAGGCCGGGTGCACATCCGGATCAGATAGCGCGCCAGCTTCCCACGGACGCGACGCGCCGCCGGGTCGTCGGGCCGGGTCCGGTGGAGGGCGGTGGCCAGGTCGGGGCTGCCCACCTCGATGGCGAGACGGACCAGCGGATCCGCGGGGGAAAGCGTCTCTGCCTCATCAGCGGCCCCGCCGAGGGCGGCGAGCGCATCGGCGGGCAGGAGGGGCGCCCGTACCATCGCCCAGTCCAAGGGTCGGTAGAGCGGTGGCTTGGCGCGCCGGCTGTGGCCGTGGGCGGTCATGACAACAGGAAGACCCGGTCCCAGGCGGGCTCGGTGTCGGTCGACGCGGCCAGCAGCACCATGGTGACACCGGCGGCGCCGTCCAACAGGTCAGGCCGATCCAACCGATTGGAATCCGGTCCCAGCGCGGTGTATCCGACAGGCCGGTCGGGCTCGAAGCCGGCGAGTATCTGGTCGACCAGCTGTGTGGCCCCGGCGGTGAACTGCGGCAGTCGAGTGTCGTGGGCGAACCGCAGAACCACCTGGAGCAGCCCGGACACGCCGTGGCAAAACGTCGCGGAGTTCAGGTAGCGGGAGGCGACCGGCCGCGCCAGGACATCCGTCATCGCTTCGACGGCCAGCGCGCGCAGCCGTTGGTCATCCAGCGCCTCGCCCGCGTGCCACAGGGCGCGGGCCACCCCGGGGCTGCCGTAGCACCACGAGCAGCGCGCCGGTACGGGACGCGGAGGCGCTGTTGTGCCGTCCGGCGCGGGCAGGGGGATGGCCGCCGGCCAGTTGACTCCCCATTGGTCGTCGGCCCGGTGCGTCGTCAGCCAGTCCGCCAGGCACCGCACCGCCTCGGCTTGGCCGGGCACCCGATGGCCCGCCTTAAAAGCCAGGGCGAGGGCTGCCAAGGGGCCTGGGATTCCGTGGGCCAGCCCGCAATTGAGATTCCCGTACGGGTAGGCGCTCCGCATGGACGGGTCGCCCAACAGTTCCGGCGGGGTGGCCCAGCGTGGCGCCCCACCGGTCGGCGTGGCCAGGCTGACCAATGCGGTGAGCAGCGGAGCGAGCGAACGGTGCGGATCGCGTCCCAGGAGACCGGCGACCAGTCCGCTCACGCCGGACACCAGGTCGAAGTCGCTCACCAGTCGGCCGGGGCGATCGTCGGCGAGCCGAGCGGCGGCGCTCCGTGCGAGGGATGCCAGTTCGCCGTCGAGTACCCCGAGCGCACGGCGGTAGCGGGTGCCGACACGGCTGAGCGCGGCAACCGCGAACACGGTCCCCCCGAGCCCCCTGAAGAGGCCGGGGTGCAAGTTCCCTCCGGCCTCCCGGTCAACCTCCGACACGGAGGAGAGGAAGCCGTGGCCGACGGCGTCCCACTCTTCATCGGGCTGGTACTGGTCGCAGTAGGCGCAAAGGAGCGCGATGCCCACGTCGCCCGACGCGAGACCGTATGGAAGCCAACGCACCCCGGGCGGGAACTCGCTTCGGCCGGCGGTGAGGGCGAGGGCCTGGGACAGACACCTGCGGTCGACGCACCGCTTGGCAACATCGAGTGCCACTGATCGCGCGGCGGCCTGCCGGTCGCCCTGGAGGACGCTTTCCCACGGGAGGGCGGCGGGCCCCCCGTCGAGCAGCGTGCCGGGGCGCGCTTGTCCATTCACGGAGCCTCCAATGGAGCATGTCTCACTGGCCCCGGCCCGTATGGGCCGGCGTACCGCCCCGAACAACAGCTCTCTAGCATGCACACGTGCCGCTACACGTCTCGCATACCGTTTCGATTTCACTCGGGCCCCGGCAAGGATCGTCAACCGTCCATCCGAGCGAAGGTGTGCAATCCCCGGTGGACGGGCACGTCGCTGATTCACCCGGGCAGGTTTCACAGGTAAGACAACGTGTGGCGCATGTGCCACTTTCGTCGCAGGTCTCGTCCCAACATGTGACTTCATTGCAATTCGTGGCGCCGCACGTGTATTCACCGCATGTTACACACGTCTCACATGTGTTGTACTGGCATGTGTTCTCACCACATGTGTACTCAGTGTCAGCGGCTAAATCGGTGCGGTCACGGTTACGCCCGCGGCTGCGCGGGGCGCCACGCGCGGGATGCGCGGGGCGAACGGGAGGGACGGCATGAACGCGCTGGACGTCCAGGTCGAACTCATCCGGAACCCGGGCAGGGATACTGCGAGTGTATTCGAACTTCGCACCCACTTTCAGTGTGACCTCCGAGGCGGGCTCGCCCAGGAACGGAAGGCGGTCCTGAGGGATGCGTGACGTGTCCACCACGTCTTCGATGGAGAACTCGGCGTAATAGTCGAGATTCCTCGTGAAGTACAGGCGGCGACACCCCCTTCGGTCGCTGTCACCGAGGAACCCTTTCAGGGTGAGTCCCCGGACGGCCGGGTCCGCGGGTTGGGGCCGACGCCTTTCGACAATTGGATCCTGCCGTCCCTCGGCATCCCCTACCCCGGGCGCCGGCCGGCCGCTGTCTCGCTCATTGTCCATCGCCGCGCTCCAATGCTGGACGGCGGAGGCGATCCAATCGTCAGGGCGAGTGAGGAGCGCCCTGCTTCCAACGTGTCATGGCGCATTTCGTCAGGCAACCGGGGGACGACGATCACGCGCGCGACCGGCTTGGCTTCGCTCGGGAGTCGGCAGGTGCTCCCGCACCTGGGGCGGCCCGCCGGCCTACCGGCGAGCTGGGCATGCCCCGCTTTCGTTTCGCCTACCTGCGCAGACGCGGCATCGCCTGCACAATTCCCGAACGCGTGGACCAGATCAGCGGACGCCGACCCGTCGGCGAGGCACTCTGCCACTTCGACCGCAACGGTACCGGCGCCGCAACGTCGTCGAACGCTGATTCAACAAGCTCAAGCAGAGCAAGGCCCTCGCCACCCGCTATGACTGTGAGGATGATCGAGGCCCACTTCGGGCCGCTGCGCCAGTTCACCGTCGCCAACTCCAACCACCGCAACCACACCGCGCAGACCCGGGCGCTTCACGCCTACCTGTGCCGGCGCAACAACAATGCCCGCCATCCCGACGTGCTGATCGCCCAGCGGAAGGAGCGTGCTCGCGTCCGCAGCGATGTGTACGTCCCCCTCGCCCTTCCGCTGTTGTCCGGCGGGTGGCGGGTCGTCGGGTGCACTCCCCCACCGTCGAGGAGAAGGGGTGGTCCTGGGGCCACACCACACCGTGCTCGAGGTAGTCACCGACGACATGCTCTTCCTGATCGACTCGGTCACGAATGAGCTGACCCGGCCAAAACCACGGCATCCACGTCGTGATCCACCTGCAGGAGGCGACCTGGGAAGAGGTAAAAGAGTGCGGGCGGCCTGCGGGGGCTACATCTGTTTCGAGGACGAGGCAGGCTTCACCCGTCGGCCGCCCAAAGGACGTACCTGGGGCCGACGCGGAGTGACTCCGCAGGTGACGGTGAGTGGACGACGTCGGGACGGCTGTCCGTGGCCGGGCTGATCGCCATGCGGCCCGGCTCTCGGACCTGACTGTCCCAACGCCTGCGCACCCACCCCTACTCGCCCGACCTCAACCCCGTGGAGGGGGTATGGGCGCACGTCAAGCGCAGTCTGGCCAACCTCGCCGTGGTCGCCCTCGACCGGCTCGAGGCCATCGTCCGAAACCGCCTCAAACGACTTCAGTACCGGCACGGCACCCTCGACGGCTTCATAGCGGGCACCGGCCTGACCTCCGACAATCTTGCGTCAACCTGACGAGCCGAATCCAGTATCGCCGTCCGCAGGCGTCATCAGTGCATGGCAGCGTCACCGAGACTCGTAGCGTTGTCATATGACCGACGGCCTTGATGTTGTCCTCGCCCGGATCGATGCCTGGCTGGAGGCCGACGCGCCCGCGGACCACGCCGCCCTGAACCCACCCGCCGCGCAGGACGACATCGACGCCATCGCCGACCGTCGGTTCCCCCTGCACCCCGATCTGGTGACGTGGCTGGGACGCCACGACGGGGCCACCGCCACGAAGGGCCATGGCGGTCCCGGCGTAATCCTCCCCGCAGGGTTCATTTTGAGCGCCGCCGAGGGAGTGCGCCCGGCGTGATCCTCCCCGCAGGGTTTATTTTGAGCGCCGCCGAGGGAGTGCGTGCCGGTCAACGAACGATGGAGGAAGCAATAGCCGAATGGGTCGACGAGAACGAGTCGGAAGACCCCGACCTGCGGGACATCTACGACGGGGTGTACGGGTACCTGTTCCACGTCCGATGGGTCCCGATCGCCACGGACATCACCGGAGGCAAGCTCATCCTGGACCACCGTGAGGGAGACCGGTTCGGGAACGTGCTGTACGGCCTGCACGCCGGGGACACGGAGGGTCCGGTGAAGGTGTGGGAAAGCCTGTCGCACATGTTCCGGGACCTTCTCGTCGCCCTGAGCGAGGGAACGGAGATCCGCTTGCCTAGTTATGCCGATCCGGTGACACCACACCTGACCAGCACCGGCAGCGATGTCTTCGTGAGGTGGGAGTAGCGCAGAGCGGCGGTCCGAAGCTTCACACCGCCCGCGCGAAGCCAACGTCTGGTGTTCAGCGAAAGTCACCCCAACGAGCCGAAGTCAGTAGCGACGATGGGGGCCGGCGCCCCACCATGCGCCACGCTCGGACCCAGGTCTGCGCGGTGGTCGCCGGGACGCCGGTTCCCAGGCCCTGGCGGGATGCGGTCAGGACTTGACGATGCGGCGCACGTTGTCGACCGAGCCGCAGCCGGCCTTCAGTTGACGCTCGCGCTCCTCCAAGAACGCCGCTCCCAGTTCCTCACGCCGCTCCATGGCAACGCTCTCGCGCGCACCGTTGAGGATGGTGCGTTCCTCCTCGTCGGCGTGATGGGTGACGGCCTCCACCAGTTCCTCCAGCTTGGAGTCCCACTCGTCGGATCCGACTTCCTCCACCTCCAGAAGGGCCAGAAGGGCCTCGTTGCCCTCGTCGTGTTCGTGCTCGCCGTGCTCGACCTCTTCGTTGTCGATGTTCTTGTACCTCTTCAGGGCGGGGTAGACCTTGGCCTCCTCGGCCAGCGCATGGGCGATCAGCAGGTCGGCGAACTCCTCGAGTGCGGCGGCGCGGTCGGCTTCGATGCTGCGCATCAGGCGGAACAGGTCCTCCATGCGCCGGTGGTCCTGGAGGATGAGCTCAACGACGTCCTGTGCCTGGGACATGGCGGGGCACCTTTCTTCCTTGCGAGCGATCGTGGTCACTACCCCTTACCCTTACCGCCTGCGTTGATGGCTTTCGGACGCCACTCGCCACGACCCGGTTTCCTCAGCGGGGCGGCGTACCCAAGAGAGAGCGTCCGCTGGAGGAGGGGGACGGACCACTGCTGCGTCTGGCGGCGGGGCCAGGTCGTGCAGGAGAGATCACATTTTGGAACACCGCGAATACGGCCAACCCTGTCCGTCTCGGAAAACGACGGCACGGTGAGAAACCGGCTTTCTCGTGGCGAGGCGTCGTCGCCGCCGTCCAGGCAGACGGAGCTGTCCGCTTATGACGGGCCGATCACTCCGACGTGAGGAGACCCGGCGCTCTGGTCAACACCGCCAGTGCAGATTCACGTCCATCGGGTTCAGTCCGGACGGCCAGTGGCTCGCGACAGGGAAGAAGACGGCAACCTCCGTCTGTTTGACGTGAGCGACCTCGCTCACTCGACCGCCGCGGGAAATCCGTTGACCGGGCACACAGCAGCGGTCCGGTACGTCCATGGCTTCGAAGGTCGAGCTGATACTCCAGAAGCTTGTGGGTGGGGGCGTACCGAGAAGTACGTCATCGACCCCCGGCGAGCAGCCGCCGGCATCTGCGGACGCGTCGGGGCTGCCCTACCCGAGCTGACGGCAACGGACAACCTCCAGACACCGCCGTCGCGTGAACTCCATTCATCGATCATGGAAATCGGCATGCCGCACCGATCCACACACCGCGCGACACGCCGCAATCCTCACCCCTAGGCACACGCCCACCCGCTGCCCACCACCTCCGCCAGGACGCAGCAGAGCGCCGGCCCCGGCAGGCCGCCCGGGGGTGCACCTCACGCCGCACCTCGAGCGAACATTCCGCGTACCAACCCCGTCCACCAATCGCGTCCAGGGGACCGAGTGCGGGCGGCGGCTACCGCGCATGCCGTTCGCCTCCGCCCTCGGCAGCACGCCGAGCCCGGAAGCCGAGGCGAAGGCCCGGGCGCTGCTGAAGCGCCTGGGCGCCGCAGCGCACGGGCCGCGGGCGGCCGCGTAGTGGCGGGAATCGCGGTCGTCTTGGACCACACGACCGCCGGAGCGCTGTACGACCCGAAGGACCCGTGCAACGAGGCGGTCGCCGCGTTCTACGTCCAGGCCTCCGGCGGACTCGGCGACCTGTATGCGCCGGTGCTGTCCCTGACGGTCTTGGCGGGCTTGGTGCTGCTGTCGTCGCTGCTGCTGCACGCAGTGAGCGTGGCGGCGAGGGCGAGGGCGGCGAGCGTGGTCATGGTGGCGCGGTTCATGTGGTCCCCATGGTGGTGCTGATGGTTCGCGTAGTGCGACTCGCGAGGGGGCCCGATGGTTGCGCGGTACATGCGCATAGCCAAGGAGTGCCCCTGGGCAGTGAGCTCGTTGCGCACCCCTCGACTACGGCGACACCCATGTCAGCTACATCCGCGGCCCGACCTTCGCCGAGATCGCCGCCACCTTCACCGCGACGGTCGGCGGCTCGGACGCGATCGAGCTGAACTCCTCCACAGACCGGGGTATCGGCACGTTCACCGACCGCCGCCCTCGCCGAGCACGGTGGTGCACCACCACACGCTGAACACGCCGCAGAAGAACCGCACCCCTTGCGGGGAATGCTTGGCATGCACGGCCCACCCGCACCCGGGGCAGGCCAGGTTAACGCGGGGCCGCACCTTGTAGACCTGGGCCCAGCCCATCGCGCACCCGAGATCAGGCTGGGTGGCATCCAGTCGGCCGGCATCAGGGTGCAGCGCGGTGAGGGGCGTGGCGGGGTCTACCCGTGTCTTCCACTCGGCACGCACTGCTCGGACCCACTCCGCATCACGCGGCAACTCCCGGCAGGCGTAGCCCAGTGCCTTCAGCGCCTTCATGTGAAAGCAGTCCTCGGTCGCCAAGAGAATCGGCCGGATCCGCGCCGCGGCGGACTCGACTACCTCCTCGGCCGGCAGCTCGTGTCGGATCCGGATTTCACCGTTCTCGAAACGGATTCCGATTTTCGGGTCGATGAGTGTTATGAGCTTCTCCCAGTCACCAGCGAGGGTGTGCTCTGCCACACGGCGCGCTCGCACCACGAACGACCCAAGACATTGCCGGTTCTTCTGCTCGATCTCCGCCTGATCGCGTGCCACGCGCGCCCCCCTCACCTTGAGATCAGCATGACGGGGCGCTCGCCGCACAGACCACCCAATCGTTCGGTCACGGAAAAAATTTTGGCAGGCGCGATGCGTCAGGAGCAGGACCAGGCCGTGCCCAAGCAGAAGGCCACCGGCTGGCTCTCACGTCTGCGCCGCTGAGCCGGGCAAGCCGCCGACGGTTGCGGGCAAGCCCAAGGCCACCCTGGGCAAGCCTCCCGCCGGTCACCTTGGGCAAGCCCAAGGGTGGTGCAGGCCGGCCGTGATGGCGACGGTCAGGAGCACGGTGGTGAGGGCGGTGGCCGCCTGGGTGCGGGCGCGGGAACCGGGACGGGGGGTCATGGCCGGGCTCGCAGGGAGGAGGCGGCCCACGTGCGCAGCAGGACAGCTGAGGACCAGCGGGGCTGCGCCCGGGCCGCGCGCCGGGGGGCGGGGCGTCTCGGGACCGGTTCACCCGGTGGGGGCGGGGGTGTAGGCGCTGACGAGGTAGAGCGCCTCGTCGTCGACGGCGTTGCGGCTCCAGTCGAGGGCGATGCGCACGGGGTGCCCGTCGGCCGCGTACCGCGCCTGCGCCGTCTCGGCGTGCTCCTTGCGGGCTTGTTCCAGCCGCCGCAACAGCCCGCCGAGCGTGGGCACCTCGGCGTGTTCGCGGACCTGGCGCCGGCTGTCCTCGTCCAGCCCGGCCACCTCGGACACCTTGCCGTCGTGCACCTGGACCCGGAACCGCCCGGCCAGCGCCTCCGTCGTCGACGTCAACGTGTAACCGTAGGCGGCGGGTTCCCGCCACGCGGTCGTCCCGCCTGCGGCGGTGTGCCGGGGCCCACCGGCCGCGTGGCTCCGTACGGACTCGGCGGTGCCGCCGCACGCGGTCACGAGGCACAGCGCGGCGCCCGTCAGCGCGGCGGCGGACAGCGGGCGGGCGGGGAAACGTCCAGCACTCATGGGACTCCTCCGGTTCGGTTACCGTAACGACGCGGAAGGACCCCGGTTCGTTCACGCCCGCCCTGTGCACGGTCCGCCGCACCCGGGGACGGCGGCAGGCAGCGGCTTGCGCGCACCTGCCGGCCCGACGCGGGGGCGCCCTCGGAAGTGGTACCGGTCAGTGCTGCCAGTAGTCGCGCTCGGGGAGTTCTACCCACAGGTCGGGGGCCCGGTGAAGGGCCGCGGGTCGGCGGGGAAGAGGCCCGCGTGGGCGCAGCACTCGGCGATCGCGTGGGAGCCGTAGATGTACGCGGTGAGGACCTCCTCGGGAGGCGTACCGGTGCACGGGCCCCCGCCGGGGTGCAGGTCCCAGCCCTCGACGACACCGTCGCGCACGAGGCTGCCCTGGTTGCCGCTCTTGGGGTTGGCGTACATGCCGGAGCAGACGGTGCCGGCGCAGAGCAGGGCCTGTACGCCCGGCATCTGCGGCCCGTACCCCCAGGGGGTGGGTGACGACGCAACCGCCCGGTACGGTCGTCACCCCGACGATGCGCAGGCTGTCATCCGTGTCGACGCCGTACGGGTCGTCCAGGAGCTCGGCGAGCAGCCCGGCGTCCGGCGACACCGCTGCCAGGCGCCGTACGGCCTCCTGCGCGTCGTCGACGACGTCGGCCAGGGCGCTGACGCACACGTCATGTCCCGCTGGCGAAGTGAAGCGCGGGTAGCCGCCCCTCTGCAGGGAGCGGGCGTACCGCAGCGCCGTGGACAGCAGGCTGTCCGCCTCCCGCACGGCCAGGACCACGAGCTCGACCGGGTAGCCATCGGCCGCGAACGGCAGTGCGCTGGCAAGGAACTCCTCCACGCTGCCCGGCGCGCCCTCGATCAGTGCGTCGCCGCGAAGCCGGCGCACATACGCTTCGGCCTCGGCGAACCAGGCGCGGTAGTCGGCCCGGATCGCCGCCCCGGCATTGCGCGGGTCCTCCTCCAGCAGGCGCAGACAGTCCGGGTGCGACGCGTTGAAGTCGTCGCCGACCAACTGCGTCGTCCCCGGCCGCATGGCGCGCTCCTGCACACCGACCACGGGGCCCAGTACACCAGCCGGGCCTTCGCCGACGCCTGTCACCAGGCCGGCGTCCGCCAGTCCATGAGCGCGATCGGCAGCTCGGCGGACAACGCACTCGCGGAGTCCTTCAACGCAACGTTCAAACGCGAGACTCTCCAGGGCCGCAAGCACTGGGGCGGCGAGCGCGAGGCCCGGCTCGACGCGTTCCGATGGCTGCACCGCTACAACGTCCGACGCCGTCACTCCCGCCTCGGGCACCGCACCCCCATCGCCTACGAGAACACCTTCCGAACGGCATCAACTACGCTGACGCAAGCCGCATAACCCGCGTCCAGGAACCGGGGTCAAGGCCCGTCCGCGACTACGTCAGCAGGAATCTTCGCGGCAAGCCCCAGCCGGTCGGCCCCCGCCCGCCGTCGGCCCGTGCCGTCACGCGCTGGCTCCTCACCCACCCCGACGCCCTGCCCGAAAGCGACCGGCTCCAGATCAAAGCTGTCCTGGTCAACTGCCCCGAGCTGACGGCACTCTCGGAGCACGTGCGTTCCGTCGGCCACATGGTCGCTCACCTCCAGGGCGACCAGCTGCCGGCCTGGATCGAAGCGGCCACCTCCACTACCGATCTGCCCAGCCTCCGGCACTTCGCCGGCACCTCGAACGCGACATAGACGCCGTCACCGCTGGCCTCACACTGCCCTGGAACTCCGGTATCGTCGAAGGCCACGTGAATCGGATCAGGATGCTCAAGCGTCAGATGTTCGGCCGCGCTGGCTTCGCCCTGTTGAGGAAGAGACCTCTGCTGTCGTGACTCATGCGGAACATCAACAAGCGGGCAGGGTGTTCGGGCGGTCCACGGCATAGACCGTGACTGGGCGGCCCTGCAGATGGTCCTCTCGACGCGGCGTGAATCCCAGGCGCTCGGCAACCCTCACTGATGCCTCGTTTCCCGGCCGCATGAGAGCCGTGAAGTAGTCGTCGTCGAGGGTGGCCCACCCCCAGTCCAGACATGCTTGAGCGGCCTCGGTCGCATAGCCGTGCCCCCAGTGATCCGCTCGAAGGGTCCACCCCAGTTCCACGGCGTCGAATTGTTCCCAATACTGCAGACCGCTTCGACCGATGAACTCCCGAGGGGCCGCGCCTGCGTCAGCCCACCTCGATGACGGAGAATCGCCCGCCCCGCGGATCGGCGAGCCGGGCCGCCCGGCCGTACGGGGTCTCCTCCGGGCCGTCGAGGACCTGCCCGCCCAGCCCGACGGCCCGGCGTACGTTCAGGTCGGCGTCGGTGACGGCGACGTACACCTGCCAGTGCGACCACCCCGGTGCCGTACCGCAGCGGATCCCCCCCCCACCGGTTCGCCGTCGACCAGCAGGTCGGCGCTCCCGTCCGTGCGGGGTAAGGGCTGCCAGCCGAGCACCGCGCGGTAGAACGCGGCCGCAGTCGGCACGTCGGGCGCCAGCAGGTGGTTCCAGTCGGCCACCTGCCAACCGAGGTGCTCCTCGTCCTGCCAGAGGCCGAAACACCGCGCTCGAAACGTCCGCCGCCATCGCCGGCCGCCCGGCCCGCTGCAGGCGGAGCAGGTGTTTTCTCCGTCTTCACCTCCGAGGCTAAGCGAGCGCGAGTTGACCCTCCCCTTACGTCAGGCTTGAGGTTTAGTACCGACGAAAGGGCAGGTGGATGAGCTACTCCGTGGGGCAGGTCTCGGCCTTCGCCGGGGTGACGGTGCGGACACTGCATCACTACGACAAGGCGGGGCTGCTCTCGCCCAGTGACCGCAGCCACGCCGGATACCGGCTTTACAGTGAGGCTGACCTGGTCCGTCTCCAGCAGATCCTCTTCTACCGTGAGCTCGGCTTCCCCCTCGACGAGATCGCCGCGATTTTCGAGGATCCGCAGGTGAACCCCCTGGAGCGGCTCCGGGCCCGGCAGCGGCAGCTGAGTGAGGAGATCGCCAGGCTGCAGCGGCTGGCCGAGGTGGCGGAACGGGCGATAGAGGTCCAGAAGACCGGGGTGCCCCTGACTCCTCAAGAACGCTTCGAGGTCTTCGGTGAGATCACCTTCGACCTGAGCTATGCCACCGAGGCAGAACTGAAATGGGCGCACTCGGAGGGACAGCGCGAGGCGATGGCGCGCGCGGCTTCTCACACCAAAGAGGATTGGCGTCAGCTCATGGGTGAGGCCGCCGCTTGGCGCGCGGAGCTGCTCGCGGCCTTCGACGAGGGTGAGCTGAGCAACAGCGAGCGGGCCAAGGACCTCGCCGAGGAGCACCGCTTGCACATCTCACGATGGTTCACCTTCTGCCCGCCCGACATGCACCGGCGCATCGCGGACGACTTCGTCGCCGACCCGCGCGCATTCGCTCTGGTCATACCGCCGTCGCAGCAACGCCCGGGCCTGGCCGCCTATACGCGCAAGGCGGTTCACGCCAACGCGGCCCGTCACGCAGGTGGCCGTACCGATTCCGAGGAGGACCAATGAGGATCCTGATCGCCACGGCCGGATCGCGCGGCGACGTCGCGCCCTACACGGGTCTGGGCGCCGAACTGTGCCGGGCCGGATACGACGTTGCCCTCGCCACCACAGACACCTTCGCACCCCTCGTACGCGACGCCGGGTTGGAATTTCGCAGTCTCCCCGCCGACACACGGGTGCGAGGCGGGGTCACAGGCAAACGTGAACTTATGCACACTGCTGCCGCGTTCATCACAGAACTGGGTCAGGGCTTCGCCGACGTGATGGACGATCGCACGGACCTGCTCCTGCTGTCGACCACCACGGCTCCGCTCGGCTGGCACCTCACCGAGGCCACGGGCATACCGAGCCTCGGCGTGTACCTCCAACCCACCGCACCAACCGGCGACTTCCCGCCCATGGTCACAGGCTCCCGCTCGCTGGGCCGTCTCGCCAACCGAGCAACCGGATGCTTCGCACTGCGGATGGCCGACCGCGTCTACGAACAGGCGGTCGCGGCGCTGCGCCACCGCCTTGAGCTGCCCCCGGCCTCTCCTTCCGAGATACGTCGACGACAGGAACAGGCCAATTGGCCCATCTTACACGGCTTCAGCACGGTCCTGGTCCCCCGTCCCTCCGACTGGCGCTCTGGCCTGGATGTCGTAGGCAACTGGTGGCCTCATCACGATGCGGCCGAACGGCTGCCTACTGATCTGGAGGACTTCCTGCGTGCCGGATCCCGGCCCGTCCTCATCGGCTTCGGGAGCATGGCGGCCGGCGACGGGGAACGGCTGAGCGAGATCGCTGTGCGAGCCCTGCGCCGCGCCGGACTGCGGGGGATCCTCCAAGCCGGCAGCGCCGGGCTCGCCGCCGACGGGGACGACGTGCTCACCATCGGGGATGTGCCGCACGCCCTGCTGTTCCCACGGCTGGCCGCGGTGGTCCACCATGGCGGGGCCGGCACCTCGGCCGCCGCGCTGCGCGCCGGAGTGCCTGCGGTCACCGTGCCGGTGACCGCGGACCAGCCGTTCTGGGCGGGGCGACTCGCCGCCCTCGGCGCGGCCACCGACCCGATCCCCTTCCGGTCCCTCACCGCCGAACGGCTTGCCGACTCGCTTGACCAAGTAGTGAAGCAGCAGGCACACAGCCGAGCCGCCGCAAGAGCGGCGGAACATCTGGTGACCGAGAACGGAGCACGTCAGGCACTCGAGACCATCCAGCAGCTGGCCGATGGATGACTCCAATCCGCTCTGATGGAGCCACTTGAGATGACGTCGCAAGGGTGGCCGACCAGGGCGGTGATGAGCTTGCGGGCCCTCGCTCTGGTCAGCCACTTCGCGGCCGTGGCGCAACGCTGCCGCGTAGCGCGGGGCGGTATCGCTGCCCTTGATCACCTTGGCGAACTCCGCGTCGAACCGCTGCTTGCCGACCTTCTCCGCTAGTGGAGCCACGACCTTGCTGAGGATCGGCTGGTCCCTTTGGCCGATGTGGAGGTGTATCAGTGCAGGACTGCGAGGTGGTCGGCGGCGTCTCCGCGCCACTCGATCATGAAGAGGGTGGCGTCGTCGCTGGTGCGCCCGCCCCGTTCCTTCTTCAGCGTGTGGGAAAGCCGGCGCAGATCCGCACGCATCCCGTCAGACCGCTCCTGCCCCAGGCGGTTGACGCAGCGGATGAGGCGTTCCTCGTCGAAGGGCTGCCCACCGTCGACGCGCTCCTCGATGATGCCGTCGGTGTAGCAGAGCACCCGGTCGCCCCGCTGGAGTGTGTGTTCTCTGACGCGGGGCGTCTCGCCTCCAAAACCGACGGGCAGGGTCGTCGCACTCTCCAGCTGCCGCAGGACCTGGCTGTCGCGGACAGCAGGGGCGCGGGGTGGCCGGCATTGACCAGTTCCAACTCACCGGTGGCGATGTTCAGGTGCATCAGCTGCGCCGTGACGAAGTGGTCGTCGCCGAACTGCCGGGAGACGGCTTGGTCCATGAAAGCGTACTTCTCGGCCAGGCTGACGAACACGCGCCGGGCATGGCGGTAGGCGCCGATGGCGATTGTCGCCATCGCGGCGGCGTCCAGGTCGTGGCCCATCGCATCGATCACGGCCATGTGCAGGACGCTGTCGTTGAGTGCGTAGTCGAAGCTGTCGCCCGCGACGCGGTAGGCGGGCTCCAGGATGCCGGCCAACTCGACCTGCGGAACGGTCATCGTCAGCGGCGGCAGCAGACCCCACTGGATCTCCGCGGACACGCTCATCGGCTCCCGGCGCCGGGCCAGGAAGAACTGGTCGGTGTAGGCGTTCTTGGTGACCAGCATGTCGGCCACCAAGCCGGCGAGCCGGCGCAGCAGACGCCGGTCATCGTCGTCGACGCTGTCCAGGGTCAGGGCCAGGACGCCCACCTGATCACTGCCGTCCAACAGGGGCAGATACATCCGCACGCCGCCGCCGGCCCGTGATACCTCGACGACGTCCGCGCTTTGGAAGGCCCGGCCGGCCGGGGAGCCGACCACCGGCTCGGGCTGGCCCACGTGCAGCTTCGTGCCCGGAAGCGGCACCAGCAGCTCCTGCGCGTAGTGCTGGAGCAGGATGGACACCTCACGGCCGCCCATCTGTGCCGCCCCCTCCGCGATCAGCGGGGCGATCAACTGCGGCGGCAACAGCCGCGCCCGATCCAGCAGCACACCGAGCAGCCGCTCGCCGAAACTCTCCGACCGGTCCATGCTCTCCTCGCCCATGGCCCGGTTCGCCACCGCCTTCCCGCCACCCGCACCGGTCACTGCCTGCGCACAACGTGACCTGCTCAAGGCACCGGAGCGGTTCATTACGCCATGCGCGGCATGTCGGCCCGCGCTGTCCGCAGTTGCGCATCCCTCGCCCGGGGACCGCCTCGCCCCGAGAATGATCAAGCTGCGAGCGGAAGCACCACGTCCACCTCAGCCACGCGTTCCTCACGCTCGGGGCACCCGCCGCGCCCGGGAGAACCGGCATCGGGCGCTGGCTCTGTCGGCGCCGGCCAGCATTATGACGTGCACCCGCGATCGGCCCCCGCGCCTGCTGTGCCGCTAGACGTGCTCGTCGCAACGCTGACGCCGGAGTGGATGGATCAGCTTGTCCGCGATCGGAAGGCGGTGGTCCTGACGATGGGCGGCGAATCTCGCTGGCGGCCGTCGCGGCGCTCGTGGTGGGTTACCTGGTAGGCCAGGTGCGTCCGTGGCTGCGGCTGGGCGACTGGGCTGAGGACCAGGTGCGTTCGCAGCATCACACCGCGAAAGACCCGCTGGGTCGTCGAGCGGACCTTCGCCTGGCTCCACCGATCCAAACGACTCCGGATCCGCTACGAGATACGCGCCGACCTTCACCTCGCACTGCTCCAACTCGCCTGCAACATCATCTGCTTGAGACGACTCCGAATCTCATTCTGAAACGATCAGCTAGGAGTTTTCCCTGGGTGGGAGATGTGACCTGGGCAAACGTGGGCCGTAGGGTTTCTGGCCTTGGGAGACGCCTCTCCGTAGCTCTCACGTGTTCACGAGGATTCCCGGCCTCATGTGTGCCGAATCCGTTCTGGTTGGGGCCGACCGGGACATCGCTTCTGGAGGCACCGACCGGCCGTGCCACGAGGAGTAGCGTGGGAGAGGCGAGGCGAGTCCCGTGTTCGCAGAGGCTTTCCGAGGACGGGTGGCCCTCATGACCAGCTCCGACACATCCCCTGTTTCCCGGCGCCTGCCCAGTGGCTCCATGAGGCCGTACGGCCGGGGTGTGCACTTCTCCGTCTGGAGACGACTGAGTCACGCGAAGGAGTCCTCAACGGTGCGTGGTGGCCGCGGTCGCGCGACCTCGGGGCCGAGCTGCCCGCGCGGCTGAGCGCCCTCATCGCACATCTCGGCCCCGTGACCCGCGTCGGGCTGGACACCGCGGCCTGGGAAGGGCTCCCGAGGCGGATCGTCGTCGACGACCGGGTGGTGCACATCGACTCCTTCCCGGTGGGCGATGACACCGTCCTGATCACCCGGGGCGACCAGGACGTGTTCTCACTGCTGGTGGTCCCGCCGAACGCGACATCCGAGGCCGCACGCGCCGCGATGGCCCAGGCCGTCCGGGCCGACAACATCAGCCAGGCGGAACAGATCCTCATCGACACCGGGAGCGGGTACGGGCCATCCGACTGACGAGACCCCAGCAAGGCCGGCGGAGGGGGTGCCGGACGACAGTGGGGAGGTCAGCCGCGCCACTCCACCATGAGCAGCGTCGCGTCATCCGTGGTGTGTCCGCCCCGCGCCCGCTTGAGGGGGTGGGACAGGGCGCGCGTCACCGCCCGTACCCCGCGGCCGGTTCTCTCCAGCTGGTTCACACAGTCGATCAGCTGGTCCTCCCCGAACGCCGCCCCACCGGGCCGGAATCCCACACGGGCGACTCGGTCGGCCGCCAGGTGTCGGGGCACAGGTCTCCGCCCTCCGCCGTGGTGTCGGCACGGCAGAAGACGGAGAGCTCCGAAAGGGAGAGGGGCAGGCGGTGGTCAGTCGCAGGCGGAGACGTGCCTCGCACGGTTTCTCTGTCAGGTTCAGCGAGTTGCTCGTGTAGGCATGGCTGAGACGCCATGGAGCGAGCGCTGCCTCGGTATGCACGACGGAACGGATTGCTCACACGGCGTATCAGTCTCTGCCAGCTGCCTTCAGAACCGGCATACTGGTCAACCTGTGTACCCGCCGAAGCCGCCGCTGCCGGAGGTTCCGCTTCCGTAGCCGCCACGGTTGCCCGACTGATTGGTTCGGGGAGTAGATCTGAGGTAGAGGGGCGTTGGGCCTGAGGGCGAAGGTGTCCAGGACTGCTGACTCACGGCTTCCCACCAGCCCTCAAAGCTGATGTTGACGCCCTGTAGGCGGCACTCCGTTTCGATGGCACTGCGGGAATGCGTGTCCCACTTCAAATGGCGTGGTTTCTCACCGTGGCAAGCCCACAAGGCCGCTTCGAGTGCGCCAGCGGTCAATGCCGGCGATGAAGGGAGAGAAGACCCCGGTGGTGCCGGAAGCGGCGAGATGTCACGACGGTGCACGAAGATGGTTGAGTCATCGCTAGAGATGGCGTACGTCCATAGGGGGCGTAGCGCGATCTGCTCCAACAGAACGATCCGGTGGTGGCCGGCTGTCTTCTTCTCCAGCCTTTGGATCCGGTGCTCTGCGATGCGCCGCTCGATCTCGTAGCGAACCTGCCGGTATCCCTCGGCTGCCTCTTCAGCGCACTCGTGAAAGGCACGCTGTGCGCTCTCCGACTGCGTGACTGCCTTGCCCGACCACCGGCGCCACGGCAGAAGGGCTGGCGGCAGGTTGTCTGGTTCCTTACCTATGTGGAGGTCGACCTGGGTTTCGGGATGCCCGCCATGGGCTAAGTAGAGGTCTCGGAGCGCCTCGGACAGACGGTGGAGATACACGTGCTCGGCCGCCGTCCACCGACCCCGTTCGTCCTGGCAACACGGCACCTTGACCGCTGTCGGTGCCCTGCGCGCTCGGTAGACGATTGCCGTGTGAACCGTTGGCAGGGAGTTACTCGGAAGGAATCGCTTACCGCACATTCTCGCTAGATCGAATGCCAGATCCTTCCGCTCCAAGGCGAGGGAACTGCGTGCCCTTCTACCCATCGGCGTGCCCCTCCTGTCCTTTGACCGCGCGGAGGCGAGTGAATCACTGGGGCGTGGCTCCCCCGCGTTCAGCCGCGACGGGCGCTGCACGAACACGGCTCCCCCTCGTTTCGTTGGACATACCCATATGACCGGCGGCTTGCACAGCCGTGCCGGGTGCCGCGGCGGGCGATGGCTGGGACGATGCCGCAGGCGCGGACCTGGTCGCGGTAGACGTCATGGTCGTAGCCGCGGTCGGCGAACAGTGAGTCCGGCCTGCGTCGGGGGGGTCCGGGTCGGCCGCGGACGGGTGGGGACGGCGTCGAGCAGCGGCAGCAGTTGGGTGACGTCGTTGCGGTTGGCGCCCGTGAGGAGGACCGCGAGTGGGGTGCCGTGCCCGTCGGTGTCCCGAACCTCGTGAGGGAGGCCACGAGCGGGTGGACCTGCCTCCGGCAGGTCGGACCAACACCGTCGAGCTCGTGACTTGCGCTTTTGCGCCGCGGGGGTCGGGGCGTCCCGTCGGCGCGGCGCTGCGCGACGTGCCGACTGTCCTGCCGGGCCCGTTCCAGTCGGTGTGCCCGGTCGTGGATGCACTCCAGCCCGCAGGTCATGGCTCGGCGCGGTGCGGGGCTCCGCCCCAGCACAGTCAGCACCTTCGGTCCCGGGGAATACGGCGTCTGCGCCGGCTCCCGCAGCGGTGAAACCCTCCTCGGCTGAGGTTTCACGATTGCTTTCCCGCTGCGTCTTGAGCACGCAAGGCCCGGCACCCCTCGGTGGCAGGAGCACCGGTCGAGCAGGGCGGTGGCGGTTGTAAGGCCGCCGACCCCGAGAGCTTCACCGAGCAGCGACGGGCCCGGTTCGCAGCCCAAGTGGCCAACCTCGTCGCCACCGGCTGAACGCCCATCAGGCCCTCCTCCTTGGCCCCGCGAGGTGCCCACGGCGCCGCGCCCCCGGTGCAGCGCCTTCTTCATGCCCTCCCCTGCCCCGGTAGCACTAGGTCGTGTCCGCAAAGTCAGGGCAGCCAGAGTCGTAGGCAGGCGAGGGTGACCAGCGCCTGGTAGTGGCGGGCGCGTTTGTCGTAGCGGGTG